>JARFRH010000278.1 GCA_029287355.1 Maribacter sp. | reverse complement strand
GAATTAATACTCACTCCTTTTCTAATTTCCTGTGTCCATGCGGTTCCAGTTCGAATTGACCGTTGATCATGATCATTTGGTTGTAGTGCGGTTCGAAATACTGCTGAGTTGAATGCAGTCCTCGTTAGATACGGCCTGAATGCCTCTTGATTTTTGTTGATCCATGCCTGATGGTCAAAATCAACTTCAGGTTCAGCAGCATCTTCGCGCGACTGTATAAATTCGAATATTGGCGTTTGGTCTATACTTGAATTTAATTCGACTTCCATTCTTTCAATAAATGTGTTATAGCCATTCTCTGACTTCTCTATCGACTCAACCCCCACGTAATATTGCGTCAATAAACTATCAACCAATGAATTTTTGATTCTTCCCAAAAATTGCGAATTTTTTAGGGCTTCGTAGCCACCCTTATTAGCGCTAAAATAGAACTCATAGAAACATCGTACGCCGCCAATCATGGTTGCAAAATCGGTAAAGTCTTGTTCCATAAGAAGTTTTGCCGATCTCTTTGCTTTAATGAAAACAGTATCGCGTCTGACCTGTAATCTATTTAGGGTCCTAATATCCTGGTCAATATTATCCGCAATCTTGATCAGATAATTTTCAAGTTCGATACTGTCTTTCCGTTCTTCATTCCAATTGTTGATCTGCAGGGCAATCAAAATACCAATCACGACAAGTACAATTTCACCAATGGCATACATGAGGTATTTCGAGAATTTATTCTCAGTAAGTAGTTGTTCTCTAATTTGTCTGAAGAATTTGATCATGCTTGTTATTTTTAATTCCAATGCGCCATCTAGCACATTGGCTAAATATGTCTACAAGGCATTTTCTTCATATGCTTGTCCTCTAAAGAATTTTATCATGGTTCATTGGCCGATAATTCTTAAATATACTAAGAATTAGAGTCATTTTTGTTGGTTTGGTCTAATGGGTCTTCAAAAAAGCACTCCAGTTTTTAGAAACGACCAAAGTGCTCTAAATTAAGTCAATTAAAGACTAGGCTCCCTCACCAAACATAAATATAAAGCCCTCTAAGGGTTCATCGTTAGCATTTAAAAATTCATGGGAAATACCTGCAGGTATTAGTATGGCTTCACCGGCAGCTAGCTTAGAGGTCATGCCGTTGATTATAATGGTGCCCTTGCCTTTTATAGCGATGAAGAGTGAAGGAAACGGGTTCGTTTTAGAGCGTTCATCTTCGTTGGCATGTTGCCCTTTTTTTATGGCGAAGTATCCCGAGCGAAACCCTTTTTGATAGTAAAAGATGGATGCCTGGGCCCCATGTGTAAAGCGCGTATATTCTAAGCCATAAGGAATGCGTTCGGGTAATCCTTTTGTCCAAAAGTGAAAGAATACCGAGAACATGTCGTCTACGAAGTTCTCATCAGGTTGAAACCCGGGCATCGTTTCTACGTCAAAAGGGGTAATATCTGTAGAAAATGCCTTTGCCGATGCGGTAAGCGCGTTGAGTTCGCCTTTGTCGATCTTGACCAATGTTTCCGGATCTGTTTTGAAGTAGTACGTAGGTGTTTTTGGCTTCCCTTCGAATAATACTACCGATGCAGCATTGCTTTCTGTTCTTGCTATAGCCTTAACATGCCAAAATGTAGAATCTACTTGTATACCAAAAACGGCATCTTTGGTAAGGGCTACATCCTTACTATAATCATCGACAAAGCTTTTTAGGATACGCAGGGTAGCATCGTTTTGAGAGAAAAGTGAATGCGTATTGCAGGTCAGAATTAAAAGTACAATGCCCAATCTGAAATTTAATTTTAGTGTTTTCATGATTTATATGTTTTGTTTTACACAGAAGACATCACGAGCACCTTTATTGTTACTTGAATTCAGTCATTAGGGATAAATTGTATTGTTTTAGGGATGGATTGATCAATGAGCGTATTTCGTTAGCCTTTCAATAACTTTTGATCGATTGGATCTTGACACTTGAAACCGTTCTGGGGTGGCACGTAGTTTTAAATTAAGTTTTCCGGAATGGTTTTTAAAAGATTCCAAATGCATTAGATTGACGATTGCGGAGCGATTGATTCGAATAATTGCATCTGACCCTAATTTCTTTTCTAGTTCGGTCAATGTTGACCGTATCAAATATTTCTTTATCGTATTTTCTTCGAGGTAATTTAGACTTGCGTAGTTGTCGGCAGATTTTATAGAAACGATATTTTTTAGCGCTACTGCAATTTGGTCATTTTTATAGTCACCGGAAAGCATGACCACATCTTCTAATAATGACCTATTATCAGCTATTGATACTACATTTTCATATTCTTTAATTACCTGAATGTACTTAAAATAGAAATGTGTACCACTGAACGATATAATCAAAATAGTTCCGATCTCTAAAAGATGTTTTAAGTAACTGGCGATATAAAAGTCGTGAAATTCGCCCATAACATTATAAAACATAAAGGTAGTACTGGCAACCACCCATATTTCGATACCGACCCATACAACGTATTTCTGGGGCCTACTTTTTGAGAACAGCCAAGGGTAGACAATAAACTCCAATGCTAGAATAGTTAACGAGACTATTAGGCCAAAAATAAAAAGCAATATGATGAGCAAAGGGGTGATTTTCTCATCGGCTCTATAATTATTGACTCCGAAAGGTTGAAAAAAAAGTAGAAAAAGAAACATGAACAATCCAGTTACTGCGGCCAGAGCAATCTTAAATCGATTAGTTCTTGTATAATTAATTGCAGACCTTTTCATCATAACATTTATTGATCTGTAAAGCAATTAATATTCCTATGACCACCAATACAATTTCGCCAATGGCATAGATTAGGTATTTACTGAATTTATTCTCAGTTAGTAATTTTTGGCGAATTCTAAGGAAGAATTTAATCATTCCTTTAAATAGGTTTCAATTAGTTCTATAAGTTTTTCTGCTCTGCTATCTACAGAAGTAGCTTTACCCTTTATTTCATAAGCCAAGGTTAATTCTAGATTAAGTAATTTGTAAAATTCTTCGGATTTTATTTTAGAAAGAAAAAGTTTTTGATCAAATGAAGAGATAAAACCTGGGGCATCTCGATTAAATGGTGCCAAAGAATTTGTGTACTTAACATAACCTGTCTGTTTACCTTCACTGCTTTCATCAATACCATTTAAAAGGTTGTAATAGTTTAATATAGATTCTCTTAAAGAATCGTTTGCAATAATTTTAAAGTCGCCTGTGTTTACCAATTGATTATAGGTGGTTTTATTGAATGCCCAGATAACATTTCCAAAAACAGCTCCATAGCCTAAGTCGTTTAAAAAGGTTAAAGTATCTGTAATAGTATACATGCCTTGATAATAGGCCTTTCCATTTTTAAGAGCCTCAACTTTTTTATCATAACGTTCAAAAATATTTCGATTGTTATAGGAAATATCTGCTTTTATATCTTTATTCAAGTTTACCAGATATGCTTGTTCTTTAACTTGGTCTTTTCTAAATTCATTCCAATTATTGATCTGTAACGCAATCAAAATACCAATGACCACAAGAATGATTTCGCCAATGGCATAGAGCAGGTATTTGCTGAATTTGTTTTCAGTTAGCAGTTTTTGACGGATGTGGCGAAAGAATTTTATCATCACTAATCCTTATGTTTCTCGAACCACGCCAAAATACCGGCTATTTTGGCTATCAAATTACTTGGTCTATTGGCAATTCCATGTGAAGCACCAGATATACGAACCATAGCTGTTTCAACACCTTCTAACTTTAAGGCAGTATAGAACTGTTCTGATTCGGCTATTGGTGTACGGTAATCTTCTTCACCTGTCAAAAGCATTGTTGGTGTAGTGACATTTCCCACATAGTTCAAAGGAGAACGTTTAAAATAGCTTTCTGGATCTTCCCAAGGCTTTTTTCCGAACCAGTATTTAGCGAAAAATGCAGCACCGTCCGCATAAAGTACAAAGCTCGCCCAGTTAATGACGGGTTTGGCTACAACAGCAGCTTTGAATCGGTCGGTTTTGCCAACAATCCACGCTGTAAGCACACCGCCACCACTTCCACCAGTAACGAAAAGGTTGTCAGTATCAACATAGCCTTTTTCGATAACGGCATCTACACCTGACATCAGATCTTCATAATCATGATTGGGATAGTCGTGATGTATGAGATTGCCAAATTCCTCACCATAACTGGTGCTACCTCTCGGATTTGAATATAATACCACATAACCTGCGGCCGCATACGCTTGTATTTCTGCAGAATAAACCGATCCGTAACTCGAGAACGGCCCACCATGGATTTCCAAAATGAAAGGATACTTTTTGGAAGGGTCGAAATTCGGCGGTGTTACCACCCAACCTTGAATGTCACGTTGGTCAAACGATGATTTCCACCAGAGTTCTTCTACGTTACCCAAATTTTTAAAGGAAAAAAGATCGTCGTTTACAAAAGTGAGTCTTTTGTCTCCTCGTTTGTCACGCACGCCCAAATCGGAAGGATGTTGCGTCGTTCCTAATGTATAGGCTATTCTATCAGTGTTGGATACGGTGTAGGCGCCTTGATTGTAGGGTCTGCCCAAGGAGAGCCCGCCTACATTCGTCACCTTGTCGGTGACTTGTGCGGCAAGCGAGATGTGGGCGATCTTGGTTTCCCCTTTATCATCGTATTGAAAGTAAAGGCCCTTCCCGTCTTTGGCCCATTGAATATTTGCAATACTGCGGTCGAATGCACCGGATAAAAGTTTTGGTGTTCCGCCTGCTACATCCATTACATAAAGTTCGGTTAATTGATACCCTTGCAATTCATCATCAAGTCCGGTGTAAGCGATTTTAGTACCATCCGGGGAGACCTTTGGTCCGTCATCCGGCCCATATCGCTCGGTCATTGCCCTCACTTTTTGATCATTCAATTCAATTTCGTACACTTCACTGTTCATGGGTTCGAAGGCTTCATCTGGGTTGAAATTCGCCGAAAAATAAAGTTTCTTACCATCTTTTGCCCATTCGGGCCCACCATGGTCAAAATCGGTAGTCGTCAACTGTTTTGGAGTGCCGCCGTTGATAGATAGCGTGAAGAGTTGCATGGTGCCCCCCTTGATATAGCCCTGGCCATCACCGCGATAATTGAGTTTGTCGATATAAGTGGGTGCGGTGTTCCATTTGGCACCCTCAGGTTTTGAGGGCATTTTTATTATTGATTCTTCGGGTTTGGGTACGAACATGTTGAAAGCCAAATAACGGTCGTCAGGTGACCATGTGACCTGTTCTGGAGCCTTGGGCGTATTCGTCAAGGGTGCCATTTCTTTAGTGTCTATCCACATCAGATAAAGCTTCATACGATCATCTTGTCGATTTGACTTAAAAATTATTTTTCGGCCATCATGTGACCATCTTGGATAGAAATCATTCTGGTTTCCTGTGGTAATGGGCCGATTCTTGGAGCCGTCGGAATTGATAATCCAAATGTTGGAAAGATTTTTGTCGGTCATAACGTCTTTAAAATTCCGTACGTATAAAACCTGACCTCCATCCGGTGATATTTGCGGGTCGGAAACAAATTCCATATTGAAAATATCGACTAATTCCAAGTTGGTTTTTGTTTGACTCTGCATAACGGGGAAACACCCTAGGAAAAGAAAAAGAAGTAGTTGTTTTTTCATGAGTTTAAATTCAATTTTAATGTTGAAAATTGGGTTTTACGGTAAGGAATACTATTGTTGTCAATTTTTAATAGGAACTAGAGGCGTATTACCATACAAGACATTACCTGCGGCTTCATATTTGTCACCTTTGATCCAAAAGGGTTTTTCGGGATCGTTGGCTATCAGCCGACCGGATAATACATACCCTTGGTAAAACTTCACCAAATAATCAAAATCAAGACTATCTGCTTCGTCACCGGCTTGATGATAATATTTGCTGATTTCTTCATCAAAGGCATCGAATCCGGTGGAGTAGGTAGGGGCGGGAATTCCCACTTTAGCGAAGCTCACATTGTCGCTACGATCAAAAAGGCCTTGTTCCGGTGCAGCCTCGTCTATATCCAAAGCCTTCAATCCAAAGGTTTCGGCACCTGTTACCATATGCGTCTGAGCGGTGGTTCGTTCTAATCCGGCAATCGTCGCCAAACCGGTATTGTTATAGCCACCGCCATCGGTATTAAAACAATAGACCATTTGATTCAAAGGTAGTATGGGGTTTTGAACATAATATTGACTTCCTAGAAGTCCCTTTTCCTCTCCTGTGAATAGAATGAATAAAGCGGAACGTTTCGTTGGGTACTTGGCTAAATTTTCGGCGATTGTCAAAACAGCCGTTGTGCCAATGGCGTTGTCGCGGGCTCCATTATAGATGCTATCACCTTGGGCGTCAGGCCTGCCAATACCAATATGGTCATAATGAGCTGAATAAATGAGATACTCGTTTTTTAGTTTAGGGTCAGTGCCTTCTAAAATGCCCACCACATTTTGGGTCGAAAGGATTTGCTCTTTTTTTCCATCGGTCTCGATGGAATATGATAAACCAGAGTCACCCAATGCATTTAATTGCGCTGAAGTTGTGTTTACCCAGAGATGAACAAAGTTGTCGGTTGTACCTTCGGAATCCATAGCATCAGGAATTTCTACGCTTTCTCCCATAAAGTGTTTGATGCGCGACCACCATTCATCATCCAATAGGGTCATCTCTACCAGACCAATAGCCCCATTTTTCTTTGCCAAACCCTGTTTGTTCTTATGTGACCTAATGACCGCACTGGGTTCAGAAGAATCAGGAGTTCCAGCCCGTACAACAAGCAATTTCCCTTTTACGTCCTTGCCATTATAATCCTCTTCAAACCCATAGCCTAGATAAATGGCATCTCCTGAAAGCACTGCAGATTTAGCATTGACCACAACAGTATGCGGATAATGCTCGCCATTTAATGTGACCTTAAGTATGCTTGGCGCAGAAGATTGTGTGAGATTGAAATTTTGATAGTAAGAACCCGTAGCTGGATTCGGTTTTACGCCATAACTACGTAAGGTGTTGGCCAAATAACTTGCGGCTATTTTATTCTCATGAGAGCCTGTATCACGCCCTTTCAAAAGATCATCGGCCAGAAAATAGATATGACCTTCGATTTTGTTTTTACCAACGGTTTCAGCTGCTTTTTCTACATCTGTTTGAGCTGATATAGTGCTCATTAAAGCCAAAAGGCCCAGTGTCAAATACTGTTTCATGCTCAAGATATTTTCATTTTTATTCAGTGCCATTCGTTTAATTTTTGTGACTATTAAGGTAACATTTTTGCTTTTACCCACCCCCAACCCCTCCAAGGAGGGTAGGTAAGCGCGTCAGATTTTCTAAAGAATGTAATGCTTAGTATAAATCTTGTTTTATTAAATCTAGAATTTCAACAATGCGCTTACGTAGGCTAATTGCTTGACTATTTGTAAGTTTTGCAAACGTTGCACATCGTGCGATGTCACTTTCGAATTTAACTTCATCTAAAATAGCTGAGAAAAGGATATCCTTTTTTGAATTCCCGAAATCAAATTGAGTATTAGTGCCAATATCTAAATGAAAAGATCCACTAACATTGTCTTTCCAATATTGATTTAAAATATTTCTTGTTATACCATGTTCCGCCAGCATCGGCATGTAATTATTATTTCTAATGAATATCCATGCTTGTTCTTCTTCGGTAACTTGTATGACTTCGCTCGTCCATCGTGCTAGGTTCTCTTTTAGACTTGAATTTTGTAGCAGTTGTATTCTTCCAGAGCTATTAATATCATTAACGATTGGAGCGAAAGTGGGAGCTATCGCCGTGAGGGATATGTATTTTACAATAGGATCTGAATTTCTTGTTTCTGGATGGTCAATCGTGTTCAGTAACTTTAGTGATGCTGTAATCATCTGATTTCGCAAATCGGTTTTTTGGTCTAACTGTTCCAGATTACTTTGAAATTCTGATTGTAACTGACTTAAAAGTTCTTGCTCTTGGGCTTGTTCTTTTTTGTTTTCATTCCAATTATTAATTTGAAGTGCAATAAGTATCCCAATAACTACGAGTACAATTTCGCCAATGGCATATTTAAAGTATTTGTGGGTTTTGCCTTCTGAAAGAAGATTTTGCCGAATTCGACGAAAGAATTTGATCATTTCAAGATTTGTTTACTATTCGTTTTAATTCTTCCTCAGTTTCTTGTAGCGCTTCTATTGAAACTTTTAAGACCCTAGCATAATTAACATAATACAATTGGTAGTTGCTAATAACGCGATGCCTATATTCAGAGCTATGTAAAAAATAATCTTGAAGCTCTTCGCTGCTATTATCCTGCATTATGGTTTTGCCCATATATTCGGGATACCAATCGTAATTGTCCCTAAATATATTCACTATTTCTTCGGATTGTTCATTGATTCTTTTTTCATAATAGTCAATCAATATAAGACCCATTTTATCATAGACATCTATGATTTTTAAGGACAAACTATCATTAACGTTTAATGCTTTTAATTGGTTTACTCCGGTTATATTTAAATTAGTTGAGGCAATATAATTTGTCAATATTCTAGACAGGCCTATATCAAATAAATCTGGTGTGATAGAATCTTTAATAACTCTTTGAAATATAAATTCTATTTCTGTGTAGTAATTTAAGTTTGAAGACAATTCTTGAACATCCTTGTCAATATCTGTTAGAATGCGCTCGTATACCGAAATTAGTTGTTCTTGTTGGATTCTTTTTTCATTCCAGTTATTGACTTGTAAAGCCAAAAGAATACCAATCATTACCAAGGCGATTTCACCTAGAGCATAGAGCAGGTATTTCGAGAATTTTTTCTCAGATAGTAGTTTTTGACGGATTTTACGGAAGAATTTTATCACATTATTTTTTTAATGGCACATGTTCAATCGTTCTTTGTAAATACTTCTCCCATGATATTGAAATTACTTGCTTTACCTGAATTATTAAGTTCAAAACGGACTTCCAACTCTTCATAAAACCGAGGGTCTTTATTCGTAATGAAGGTATCGAAATGCCAATGCTCCATATTGTAATTTATAAAATCGTTGAAATTGATTTGTAGTTTACTGTCAATTACAGACACCGTTCCGGTCCCTAACATATCATTATAATATGCGCCGACATATTCAGCTAATGGCAAGCTGGCTTGAGTACCCTTTACCTGTTCCTCCAATTTCTTTTTGGCCTTGGTGGCCTGTTCTTCTTTAAAACCTTGATAAAGGTTAAGGACTTCAGTATGCCAATCTCTATTGTTATCTTCAAAGGCATATAAGTCCATGGCTTTATATAAAATCGCATGGCGAAGCTCGGCGTGATCTAGATTGGCAAAGACATATACGGCTAAGTTCTTGTCGTGCATTACGCCCGCTATAGCTACTAGTCCAAAAAGACTACCCGTATGAAAGTCAAGCTTATGACCTTTATAATCTTGCTGAAACCAACCGAGACCATAGGTGTTCCAATTTGGTTTTGTCAAATCATTGGTCGGATATGTTCCTGTTGATCCTAGAAAAGAATGCGGTTCAAAAAGAGTTTTAAAAGTTTTAGGCCTTATTAAAGTATCCGACTTGTACACACCTTCATTTACCAAGAAGGTTAGATAGTTTGATATATCGTGAGCCGTAGAGCAAATCATACCTGCCGGACCTATTTGATCTGAAAAACCGTAATCAACTTCCACCATGCCGTCTTCGGGATCATCCAAATATGGTGTCACATAGTTTCCAGCTTTAAAAATATTGCTGGCAATAGCTTGGGTTCGCGTCATCTCCAAGGGTTTGAATATACGTTCTTGAACAAATTCATTCCAAGATTTTCCACTAACTGCCGCTATAACTTCTCCTGCTACAGCATACATGATATTTTGATAAGTGAAACCACCACGGAGGGGATATTCTTTATTCGCGAACTGAAATCTCCGAATCGTTTCTTTGGTGGAAAGACTATCTAAGGTCCATAATGCATCGGCATTTCCAATACCTAAATTGTGGGTGAATAAATCCTTCACACGGGCATTGGCCGTACTATAAGCATCGGACAGTTTAAAATAAGGGAGGTGGTCAATGACCTTATCATCCCAATTCACTTTTCCATCATCGACCAACATTCCCATGGCAATGGCAACCACAGCTTTTGTAGTCGAGGCCATATTAAAGAGCGTATTTTCATCAACAGGCTTTTTCGTCTTCAAATTTTTAACGCCGTAAGTATTTTGAAAGACCACTTCGCCATCTTTGACCACAATTGCGGCAAGACCTGGTACTTTCCAATCCTTCATGCCCTGAACGATCATGGCGTCAAGCTTTTTGTTATTTGTTTTTTGTTGGGCACTTAAAAATTGGGTAAACCCCATAGTTAGGGCTAACAAAAAGAGTATGGTTCGTTTTTTCATATAAGAATTAATTAGATTTTAAATAGGAATCCATGAGGTTATAGGTGCTTTCTATCAATACTGATCTGGTTTCCGCTTCTCCTGAGTTCATGAAAATGGCTATGGTCAAGGGCCGCTCCTGATCTCGCACCACTATAGTTCTGGTGCCGTTCCAACTTCCGGTATGCAAGGCAATATCGTCAGTCACAAACCAGCCCATGGCATAGTGTTCTTCCTTTGATTTTAAAAACCCAAAGGGATATTTGGCTTTTTCAGGTAAGGCCATCGAACTGGGTTCGAAAAGCAGTTGATGTAGGGTATCCGTCACAATACTTTTGTTTCGTAGGGCCTGGTCGTACGCGAAATAATCCGTTACACTGGTATAAACTGCCCCATCACCCAAAACGCCGTTCATAAAATAACCGTCTACCTTTTCCCATTGGCCCAGGCTGTCCTTTTCATAACAAAAGGCTCGCTCTTTAATATCGATGGGATTTGCAAATGAATAAAAGTTGGTGTTTTTCATCCCTGCTTTTTCAAAAACAGCCTCCTTTGCATAGGTGGCAAAATCTTCACCGCTTAATTTTTCTGTTAACAGGGCCAGCGCCAGATAGGCGGTATTGGAATATTCCCATTTTTCGCCTGGTTCAAATTGAGGAGCTGGGTTCGTGGCCAACCAAGTAAGGACATCTTTGTTCTCCACAATTTTACTACGGTCCCATTCCTTGATAAATGCCCCTTCATAATCTGCTATTCCTGAAGTATGATTGATTAGTTGGGTTACCGTAATATTTTTAAAAACCTCGTAAGGCCAGAACTTATAGACCGTATCGTGAAGAGATAATAGTCCCTGGTCTACCAGTGTAAGTATACTTAAATCCGTAAATTGTTTGCTTACCGAGGCCATTCGCATATTGGTGTTTTTTGTAATGCGCTCTTTTGTTTCCAAATCCCGAAGGCCGTAACCTTTGCCTATCAGCATTTTGCCATCGTAAGACACGAGTAGTGCGGCGCCGGGTTCATTTAAATTGATATGCGTATTGAATAGCGAATCGACTTGTGCTTTAAGGTGTTCGAGTTCTTGCTTTTGTGTCACTTCTTTAGTGTCATTTTTTCCTTTACAGGAAATACATAGTGCACAGAGTAGGATGATATAGCGTTTTTTCATTTTAAAGGTTGTTTACTTCATTAGCTTTTAAAACCCTAAGTAAATTTTCCCCTAATATTTTATCGATAGCTTCTTTACTGTATCCCTTTTCAATCAAGGCATTGGTTATTAAAGGATAAGAAGTCACATCGTCCAAACCAATTGGGGCCGATGTAATGCCATCAAAGTCAGAACCCAGACCAACATAATCTACACCCACTAAATTTATGATATGAATGATATGTTCCATAAGCTGCTGCAGGCTAGGCCTGAAAGATTGAACCTCATCCGTATATTTTGCAAAAAGTAATTCTTCCGCGACATACATATTGATGCCTGAAGAAACGAGCGAATCGTTTTCAGATTGGTGTTCCAGTAAAAATGCTTCCCGTTTTTTTTCATAATCTGGAGTTATAAATCCCGAATAGAAATTAATCTGGACTACCCCTCCATTTTTGGCTATGGCCTTGATCTGATCATCGTTTAGATTTCTGGGGACTGGACAAATGGCGTGTACCGAACTATGTGAAGCGATGACCGGTTTTACGGTTGTTTCCATGACATCCCAAAAAGTTTGTTCTCCCACATGGCTAATGTCTACCATCATGCCCAATGCGTTCATATGTTTGACGACTTGTTTTCCAAACTCCGTTAAACCTTTCTTTCCTTCCGAGTTTAAAGTTCCTTCTCCAATGGCCGTTTCATCGGCCGCACTTGTGGCCCAAGATGTGGAATTGTTCCAGGTTAGGGTCATATAGCGTGTGCCACGTTCGTATAGCGAATCAAGTTTAGCCAAATCATCTTCAATCATATGACCGCCTTCAACACCAAAAAAAGCGGCAATTTTATGTTGGCCAACGACTTCCATCATTTCCTTGGAATTGGCCACTTCTATAATTTTATCGGGATTTCTTTTCGCAATGGCATCCATTGAATCCATTTCTACTAAGGCATATTTGAAAGGGTCAGCTTGGGTACCATCACACCAAACTGAAAAGAATTGCACATCCACGCCCCCTTTTTTTAGTCGGTCGAGGTCAGTATGGGTAATGCCTGTTAGATCTTGATCCAGGATGACCCCTTTTTCCATGGTCTGTAAGAGTACATCGTTATGGGTGTCCACTAAAATGGCTTGATGATGAATATCTTGAGAAGAATTTACTTCTTCTTTTTTTTCGGTCGAGGATTTACAAGTTACAAAGGCAAGAAGTAGTATAAGTATTCGCATTTTCATAGTTCGGTCTATTTTTTTTTTAGGAGCTAGCACCCAAAAACTGCATCAGTTCTAATGAGGCCATTTTTGATGTTGATTATAGTATAGCTAACCATCGAATTCTAAAATAGCAGCTGATGTAAACTGTTTGGTAACGGAACCTATTTCGAAATGTGCATTTTCTGGCATGGGTACCGCCAGGGCTATTCTTGCGTAACCGAATGACTTTTTTAAAAGGGTCTTCCCTTTTTGCTGAATTGGAATTGCACCACCGGCAATTCGAAAACTATGGATGCTCACTTTGTACAACGAGTCGGCATAGCTCTCTGAATTTGACAGTTTAGGTGCCACGTAGGCTGTTTCGTTTCTACAACTCCATGCTGTAAGGAGTTTGTTAATAAGTGAAATGGCTAATCGCTTCATTCGTTTTATTACTTTTCTTTCCAGCCAGGACCCCGAACTACCCTGCCAGGGGTGGCCCCAGTATGTGCGCCATCCTTGAGCACCTGTTGCCCGTTCACAAATACATGTTGCATACCCGTAGCATATTGCATTGGTTTTTCAAAAGTGGCATGGTCTTGAATGGTTTTCGGATCAAAGATGGCCAAATCGGCGAAATAGCCCGTTTTTAGGCTTCCCCTTTTTTTTATTTTCAGATTGGTTGCGGGTAAGGCGGTGAGTTTGTAAATGGCTTCCTCTAGCGGAATCACTTTTTCATCCCGCACATATTTCCCGAGTACTCTCGCCACATTCCCGTAGGCTCTTGGATGGGTGCTCGATTCTAGAAAAACCCCTTCCGGGGCAGAAGATTCCGCATCGGACCCAAAGCTCATATAGGGAAGGGCAAGCTGTTTTTTTACATTCTCTTCTGACATCAAGAAATAGACTGTTCCCACACGACTGCCGTCTTGTATCACCAAGTCCATTGCCGTTTCCACAGCGGATGTTTTACGCATTGCAGCTATTTCGGCCAATGACTTACCTGTTAGATATTTAAGGCTATCGTTCTTAAAGCCTATCAAAAGCATGTCTTCGTAAGATTCGACCCCCATCATCAAACTTTCCCATTCATTCGTAGGCGTGGTCATTTCTGTCATCAATTTTTTACGGATTGCCGGATCTTGCAATCGTTCCGCCCATTTGGCATACCCTCCTTCTTGCACCCAAGGGGGCATGGAAGCATCCAAGCCTGTAGCGCCGGCGGTGTAGGAATACATATCGGTGGTAATGTGGAGTCCGGCCGCTCTTGCGGAATCAATTTTGGA
Organism: Maribacter sp.; assembly: GCA_029287355.1. GTDB lineage: Bacteria > Bacteroidota > Bacteroidia > Flavobacteriales > Flavobacteriaceae > Maribacter_C. The sequence continues at coordinate 12,243 of JARFRH010000278.1, read as the reverse complement.
TACCACGGCATCGAATTTATTCCAATTTTCCTTCCCGCCCATTTTAAGATGATAGATTTCGGCACGAATTTTGGCAGCATCCGCAATTCGAATCAATTCGTCCAAACTTTCCAGAAGTTGATTGCCTTCACTGCGCATATGCGAGATGTACATACCATCATATGCAGAGGCTACTTTACATAGTTCTATCAATTCTTCGGTACTCGAATAAAATGCAGGCGCATAAATTAAGGATGCCCCAATACCCAAAGCGCCGTCTTCCATAGCATTCGCGACCATGCCTTTCATGACCTCCATTTCTTCATCAGTAGGGGCACGGTCTTCGAAACCTACGGTATTGATCCTGAGGGTAGTAGCACCCACAAAAGAGGCAACGTTGGGGGAGATACCTCTTTGAGTCAGGAATTCAAGGTATTCATCTAAAGTTTCCCATTCGATGTCATATTCCACCATTCCATCTCCTATTGACTGTATAGCTTTTTTTGAGGCTTCGGTGAGTGGCCCCATAGACCAGCCTTCTCCGAATACTTCCAAAGTGACCCCTTGCCGAATATCGCTCTGTGATTTCCCGTCTTCGATCAACGATTCCACGGCCCAGCTCAGCATATTTATAAATCCCGGCGCAACTACTAAACCAGTAGCATCGATTTCCTGAATTCCTATCACATTATCTAGGGTGCCTAGGGCTGCAATAGTATCGGCATTGATACCTATATCACCAAGATATAAGGGTTGGCCCGAACCATCTGCGATTTGGCCGTTTTTGATTAGGACGTCAAAGGTTTCAGGGGTGGAGCATCCAATTAGAAGACTTAGAATTAAAATCGGGAAGAGGCCGTGGATGGGTTTCATGTTGGTCAGCTTTTCTAATTAATGATCGTGACTTTTTTCCAAATGTTGGCGCAGTAGGTCTTTGCCATAGTCATTGCCATTGGGCGTTCTTAGGATAGTGTGTATATGATTTCGAACAGGACCTTTAGGACTGTTCGGTACACCCACAGCAGCTTGATGGTCGAATTCAATTAAGACCACCGGGCTATGTATACGATAATAGAAAACGGCATCTGCTGTAGTTTCGCCTACCCATGCAAAATAGGTGCTGCCCCAATGCGCCATAATTTCTTCCATTTTTATTTTGTGGTGTCCCTCGTCCATAGTATTGATATACTGAGTAATCAAATGTACTAAGCTTCCTTTTTGCGTTTCAGACAGTTTTGAAACCGGAACACCTTCATAATTAAGGGTTACATTGTCTTTGCTGGCCTCGGCTTTTATGTCGTTATTATGTTTTGAGGTCGAAAGGGTAGCCTCTGTTTGGAGTTTTTTGGAGAGCGATTGTATAAAGTGCAATCCGAGATTCTGCTCATCTTGGAAGAGCGTATTTCCTTTGTATTTTCCAGATGTGGTAATGATAGGTTCTCCGCCCATAAATACTGGCGACATAACGACCTGATCTCCTAGTATAAAATAGTTGATGACCAAATGATGGCCATCCAATTGCCAGCCCCAAGGCTCTGATGGAGAGGGCAAGCCCATCAGTGTAAAAAAGTAAAGCTCCTCATCATAAGCCGTATCCCCATTATTTAGCTCTTTTAGCGTTTGGTCGGTCTTCATAATGTCTTTGCTGAGTTGCAAGCCCTTGGCACTTAGCGAAGCTTGCATCAGACCAAAGGCAGTTTCCTTTTGGAGTTCGGTCATTTCTTTTAAACTGATGCCTTGTCGATCATAAATGCCATTATCTACATTGCACCATTTCCGCCACTCCTCGTCTTCAATATCGAATTGAGTTCTTTCTTGTTGCTCTGGGGTCAAACTATGTAAAAACGATTCGGCGGCCTTTTGAATACCGGCTGTTGAAACTCCTGTAGATTTGATGGGGAATAGGCCTGATTCTTTTCCGTTTTCTGTTTCGATACCCCTAAAAGGTTCGGAAAGCGCTTTTGCTTCCATTTCAGCAAAGAACTTTCGCGCAGCGCTGAACTCCTGCTTTTCTTCCGTTTTAGGAGCCTTGCTTTTTTGTGAGGGTACTTGTTTACAGGCCAGAAAAAGGGGGAATAACAATACCGTAATTATTTTTTTCATTTAATTCCGTTGTATTTTTCTAAAACGTTAATTAACAAATCATGAAGCAAGGCATCGACTTTAAAAGGAATTACAATCCTTTTAAAGCTATATATGGACAATTTCTTCTCTAGTTATTGCTAGGGGATTTTGCTCTGTGACTAATAAATAATATTGTCCAGTATCCTGTTCAAGTTGCGCTCCATCATACCAAATTTTTTATCCGCTAAGAAAACCGCGTCCATTTCTTTGCGGAACTCCATAAGCTCCATATGGGAATATTCGTGCTGTTGTATGTTTAAATTGATTTTTTCCAGACTTTCATCTTCCGTGTCGAGTTTAAACTCAGTGTATAATCGCTCGAAGGTTGCTGCATCCGTTTTTGATTTTATAAGCTTTATTTCTTTTTTACTCTCTACTGCGTCCGCATTAGCACAGAGTAAGAGAATATAGATCTGTAATTCTTCTTTGCTCCAGAAGTTTTTGTTATGTATCATATTTATGGTATTAATTTTTTCGTACGGTCCTATTATTAAATGATTATTATGGTCTAATAAATTTAAGCTAAAAATACAATTAGAACCAATATCAAAGATGCTCTTGCACTTATTTACGTAAATAAATTTTCGTTCAGTAGTTTTTGACGGGTATTTCTAACGAACATAATCATAGTTTTTAGAGATATTTTCAAGACTTCCGAGAGCGACTATCCCAACTCAATGCCCACAGGACATTCGATATTGTTCCACAAAATTAAGTTTCGATAATCTCATTGGTTTATTGACAAGTTAAAATGAAATTTAAGCCATAGTATAAGTAGTTGTTTTACCTCGCTTCACCTAATTGGTGACCTTTATTTCAGTTCAAACTTGTCATAAATTTTATCATAGCCGGCGTGCAACATTTTACCTTCCATACCAAATTGCTCCGGTATAACATTTAGACCGAGCCCTTCAACGAAGCGATTCATAAAACTCCATGTGCAGCTAATTATAATTGCATCGTACAATGCCCTTTCCGACCAACCGGCATTGAATACAGCGTCAGCATCGGATTGTACCATTTTTGTAGGAGTAAGGGTTAGTTTTTTTAGATATCGAAATATCGGCTTCATATTTTCATCTACATCAGCAGTTTCCACATCGTCGATAAGACTTGAAATGAGGGGTTCCTCTACGCCAAATTCCACGGCGGTAGCAGAATGCGCCCCAGTACAATATTTACAGGCATTTGTGCCTGATACAAAGGCTGCGAATAATTCTCTTTGAGCAATGGAAAAAGGGGAATCAGCACTCCTCATTAGTATTTGGTGTAAATCAATCAGTGGCCTTTCAATTCCGGTATTAAATTTTGCAAAGGCATGAGGTACTTTGTCCTGGGCATCAAGTGATGGGAAAAATGGCATAAGGGTTTGAATTTTAGATTAATATTTAATTAAGTCTTTTTATTATCTTTTACTTATTTTTTAGTTTGACAAAAGTTGGAAATCAGTACTTAGTATATGATTCGTCTCTTTTTACACCATCTTCTTCTAAGGCCATAAATTGGAGTTTTGTAGCATTACCATTGAAATTGAACTTTAGCTTTCTATACATTCCTTCAGCTAAACCAGCATACTCGAATGCGTTGTTTCCCACATAATCAAAACGTATCCCAAAGACTTCGTTTTTCATCCATAAGAGTCCGTTTCTTTCAAAAAGCTCCTTCATTTTTCCGGTACGGTCGTTTTTATATCGTCCGATTATTTTGGAAAGGGAGTCATAAGATGCTTTAAGACGCTCGCTCATATTGCATTCAAAAAAGACTTTCAGCATACCATCCTCTTGACCCACATCTAGGATCCTATTTTTTGCCTCTGCCAGAGATGCGGACGCATCCGTTTCAATATGAGGGTCACCGCTGAAATAGATTTGGGTCACCAAACTTTGGTAGCCCGGGGCACTTACCATCATATGAAAATGCGCAGGCCTAATCGTTCCATCTCCGACATCATATGGCACAGGCATTTGTGTCATAAAACTATACTTGCCATCTGCATCACAGTGACTTGTACCCCTATACCGATACTCATCCGTTTCATTATCGTAGACTTCATCGGCCGAACAATGCCATAGCTCTATTTTAGCATTTTTATAGGGAGTAGTACAATCTTTATGGCGAACAACGCCAGATAGTTCCACAAGATCTCCTGATAATCCCTCAACAACCAAATTATCGCGTACAGGACTGTTGGGTCTATAGAAAGGCCCCAAAATATCTGTTGTTGTTTCGCAATCGCCGACGTATGATTCTCCGTTGAACTTGACAAAACCCGTTGTGGAAATGGCAATGGCACTAAGTCCTGTTAATTTTGTAAATGTTCTTCTTTTCATGATACTGTTGTTTTTGTGATTGAAATAAATTTTATCAAGTCAAAGGCAATGCGGCGAACCACTCGGCAATTGCTTGCCAACCCGGGATATGTATTTGAAATAATAAGACGGCATGAACAAAGACGTAAAGCCCTAATGCCAAAGGAAATACCCATCTACCTACCTTTTGTTTTCGTTCAGAAATTATTAAACCTATCAGCAGCGTATAAAGCAGTATGATCATAGTGATGTAACCGCTGGGTGCAAATCCCTCATCAGGAAAAAACAGGTATAATAGTAGCCGTACCAAAGCGGGCTCAATGAGCACGATTCCTGCCACGATCATTCCGCGAGCATGAATGGCCATGGTTTTACGATATTTTATGGCAATACCATAACCCACTGCAAAAATCAAAAGGTCCTTAAAGGGCACCCATAGTTCAAGACCTACATTTTCTTTTGGACCCCGAAGTGTGCTATGTGCTAAAAGGATAATGGATATAAAAATTAGGGGCACCAGTATATAAGATAGCTTCCCGATTTTTCTATGGATTGCGAACTTCTTTTGACGGATTAGAATAGGCTGTGCGATTAGCATCAAAACCCAAAGCATCGCTAAAGTGGCATGAAAGTGCAAGTAAAAGGTGAAATCCGCACTGCCATCAAAGAATTTGGCAAAATAGGAAGGCCAGAAGCCCGCGATGACCAAAGCCAATAAGGCAATAAAATAGAAGCCGGAAGTGTCAAATGGTAAAGCGCGTTTGGTTGGTCTCATAAAATGTCTCTATTAAGCAAGGAACCGTTTTAAAAGTAAAGCAATACTATGGTTCTAAAGTATTGTCCTTTGAAAAACAAAACCCGGAAAAAGGTTTTGGACTTTGCGCAAAAAGGCAGTTTAAAGGTTGTTTGGTTTCAAATCATTCTCGGTTTACTGCCTCTACCATGCCATCTGTTCCACTGTGGTCTGCTCGAAAGTTCCACAGCTCCAGCATATCATCATTGGTGGTTTCTTCAAAAACAGATCCAAATTTGGCAAAAGAACCCGCCCCATGGACTTCTTCAAAATACTGCGGAAATTTATCTTCTTCACCGAACTTGCCCATACTATCAAAGAATTCTACGCATCCAAAATCGCGTTGAAATTTACGATCCTCATTAAATTGCATGGCATTATGATATACCCCGAATATTCTTTCAGGCATTTTTTCGGCATATACTTTTCGAACCTTTTTTAACTCTTCCGTAAATTCCATGTCCTTAAAGCGTTCGATATCGATTATAAAAACCGATAGATTTTTTAAGGTAAAGTCTTTCGAAAAGTTGGAATTGGCAAAATCGGCCCTAAAGAAAAAACCTTCATCATCAGCCTTGGTATATGGCGCTATATTTTTATTCCAATCGCCATCATGGTTTGCTTGGTCAGGATGTTCGCCATCAATTGCCGCCCATGGCATAGGCCCTGCACTCCGGATAGTATTACCAGAGTTTTTCCCGATGGAAATCCAATACACATTTGCCTGTTGCACACCTTCGTTATGGTACTTTTTGTTATGCGCAGCCATACCTGCTTGGAATTCCGCTATTTTATCAGGCTTTGGTGTAAGCATCACTTGACTGAAAACTTGGTCTGGGCTCTCCTGAGTTAATAGTGTGAATGGCACAAAGCATAGGATACATAAAATTACTTTTTTCATTGGCGCTATATTTTAATGGTTACTATGCTATTGTTTTATGGCTATTACCGCACTTGTAGGTCCGGTTAGCGTTGTTATGGAAATTTCCCCAAAACCAACTTCTTTTGCCAATTCGCTAAAATCAGCAGCAGAAAAGTCATAACCTTCCGAGGTCTCGATAAGCATATTCAACGACAATAAAAGACCAAATGCATTTTCACTTCGGTTGTTATCGATAATATTTTCAATAACTACCAGTGCCCCTCCTTTGGGCAGTGCATTATATGCTTTTCCGAGGAGCATTTTTTTATCGGCCTTTCCCCAATCGTGCAAAACATTGCCCATGGTAATGACATCGGCTTTTGGGAAACTGTCCGTAAAAAAGTCGCCGGATTCAATTTTTACTCGATTTTGAAGATTCATATTTTTGAGGTTTTCTTTCGCTATTGGTTCAACGGGAGGTAGATCGAAAGAAGTGCAATTCATGTGCGGGTTGTTAAGGGCAACTTGTGCGGAAAGCAAAGCACCAGACCCTCCTATATCACATAAAGTTTTATATGTTGAAAAATCAAAATTTTTGGCAAAGGCCATAAAATTGCCCATCTGAATTCCTCCCATAGCACCGATAAATTCCCGGAGTTTTTGTAGGTCGGCGTACACTTCTTCAAAAACAGGTTTTCCGCCATTTTTAGTTTCATTCTGTGGCAACCCTGTTTTCAAGCCTTCCTCTAAATCATTCCAAAAAGGATAGAGTCGATTGTTGCACATTTCCAGCATGCCGCCCATGTAACTTGGTTTGTTCTTGTCAAGAAACAGATCGGTATCCTCAGCATTCCTATAAACGGCGGTTTCTTTAAGTCCTTTGCGGTTTAAGAAACCAAGTGCAACTAAGGCGTCCAGAAAATCATACAGGCTTCTTGAATGCAGGCCAAGCTTTGATTGAATTGCTGGACCTGATAATTCCCTTTTTGACAAAATAGTAAAAAGTTCCATGTTCACTGCGGTGAGAAGTGTCTTTGAGGCCCAAAACCCGGTACCTATTTGCATGATCTTTGAGGGGTCAAGTTGTTTTTGTGTAGCTGTTTCCATAATCATTGTTTTATAATTTGCCCGTCTTTTCTGGCATTCAAGCCAAACGTATTTTCAACCGCTCGGTACCAATCGGCGTCATTGGCCGCATTCCAATCTACCCATTCTTCATCGGTCATCGATGCCCGCCAATCTAGAAAAGGTTGTGCATCGGGACCTACAGGATGACGTAGTTTCCATGTTTGGCTCTCGGCGATTTCCAAAATCTTGGTGGCCACTGTCGAGGGATGTGTCGGGGTTTGAAGTGATGCTGTAAACAACCCACCTAGGCGTTTTGAATGCGGATAGATAGAATTGTCATCGACGCTAATATCATTAGCCATTTGTGTATCGATTATACCGGGCGCTACATTAGCTACTCTAATATTAAACGGCTTTACTTCTTGTGCCAATGATTCGCTTATGGCTTCAAGGGCGAACTTACTTGCGGCATAAGCACCCAGAGGACTGTTTGAAATCTTACCTGCAACGGAGGTGACATTGATAATACAACCTTTTTGATTTTTGCGCATTTGCGGCAGTACGCCTTTGATACATCGAAGTGACCCAAAGTAATTGGTCTCCATAATAGCTTTAAAGTCAGACATTTTTAATTCCTCAATTGAACCATGACGCTCAATACCTGCATTGTTAACTAAAACATCGATAGTGCCAATTTCATCAAGAATCAAATCGATCATGTGTTTGACCGATTCCTCGGAATCAACATCCATTTCAGAAATGGCTATTGCCAAAGACTCTTCAGCGATTATTTGCCTAAAATCGTCAGCCATTTTCGGGTTTCGCATGGTGGCAAATACTTTGTATCCGGCTCGCCCGAAGGCAAGCGCGGTTTCTAGGCCGATGCCTTTACTTGTTCCTGTAATCAGTACTGTTTTCATGTCATGTGTTTTATGCTAAAATTGATTTTAATAAATGCTGGTTTCGGTCAAGCTCATCTTTCGGTTGCACCCATTAACCAAATAAGGCGGATGAACAGTTGGCACGTACTGGCGGAGTTTTGGAATCGAACAATCAGTGCTAATTCAGTGCCTTGCGCATGGCTAATGTCAGTGGTAATGAATTCATCAAAACCTTAAGGTTCCACTTGCATTGACACCGTAATTGGATCTAGCACCGTATGCTTTTTTTTAAGCACATCGGTAGATGGGTCCTTTAAGATTGTTTCAAACTTATCCATATCGGTTACTTCCATGACCAAAACCACCGAATTGGGATCGTCAGTATCTTGGAAAGTTTTAAGGTCAGTCATTGCAGGGCCAAATAAATCAAGTCTGTCTTGATGGCCTTTGAGCCAGGTGTCAAAATCTCCTACCTTGTGACGTGTTACTACTTTAATTTTCATGATAATGCTATTTGTTTACTAGCCTACTCTAATCGGTTTTCAGCTTCTCCGTACTATTTTTTATTATCGATTTTTAATTGTTCATGGCTTCAGCGAGCTGCTTGGTATCGACATATTGCCGAAAACCGAATGCTTTACCGTCTTTAAGGGTCCAATGATGTGCCGCTTGGGCATCTATTGAAGTACCGGTTTTTTTATATTTGCCATGCTACCGCAAGATAGCACATACTTGATCTGTTATCGTAAAGCTTCCCCTGATGCTATCATCTGCCTGTTATTTTTGTATTTCCATCCATTATTTTAATATGGCATAGTGTACCGAAGTTGTGTAATGACCACTAAATTGTCACAAAAGCCGCCTCTTTTTCTGTGTTTCCTTTTTCGTTAAAGGTCCATTGGCTAAAACCTTGTGCAACAATTGGCTTGTTCGTTGCAGGGCTGTCTTGAAAATCGGGCGATCAATATCAGCAAAGGAGCTTATAGGGCTGATCCATAAATAGCTATTATCTGTGGTCTGGGTCACAAGCACATTCATTTCTTGACTAGTATGCTTTTTCATGTTCTCGGTCAGTTCTTTGCAGGTCGTTTCGTATTCAGCCAACATTGCGGGTTTTACGACGTCTTCATGGATCCAATAAGACTGCGGTTTGTCATCTTGGGCTCCGGTTAGAATCGGTATTATCAATAACGTCAATGTTACTAATAGTGTAGTTTTTAGTGTTTTCATTGTTCTCGGTTTTACTTTTTTATTTGTAATGGATATTTCTATTATTCCATTATAGGGGGGGTCAGTGTGTATCCCAATTGTTGTAAAAGTTGCCACTCGTTGAAGACAACGTTTTCTCGCACTAATTTCCCTTCCGTATTGAAATACAAATGTGAAAGTCCGTTGATATCCACTTTCTTGCCAGTTGCGGCGATTTCCCCAAAAATGCCCGTATGGGTTCCCGTTGATGTCCAATGCGTGAAAATGGCATTCCCCTGAATATAGGTGCTATCCAATTTCACTTCTAGATCCGGGAAGCCCTTAAAAAAGACGGCCATATGGGCCTGCATTTCGCTATGGCTTGTTGCCACGTTGATTCCGTTAAGGTTTCTGATGAAGTTTTTTATCGTTATGTCTTTCATACTTGTAATATCACCCTGGTTCCAACAAGAATCCATATACGTGCTCAAAGTGGTCGTAATCAACAATTCATTGGCTGCAATAGCTTCCGATGATTTCTGTAGCCTATTGCAAGACATGGCTGAAAACAATATCATTATTTCAAGCATGAGCGATAGTTTCATAACTATTTTTTAAAGGGAAATAATAAATCGATTTTTAGTGATCCAAGCAATCCAAAAGGGACAAAGGCATCCTTTTATTGTCCGAACAGGTCATTTTATTTATCGAACAATAGTTTGGGATAAAGTTGTACATTTATAAGAACGAATATCCCCCGAGTGAAAACGATCAAGTGAAATGAGCAGCTTTTTTCAAAAAGGGATGTACTTTCTTCTCTTTTCTTTATTGAATTGCGGCCCCATTTTTTCCCAGATTATAGACTTTAGCAGCGAAAATCCTTACAAAAAGGTTTTTGTGGATACCGATAATTTCGGAACGTCCTATTTGGATAGCTTGGAGGAAGCCTATCCCTTGGCAAAGCCTGACTCCCTAAAATTCTCCATACTCAACGATTTGGCCTATTACTCACACACGCGTAACTTGGTCAAGGCCCTTGGTTTTACGGAAATAGGATTACGATTGACTTCTGCCTTGAAAGACACATTATGGCAAGGTCGATTTCAAATCACCCAAGGGGCGATTCTCCTTCGAATGGAAAAGTTACAGGCTGCCGAGGAAGTGCTTGAAAATGCCAAAGCCAAAGTGTTGGAAAAAGACTTGGCCCATCTCAACACCCAATTAGGTTACGTTTATGAGCGCAGGGGGCAATTGGGTAAAGCAGTGGATTATGCGCTTGAATCACTTCGGTTGGGTGAAAAATTAAACGACAAAAGGGCCATTGCGATGGCCTACAGCGATTTGAGCAACTTGTTCTGGAAACAATCCAAGTTTGAATCGGGACTCGAGTATGGGCTTTTGTCCTTAGCCCTATTTGAAGAACGGGGTATCAATGACATGGATTATGGTTTTACCTTATTCGTGGTCGGTAATAATTATATGTCCTTGCAAGCCCATGAGAAAGCGTTGAACTATCTTCAGCATGCAATTGCTATTGGTGAACGGTATGGATTCTATAATAATTTGAGCGACACCTATATTCTACTACTTGATCTATATGCGTACCAAAATAATTTCGAAAAGGCTGAAGAGGCCGGTGCCAATGCGCTAAAGTATGCTGAATTGCTGACCAATAACTTTATGCTGATGAGCAGTTGGCTTTCCATTGGAAAACTGCGGAACTTAGAAGGAAAGTATGGTGAGGCCATAGAAAACCTTCAAAAAGCGATCAGCATTGCTACGGCAGATTTTGGAGATACGTTTCGTTTGAGCCAAGCGTATGCCGCTTTGGGCAAAGCCTACGCAGGAAACCATCAATATCAAGAGGCCTATAAAGCTTTTGATGAATATGATAAATACAAGAGCTTGGTTTTTACCGCGGAGGCAGACCAACGCACATCGCTTTTAAGAACGGAATTCGAAGTCGCTAAAAAGGAAAGTACTATTTCAGCTCAAGAGACCCGAATACAGCGCCAACGAACAAGTCAAAACTTAATCATCATCATTTCAGTACTGCTGTTTTTATTATTGCTATTCTCTTATAAAGCAATTCAAAATAAGTTAACAATCAATACATTACTGCGAAAGCAGAATGCAGAAAAAGAGTTTTTGTTAAAGGAAATACATCATCGTGTGAAGAATAATCTAGAAATTGTTACTAGCTTATTATCATTACAATCGGCGCAAATCGATGACCCCAATATTGTAGCCGCGATGCAAAAAAGTCAGCATAGGGTACAGAGCATGAGCATAATTCATCAAAAACTATATCAAGGCGATAGTTTGGCCAATATTGAAATGAAGGATTACTTCCAAAACTTAGGAAACTACATCATTCATTCTTACGGCACCGGAGAAAGAATAACGCTTGTTTGCCCTATGAATAAAATTGAACTTGATGTTGATATAGCCATTCCTATAGGGCTTATAGTCAATGAATTATTGACTAATGCTATGAAGTATGCCTTTCCTGCCCAAGCTTCTGGTAAAATTGAGATAAGTCTTGAAGAAATTGGTACTGTCCTACACCTCGAAGTGGCCGACAACGGGGTTGGAACAAGCGCTATGAAGACGCCGGAAAGTTCCGGTTTTGGTACCCAACTTATTGCGTTATTGACCAGTCAATTAGAAGGTAAAATGAAATTGACCGTACAAAACGGCACCTCTATTTCCTTTAAATTCCATCTAAATAAAGCGGCCTAAATGGATAAAAAGACCAGAATATTGATTGTCGAGGATGATATGATCATTGCAGCAAATTTATCATTGCAACTTTCTAATATGGGGTATGAGGTTACTGGCATTGAATCGAGAGGCGAAGAGGCCATAGCGCATGCTTTGTTCAATACACCTGATATTATTTTAATGGATATCAATCTCAAAGGAAAGTTGAACGGTATAGAAACGGTTTCCGCAATTCAAGGAAAAAATAATATACCGGTAATCTATCTTACGGCTAATAGTGACGAGACCACTTTTGCACGGGCAAAGAAAACCCAT
>JARFRH010000268.1 GCA_029287355.1 Maribacter sp. | reverse complement strand
GCAGCGTCAGATGTGTATAAGAGACAGGTGCATACTCCTTGAGTGCAATCTCATCACCTTGGCTTTTTGCCGAAAAAAGCAATATCTCCCTTGCATTAATATTGTTCAGGTTATAGGTCAATGCCTTAGAGCCATACATTTTAGCGCTCTTATAATTTTTATCCTTTAGATGAATCTCTCCCATTTGTGCATAGGCAACAGAGCGGTATTTGATATCTCGTGCGGCCCAGCCCAATGATTCCAAGGCGTTTAAAAAGTCTCCAAGGGCACGGTAAGTGATGCCCGCAATGTAGTTGGCTTTTGAATTATAAGTATCCATTTTTAGCACGGTATTGGCAAGTGCCAAAGCCCTTTCATAATTTGTTCGTCGATACTCCAATTCTGCCAAGGCCAAAAGACCTGAACGATGCGATGGGTCTAAAGTCACAAGTTCTGATAGTTGGTCGTGTGCTAAGGCGTATTCCCGATATTCCAAGGCTTCTAGTCCGGCTTGATATAATGCTTCTGATTTAGATATTTTTAGATTTGTATCAGGGTAGAATGGCCTTTTGATACGTTTTGCTTCGGCATTATTTGTGTACTCAAGTTCAGTTCCTAAAACGGATATCTCAACAGCGTCGGTTGCGCTAGTGGGAAGCTTCGTTGAAAAGACTTCCATTGGTTTTAAATTCAGTTTTTCCGAAAATGTGATATCTCCATTTATTTTTATTTGTAATTCGTGATGGAGATTTTGGAGTGCATTAACCCCAACATAGGTTAATCCGTCTTCATATTCTACATTGAGAACACCATGTTTTGAGGCATCCTCCATACCACCGATTTCTTTGAACGGAAACCATATTTCTGACCACGTATCCATAACATAGGGGTCGAAACCTACTTGACTTATTGGGTTAACCGCTCCAGAAGAATATTGGTCAAAAAGCCTTCCAGCCTGAAATTCAATATATTGTCCATCAGAATCGGTCAACAAATCTTCCCAAATGCCTCCAGAGCGCGACAGGGCCCATAACCATAACTTTTGACCCGGCATCTCCTCATAAGGAGACCATTGACCATAACCGAAATTTTTGTCGTGATAATACCCTCCAAAAAAATCATTGTATTCCCCAACCACGTGATACGACTTTGCCGGACCGAATGTATTGTTTTTATACATCGCAAGGTTTCTGCCTTCCTCATCAATGGGCCATGGATGTGCATCGCCATTATGCTCGACATATTTATTTCCGGGAATGAAGAATTCCAGGTCATTGGTCGCTACGGCTGCAGCAGTCATCCAATTGTAGTATGATTCTGTTAGGGGTGAGGCATTATACCAAGAAGCATTGGTTTCAAAATACGCCTTGTCTTTTTCCAATCTGATTTCGACGATCCATTTAGTGTTTGAAGGAAGGTCGGTATTGCCAACAATACAGCTAACACTACCATCGGCATTTGTTTGTGTGTGATAATCCACCGGTGTCGCGGTAGAAGGATGATGCCCGATGATTCCGAAATTAAATTCGATTCCGCCAGAGGTCCATGGCCCACGCATAGCGATATTTCTGAACTTGATGACTTCGTTTTTATATAAAAACTCTTCCCCTGTCTTTTTTTCTATTGCTCCCCAAACTTTGCCCCCAATTTCAGGCAACACCCATAATTTGATGTAATCGTTCTCAAGTGTAACCACGTTCCAATCTTTTTTTACCGTGGTATGGGAGTAGCCTTCGAATTTAAAATACGGAGGAATCTTTGGATTATCCACAACAATAGGAATAGGGTTTGGTGTATGAAACGGGTAAGTGTCAATTGACATGGTCTCTTCAACGATACTGGCTTCAGATTGAGCTAAAGCAGTATAAACACTCAGAGAAAGAAGAATACCTACAAGCCAAACTTTGTTCATGATTTAGTTTTTTTGGCCGGGTTAATGTTATAGACCTCGACGGGTTCATTATTTTTCGCAAAGAGTATGATCTGATAATTTTGTTTGGTCGTTATTATTTCAATATCTCGAATCTCACCGCTTATTTTCAACCCGCTGATTGTATTTCCTGTGGGTTGAAATCCTCCTTTTCCGTCACCTAAAAGAAGATTGCCTTTATTGGCATCATACCTACCATACTTTACACGAGTACCGAAGAAATTGCCCCCCATGACCACATCTAAATTTCCATCGCCATTAAAGTCCTCGGAAATGCTACCGAATATGGGCGAAAATTGTATAGGGGCGGGTAGGGGTGTAAGTCTAAATCTAGCGTTGCCTAGATTTTCCATATAACTACTTGCAAAATTATTGGCTTTAAGAACGGTCGCATCCGACAGTTCCTTAGCGGTAAATATGTCTGTAATTTTTTGGTCGGAATACTCCGCATAACTAGTATACTTAGCCTTAAGGCCGTTCAGTTGTCCTACCAAGTCATCTTTTGAAAAAACGGGATAGCTTTCTCCTAGGATATAAGAGCACATAATAGGATCTAACGAGCCATTTGAATCAAAATCTTTGACATATAGTTCTACTGGTTCATCAAAGGAAGCCTTCAATTGTGAATTTAAACCAAAATTGCCCAATATATAATCGGTATCACCATCATTATCGAAATCCCCCGGCGTGATTACGTTCCACCAACCTTGTGAATTGGTTAGCCCAGAATCCGTTTTTACCTCTGTCAAGGTTCCCACTATATTCTTGAATATACGGATTTCCATCCATTCGCCCACAAGTATCAAATCATCATTAGTATCACCATCAAAATCCGTCCATACGGCATCGGTTACCATTCCCGGATGCAGTAGTTCTTGGTTTACTTCAGCTGTAAAATCTGTAAACCTGCCCTTACCGTCATTTTTCAAAACATAACTTCTAGGGGCATTCGGATAACGCCCTGGTACTAATCGGCCTCCGACAAAAAGATCCAAGTCGCCATCATTATCGAAATCCGACGCAGTGACGCAAGAACCGCTCATACGCATTTCCGGCAAGGCTTCCACTTTTTTGGAAAACTTGCCCTGCCCATTGTTGAAATACAGACGATCTTGCAATTCAGGAGCATCACTACTAAAATCGGCCCCACCGCTCACCACGTAAAGGTCTAGGTCTTTATCACCGTCCGCATCGAAAAAGAGGGCGTCAATATCTTCGGATAAACGGTTGTTTTCAAATGTATCTTGAGCGTATGCGTTGAATTTTCCAAGATTGTTTTGAACAAGCAGGCTTCCTGTTGCACCTTTAGCACCGCAGATAAAAAGGTCTTCCACTCCATCATTATTGATATCCCCCTTCGCTATTTTTGGTCCCTGGGTCGATAGTTTGTGCGGTAGGAGTTGTTCGCGCTTGAAATCAATAAAGGCATTCTCTTGATGGACAAATGGAATCAAGGAATCTTGGGATCGATCTTCAAAATAAGTATTTTGAACTTGTGTTTGAGACCCTATGTTCGATTTGGCATTCGTCTGTTTGACTACAATAAGTTGGTTGGAGGGCACGTCCGTCAATAGCTCCATTTTAGAATTGGGCCAGATAATTTTTAACTCATCTACTTGATCTGCGCTGCCCAAACCGAATAGGAGGTTAAAATCAACAGAGGATTGATAACCTCTGGTGGGTAACATTTCTTGAACTTGTATGGTATTGTTGACTTTGAGCTCGACCCTTGCACCAACTCCAAACCTATTTTGACCACTGCCTTCTAATTTGACTTTTAGATACCGATTGTTTTCGACCTGAGTTTCGCTATTATTTCTGTATACGAAAGCCTCTTCTTCTATATTGTTGACAACAAGATCTAAATCACCATCATTATCAAGATCTGCATATGCCGCCCCATTTGATAAAGATTTGCGATTAAACCCCCATATCGCATTCGTCTTTTCAAAACTTAAATCACCTTTGTTGCGGTACATATAGTTTTCTACGACAGTTGATGGTATCTCTTGTATCAACTTCATGATGGCCGTTTTCTGACCGGTTTGATTCTCTTTCAGTTTTTCTTGTACGGCATAATTGATGAAATCCATATTGGTAAAGTCTCTTTTATAACCATTGGTGATAAAGAGGTCTTTGTGACCATCATTGTCAAAATCTGCGAAAAGCGAGCTCCAACTCCAGTCGGTATTCGAAACACCAGCAAGTTGGCCAATTTCTGAGAAGGAGCTACCACCATTGTTCAGTTGTAACATATTACGCATACTTTGGTTATAAAAACCGGAGTTCACCAAAAGCTGGTATTTGTCATAGTTGTCGGGCCCAGAGACCATTTTTTGACGTTGATTTCCTTCAGGAAGCATATCTAAGGTCATGATATCGGTAAAGCCGTCGTTATTGATGTCGGCAATGTCAGACCCCATTGAAAAAAGGGATGAGTGCCCTATGAAATCTTCAAGACTTTCGGTGAAGGTGCCATCTTGATTGTTGATATAGAGATAGTCTTGTTCATTATAATCATTTGACACATAAATATCGGACCAGCCATCATTATTAATATCGGATAAGGCAACTCCTAGGCCAAAGCCTAAAACATTGGATACTAAACCGGCCTTTTCACTTACATCAATGAATTTCCCATTTTCATTTTTGTAAAGCTTATCCGAGTAGGCTTCATTCTTTTTATTTTTCAATGATGCCGTTATTTGCCCAAAACCTGCATATTCTTGAGTAGAATGGTTGAGAACGTAAAGATCTAAATCACCGTCTTTATCATAATCGAAGAAATTACCTTGGGTGGAGTACCCTGAATCATCAATGCCATAGGCCGCACCTTTCTCAGAAAAGGTCATATCACCGTTGTTTATAAAGAGTAGGTTTTTTCGTTTATTCGGATCCTTGGCCGCCGAGCGACATACATAGATATCCAGAAAACCATCTGCATTTACATCTGCCATAGTGGTGCCGGTATTCCAGAGTCCGGCCGCAAAAACACCCGCCTTCTCGGCAACCTCCTCAAACTTAAAATCACCCTTATTGACATAGAGCCGGCTACCGACCATATTGCCTGTTAAATAGATATCCGATAATCCATCATTGTTCAAGTCACCAATGGAAATACCTCCTCCATTGTAGAGATAACCATATTCCAAAACATTAAATTCTTTTGTTTCTTTTAAGATATTTTTGAATTTGATTCCTGTATGGCTAGAGGGAATCAATGTGAATAATGTGTTGCTTTCATCTTTCGTGCATGAAAGGAGAACAAGTGCTATGAATAGGGAAAAAGATGTTTTGAAAACTAGTGATTTCATATAAGCGTTGTGCTTTATTTATTGTACTACTAATTCTAACGAAAATAAAAAAGCACCAATAAGAAAGTATTGGTGCTTTTATTAATATTACATGAAGAGGTTTATTTCTTATCCCACCACAATTTGGTGTTATTTTTATCGGATCCACTTAATTCGCTACCACCAATCGCAGCTTGAACCGCTTCACCATTGGTATCGAATTCACTCGATACATAAACCATTCTTCTGATAATGTCGTTAACGCCGACATCTGGGTTTTCAGATTGTACTCTAGCATATTGCTTAGGGTAACCTGTTCTTCGTAATTCAGCCCATGCTTCCCATCCATTTGGATAGATAGCCAACCATTTTTGGGTCATAATCTGTTCGAATTGCATTTCAGGATCTGAAGCAAATGCTACAGGTATATCGGTTACGGGCGTTGCACCTGGTTCAAAAGCAACAGGTACGGCCGTACTAGCGATATAAGCATCAATTGCACCAGCGTCAGCTCCTGTCTTTTGAGTCATGGAAGCGCGTATACCATCTTCATATAAGCTCTGAGCTGTTCCGCCCATCGACCAACCTTGTAAAGCGCCTTCTGCTCTTAAAAAGAACATTTCAGCAGCATTCATGATTTCAATAGGAGGATTAGTACCACCTTTTGCAACATCTATATATTTCGTCGCCAAATCAGAATGCCCGGCATTTTTACTTGTTTCCAAGTCGACTTTGGTCTGTCCGTTCAGTAAGCCTTCATAAGGACTACCATCACCGTCAGAATCACCATCTGCCGCTGGGGCAAAGTATTCAGCTAAACGTGGATCACTGTAGCCTTCCAAAATGCTCTCCATAGTAGCACTCATTCTAAATTCACCCCAATCGGTAATAGTTTCAAGAGGGTTTCTATTTACATCATCAACAGCTACATTAGCATTTTGGGAATTATCGGTCATGACACCTGCGGAAACTGCTTTTTCAGCTTCTGATTGTGCTTTTCCTGGATCAGCGTATCGAATACGCATCGCCAAACGTAAACGTAAACTATTGGCGAAGGTGGCCCATTGGGCTGCATTTCCTCCATAAACTCTATCGCTTCCACCATAAGATGTACCTCCACCACTAAGTTGTGAAACGGCTTCATCAAGAGTGGTAAAGAAATCATCGTAAATGTCCTGTTGGTTATCATAAGGTACCGATAACTCGCCATTACCGAAGGCAGAGTAGGGTACTGGCCCCCAATAATCGGTAATGCGATGATAGGCGTGAACTCTTAAGATTTTAGCCATGGCATTACCTACTTGATTACCATTGGCTTCCGAAAGGTCTTCCACCAATTTAATTTGAGGTGCCGCTTGGCCATAGAAAGATCCCCATGCCAAATCGGCCCAACGACCTACCTGCACAAACCGATCGGAGTCAAAACCTGCGGCCGTAGTGGCATAGTATTGCGTCCAAATATCAGAGAATAAATTCTGTGAAATCTGAAACCTCCAATGCAATCCGTTTACGGAAACATACTGGGCCTGGGCAAAAGCTTGTCCTTGTAATACTTGGCTTTCTTCAAGAGCGCCTATATCCAGAGCAAGCGGGTCTGTGTTCAATTCGTCGAAATTTTCGGTACAGCCTGTAAATGCAATAACCAGGGAGATTCCGAGACCCATTTTGATTAATACTTTTTTCATAATTTTTTCTTTAAAGTTACAATTTTTTTTAGAAACCAAATTTGATATTAAGACCAATGCTTCTGGTCGTTGGAGGGGCAAAAGATTCAAAACCATCAGCATTTGTCTGAGTGTTGGTAATTACTTCAGGATCTATAGATGCCTTGTTCGAAATAAAGAAAAGGTTTCTTCCGACCAATGAAAATTTGGCGCTTCTAAATGGGCCGTTCCCTAATAGACTGCGCGGTAAACTATACCCTAAGGTCATTTCACGCATTCTAATATTCGATGCATCTTCTACAAAGGCTTCACCAACTGGGGAGTTTCTACCTCCAACTTTAGCCCAAAACTGTTCTGCATTCACTTGAATATTGTTTGCGCTTCCATCGGCTTGTACCACATCGAGTCCTGGAAAAACGTTTGTACCAAAAACCAATGAGCCATCACGACCGGCAACTGTGCTTTGAAGTGCTCCGTCAGAAGCTAAAATCGCATTGGTAAACGAACCCACCTCGCCGCCTTGACGAATATCGATTAAGAAACCAAAATTCCAGTTCTTATACGTGAAACTATTATTCATGCCACCCAACCAATCTGGATTGAAGTTGGCAACAAGAACTTCTTGGCCTGATGTAACTTCAGGTGTACCATCGGCAGCGACTAAAACTCTTCCTTGATCATCTCTGGCAAACCCTCTTGAATATACATTACCCCATTCATCACCTACATTCAGTTCAAACCTTCTAAAGAAGTCGCCTCCAAAACTTAAAGTCTCCAAACCTTCTGCCAAGGATAATACTTCACTATTGTTTTTCGCATAGTTGAAGGTAATATTCCAACTAAAGTCTGCTGTATTAACCGGTGTTCCAGTCAAAATAACCTCAACACCATTATTCTGAATGTCCGCACCGTTTATGAATTTGGTCGAAACCCCAGAACCCTGCGGTACTTGTTGACCGAATAATTGGTCAATACTATTCGTTTTGTAGTAGGTAAAATCAACACCTAATCTACTGTCTAAGAAGCGGGCATCAAAACCAAATTCCAAAGATTTTGTGCGTTCAGGTCTTAGGTCTGGGTTGGGTAATTGCGTACCCAACTGAATAAACCCACCGGCCCTAAGATCGGCAACTTGAACTAAGTTAAATGGACTGGTATCATTTCCTACCTCAGCATAAGAGCCTCTTAATTTTAAAAAGGAGAAAAACTCAGGTAAGGTGGTCAAATCAGATACTACGGCACTTAATCCAGCTGAATAATAGTCGAATCGTCTATTGGCCTCCGGTAGTGTTGAACTCCAATCGCTACGATAGGTCAGGTCTAAAAAGACAGCGTCTTTCAAAGCCACTTGACCGAAAGCATATAACGAGTTGACCTCCCTACGATTTAAATCTTGGGTTGCGGTTAAATTCTGCGCATTGCTGATCGCGAAAATGTTTGCAGCGTTTAAACCACCAGCATTCGTTCTGACAAACTTATTATTTGCCTGGCGGTTGTTACCGCCAACATTTAAATTAAAAGCAAGATTATCATTGATTTGTTTGTCATAGCTTAATAAGAAGTCGGTATTCCATTCAAGACTACTTGCATTTCGGGTAACATAATTTCCGTTATCAGCTATAATATAAGAATCGTTGTATAAGCGATCTTCTCTGCTCTGAGAACTTTGATCAACCGCCGTTCGTACCAAAAGACTAAGGTTGTCGGCGAAGTTGTATTTCAAAGACATATAACCGATAATTCGATTGTCTATAATTTCTTTTAAGTTCTTATTAATGGTCCAATAAGGGTTAGCCCCACCATTATCACCAGGTTTCCAGTAATTTTGACGAACATTTCCTCCTGCATCTACATACTGATATTCTTCGGCATCGACCGTTCGAATATTTCTAGGCAAACGGTAAGCATGTCTCCAAGGATTACTAAATGACTCTCCAGTATCTACCAAATTGTTTAAATCCGATCTGATATAATTCACCTTGGCACTAAGTACCAATTTGTCATCTATTAAGTTGTTGTCGATTTTTAAGCTGACGTTATGTCTTTTCAAATCATTATCAGGAACAATGCCGTTTCTAAGTTCATGCGTGTAACCGAAGAAGGTTTGCATTTTTTCAGAACCTGATCGTATAGATATGTTATTAGCCAAGTTAAAACCTGTTTGCATAAAATCGTCAACGTTGTCAGCTTGTGGACTTAGACTATAGCTCGTGGGTGTCTGAGGTTGCCATCCGGCAACGGTAGCACCATTAAGAGCAGGACCCCAAGAACCAGTAGACGCAGCGTTATAAACACCCGCACTACCTTGCCCAAACTGATTTTGGTAATCGAATAAGATATTACCTTGTTGTGCCGTTATTGTTGAGCTGATGTCAACGGTCATGGCACCTGTTGTTCCACCTTTGGTGGTAATGATAATTGCACCATTATTTGCTCGAGCACCATAGAGGGCGGCTGCATTAGCACCTTTTAAAACGTTGATGGAGGCAACATCATCAGGGCTGATATCGGAAATATCTCCCCCAAGAGGAACACCATCTACAATATATAATACTTGACTACTACCGGCAATGGATCTATTTCCCCTAAGAATTACTTTTGAAGAACCACTTACCCCATTACCAGAGGTCTGAATCGATAGACCCGCAACTTTACCTGATAAACTATTTACTAGGTTTTGCTGTGGTCTAGCTTCGTCAATTCCTTTTGGGTCGACACCTTGCGTCGCATAGGTTAATGATTTTTTCTGTCTTTTCACACCTAAAGCCGTTACAACCACCTCATCGAGTTGACTGGCATCTTCCATCATTGAAATGTTCACCGTATTTGAACTTCCAATTGTAACGCTTTGATTCGACATACCTAAATATGAAAAAAGTAGGACATCACCTTCATTGGCATTTATGGTATAATTACCATCAAAATCAGTTTGGGTACCATTGGTGGTACCTTGCACCAAAACGTTCACCCCTGGAAGTGGAGAGCCGTCCGACCCAACCGTGACTGTTCCGGAAATGGTCTTACTCTGCGCCAGTAAAGGGTATGACCCTAAGACCAACACTAAAAATACAAGCAGTTTTTTAATCATAATTAAGTTTTTTGATAATGTTAGTTAGTTCAACATCGAGTTAATACTAGGATGAAATTAACGTTTTTTTGGGATTACACAATAGATTCAATATTAAAATGTGTTCGAACACATTTTTAAAATCATCCACTTGCGCAAACCTTATAATTAGCTATTCAAAATGGGGGAGTATATTCTTGGCACTAGTCTTTGTAATAAATAACATTTTCTGATGTGATAACATCAATAGGCAACAAATTTTGCGCAGGAATAGGTTTGCCAAAAAGGAAGTGCTCCGCTAAGTTGACAACACCTAGATACGCCTGTCTTTTAGGTTTTTGGTGGATTAGAAAATCTATTTTACCATTTTCTAAAAGCGTAATATTCTCTTTTAAAAGATCATACCCCACTATTGATAGGTCTCTATTTAAGTCTTTGAGGGCTTCTATCAAAAGATGGGCTTTTGAATTGGTAACGAAAACAGAAGAGATTTTCGGGTGTTTTTCAAAAAAATCAAAAACGTCATTTTTAAAAAGGGATAGGTTTTCTGCATTCAGGCTATAGGTGATGATTGGGTGTAAAGAACTCTTTTTGTCTTCGAAATACTCTTTAAACCCATTCACTTTTTGCCTCATATGTGCCTCTTCATTAATATGCAGAATGGCAATTGTGCACTTTTGGGGTTGCATCTTATCAATTAAACTTGCCGCTACACGACCACTCTGATGCAGGTCTTGTCCTATAAAATTTTTATTATTGAATACATCAATATAATTATTGAAAAGTGCTACCAGAACCTTTTTGTTTTGGCAATTTTCAAAAACTTCCAAAGATTCTTTATGAAAGACCGGAGCCATCAATAGTACATCTGGAGTAGCTTGCAAAGCCATATTGGCTTTTTCGAGAAAGGAAGCTCTGTCTTTTGGGTTATAGAAAAATTTTTCAAAGCGAACTCCAAATGGATTAAACTCTTTAACGGCCTCTTTGATTCCCTCATTAGCCGGAATCCAATACGGGTCTTCTTTGGGGTCAGGCAGAAGAACAAAAATTTTGTAAACCTTGCTGTTCTTTAGACTTCTTGCGATAGGGTTGGGGCGATAATCAATCTCTTTAAGTACCTCATTTATTCGTTCATTGGCCTTCTCCGATACTTTGCCACGACTGTGAAGGACCCTGTCTACAGTTCCTTTTGATACCCCTGCAAGCTGAGCGATATCCTTTATAGTATACTTCTTGTCCACGGGAAACTCATTTATACCTATTGAATGAACACAGATGTTCATCGGTTGTATCTATAAATATAAGATAAATCCTAATTATTTGTTAAAAAAAGGCTATTGTCTTGGGCCATGTGACCTAAGGGTCAAAACATTAGGAGGTCTTAATAGGTGGATTTTTCAACAGTCGGTCGAAGCCCTCAAAAATAAGTGAAATGAAAATAACCAACGCTGCGCCTATAAAGTTAAGCCATAAGTAGCCCAATTTTTCCTCACCTGAAACATGGATATGAATAAGATAATAATAGATTACACAAATCAATGCTTGCGTCAGCAGGGCTGAGAAAAAAACGGCATTGCCTTTTACATATTTAATGAAGAAGGCCAAGAGAAAAATGCCTAGCACATTTCCATAAAAAATACTACCTATTATATTCACTAATTGTATAAGGTTGTCAAACAAACTGGCGGTACACGCAATTATTATGGCAAGAATTCCCCAGATAAGGGTAAAAATCTTGGAGGCATTGACATTGTGTTTTTCGGAAGTAACTACTTTCTTATTTCGTTTATAAAGATCTAGAGCACTAATCGTTCCCAAAGCATTCAACTCCGAAGCTGTAGATGACATTGCAGCCGACAAGATTACGGCTAGTAGTAAACCTATAAGGCCCTTGGGTAAATTATTCAATATGAAGTGTATGAATACGTAATCCTTGTCATTGGTTTCCGTGCTCGCACTAGCTTGTTTTATTAAGGCCTTGGCAGTAGCACGACCGGTACTGTCTTTTTTGTTCAAACTGACGATTTGAATTCTGGCATCCTCTATTGCCGAATATTCCTTTAGTTCTAAGGCAACGGAATACTTATTTTGAGCTATTTTTTTTTGTTCTTCCAACTTCAGGTGGCCTTCTTGCAAAAGAATATAGTCTTTTGCATAGGGAGAATCCATAACCGTTTTCGTCGCGGATGGATTAAAATTTAATGGGGAATGATTGTATTGGTAAAAAACAAAGACCATGACCCCAACTAATAAGATGAAGAACTGCATCGGTATTTTGAAAATACCATTGAAAACAAGTCCTAGCTGGCTTTCTCTTATTGATTTTCCTGAGAGATAGCGTTGTACTTGACTCTGATCAGTACCGAAATAGGATAACATCAAAAAGAATCCTCCAGTTATACCACTCCAAAATGTGTACCGACTTTTAGGGTCAAAATCAAAATTCAAAATTTCGAGTTTATCACTTGCTCCAGCAATTTTCAGCGCTTTACTGAAAGTAATATCGGCCGGTAAATATCCCAATATAAAGAAGAAGGTTATAAACATACCTCCCATGATGATAAACATTTGTTGTTTTTGGGTAACACTTACCGCCTTTGTACCACCCGATACCGTATAGATGATAACCAAAGAGCCTATAATGATATTAAGCGTTCGAAGGTCCCAGCCTAAAACAGCCGATAAAATTATTGATGGGGCGTAAATGGTAATACCAGCTGCCAACCCGCGTTGAATAAGAAAGAGCACAGCGGCAAGAGACCTTGTTTTTAGATCAAACCGATTTTCCAAAAATTCATAAGCCGTATATACTTTTAATCTATGATAGATCGGAACGAATACAAGGCAGATAACCACCATAGCAAGGGGTAGACCGAAATAGAACTGGACAAAACCCAT
>JARFRH010000258.1 GCA_029287355.1 Maribacter sp. | reverse complement strand
GGGATGGACTATATCAAAAAATGGGGCTATCCTGTAGACGAAACGGGAACGGTACCTTATACGCATTAAATATCCGTAAATTCTTAAGGTATGAATTTTAGGCAGAACGTCTTTTGAATTCGACTGCCCACCTTCGATACTGCCATTACAACCCTTTTCTTAATAGCAAAACCCAAGCTTTTACAGCTTGGGTTTCTCGTTTTCAAAATAGTTCTTATCTTTCATAACAACCAAATCTCAATGAAAATGCGTCTGAAATTCTTATTATGTAGTCTCTCTTTGGTTGTTATATTTTTAGGTGGTTTCGCGCAAAATACTCCTGAGGCTTTTTGTTTTAATTTTTTTAGGAATAGTATGGAATGAAAAGAATCGGATTAATTATTATCGTAATTGCATGTCTGTTTGCCTGTAAAACCAAAACAGAAAAAAACAGTACTTCATCCGCAGCGAAAGTATCTAATTTCAAGATTGAAAAAGGTGAGGATTTCATAAAGGTTTTTCGGCAAGACGAATCATCAGCCTTGGTTACCCAAAATGTAAAGTCCGATTTCCGTCCTTTTATGCACCCTATAATGGCCCCTGATAGCGAAGTGGAATTGACACAATATAGCCCTGGGCATCATCCGCATCAAACAGGTTTGTATTGGGGTTTTACAAGGGTAAATGGCACCGGAGCGGAACCAGAAGAACTAAAAAAGTGGTTTTATGATAAAAACAAACCTGAAGATATCCAGCAGAAAATAGGACGTGATTTTTTTCATAATCCAGGGTCGGATCATTGGCAAAGAGTTTCAATTCAAATTCTAATCGCTGAAGGTGCCGAAGTGAAATGGCAGTCCGTTTATAACATGCTAGATGCCAATAAAAAGCCCATTTTAAAAGAAACACAGATTTGGACCTTCAAAGAAAAAGAAGGAAAACACCTCTTAAGCCTAGAATGGCAAGGAGAGGCCCTCAGCGATATCACGATCAATGAATTTGATTATGGAGGTCTATTCCTGCGCATGCCCTGGAAAAAAGGCATTGAAGGGGAAGTCGAGAATGCAGCTCGTCAACGAAATGAAAAAGCCGAAGGTAAAAGAGCGATGTGGGTAGATGCTGGCATGGAAATAGAAGGTCTCGACGAATGGGGCCATATCGCAATTTTTGACCACCCTGATAATGATAAGTTTCCACAAACTTGGCGTGTCGATAGTCAATTGGGAATTGGCCCGGTAGGAGCCAGAATGGGAGATTGGCATATTAAGAAAGGGGAAATTAAAACAATTCAACACCAAATAGTGGCCTATTCCGGTAAATTAGACCCAGTCAAGATGAACGATCTATGGGGCGATTATGTTGGGGATAAAGGCATGTACAATACAGCTTCACTTTGGAATATTGCACGTCAAGAAGCTAGAGATGCCAAACTACTGAATCCGCAAGAGGCCGTTAATGCGATGACCATTAAGGAAGGGTATAAAGTAAATGCATACGCTTCTGAGCCCATGATTACACAACCTATGGCTTTTTGCTGGGATGATCGTGGCAGAATGTGGATCGCAGAAAACAGGGATTATGAAAATCGTCAAAACGGTTTCTCCAATTCGGGTGACAGTCGCATATTGATTTTGGAAGATACCGATCGTGATGGAGTTGTAGATAGTAGAAAGGTATTTTTAGAAGGAATACCTTTTCCATCCGCAATTGCAGTTGGTCATGATGGCTTGTTCCTTGGTGCACCACCAAATTTACTTTTCGTGCCTGATAAAGATGGCGACGACAAAGCAGATGTGGCAGCTATTGAGGTTTTGCTAACGGGATGGGGAATGCGTGATCGTCATGAAACCATCAATAGTTTTCATTGGGGACCAGATGGCTGGCTATACGGGTTAGAAGGTTTTGCGACCCCTTCCGTGATTCGAAAACCGAAGGGAAAAGGCAAGATATACAAACATGGGGAGGCTTTCCCAGAAGATTTGTTAGATGCAGAGGGTGTCGATATTAATGGAGGTGTTTGGCGCTATCATCCTATTAAGAAACGCTTTGAAGTGGTAGCACACGGATTTAGCAATCCTTGGGGAATCGACTATGATGCCAAAGGGCAAATGCTGATATCTGCATGCGTGATTCCACATTTATTCCATATCATTCCGGGCGGTATTTACCACCGTCAAGGCGGTCAACATTACAATCCGTATATCTATGAAGATATTCAGACCATTGTGGATCATCGGCATCGATCTGCCCATGGTGGTGCACGAATCTATCAATCAGATGCTTTTCCTGCAGATCAGCAAGGAAAAATTTTCATGGCGAATATTCACGAGCACGCGGTACTTTCCGATGTTTTAAATAAGAATGGTTCGGGTTTTAGTGCTAGTCATGGAGAAGACTTCATGTTGGCCAATAATGCCCAATGGATTGGCTTTAGCATGGAGGTAGGTCCTGAAGGCGGACTATATGTCTTAGATTGGCATGATGCTGATATCTGTGGAAATGAGGTTGTCAATAAAGATACGGGTAGGGTTTTCCGGATCATGCCTGAAAAGTCTTTGGCCGAAAATTGGCCTGGACGCTATACTGACCTAGCCAAAAAAAGTGATGCTCAACTCGTTGATTTGCAATTGAGCAAAAGTAATTGGCACGCGCGAAGAGCGAGAATCATTTTACAAAACCGGGCTAACAAGGGGGAGTTGGATGCTGCTGCGGTTTCAAAAGCAAGAGCATTGTTAAAGAATCATAAGAACGAGGACATTAGACTGCGCGCGCTGTGGACGCTACACGTGACCAACAACTTATCTTCGGATGAGCTGATCCAACTTACAAAAGACAAAGAGCAGTATATTAGAGGCTGGGCAATACAATTCATGGTTGAAGACGCATATCCTTCCAAAATTGGATTGGATGCTTTGACCACTTTAGCGAAAAGCGAATCTTCGCCCGTCGTTCGACTCTACTTGGCCTCAGCCTTACAACGTATTGGGGAAGACGATCGCTGGGCTATTGCTGCTTCTTTGGTGAAATACAAAGAAGACATCAGCGATCCAAATATTCCGTTCATGCTTTGGTTCGGTATTGAACCTTTGGTAGCCAAAGACCCTAAAAAGGCATTGGAGTTAGCGGGTCAAAGTCAAATTCCGGCTATCACGGAAAAAATTGGGCGAAGACTTATCGACGGAGATAAATTAGAACAACTGGTAGCGGGAGTAGCAAAAAAGTCCGATGCGCAAGTTCATCTTTTAAATGGTATGTTGTCAGGCTTGGAGAGTAGAGCCGATTTGAAAGAGCCATCGAATTGGTCAGTGACGTATGAGCAATTGCAAGCGGACTCAAATTTGGTTGCGATTTCTGATGAAATAGCCCAGCGATTTGGCAGCGTTGCCGCGGCCATAAAGATGATGGCCATTATTAATGACCCAAACTCGAAAGTTCCGCAACAGCAAAATGCTATTAAAAACTTGGCTGTGCAACAGCGAAAAGAATTGGAAGCTATGTTGCCCAAATTGCTTCAAAATCCAAAATTGCGCCTAGTTGCAATTCGAGCGGTGGCTGCATATAGCAATGAAGATTTGGGTAAACTCGTTTTAAAAGAATACCCTAACTATTCAATTTTGGAAAAGCAAGAAGTTATTCAAACCTTGGCTTCAAGACCTATATATGGTTGGCCTTTGGCTCTTGCCATAAAAGATGGATCCATGCCTAAAAAAGACATTCCAGCCTATGTCGCATTGCAATTAAAAAGAGTTGTCGGCAATGGTTTTGTTGAAATCTGGGGACCAATAGATGAGATTTCAGGTGATAAACAGGGACAGTTTAGTAAATATCAGAGATTACTGAGTGATGCCGCAATTTCAGAGGCGGACCCTTCTCAGGGGGAACTCGTTTATCAGCGTACATGCTTTGCCTGCCATATGATGCATGGTAAGGGGGGCGTTATCGGACCAGATTTGACCGGTTCAAATAGGACCAATACCGCTTATCTCTTGAGTAATATTTTAGACCCCAACGCAGACATTCAAGATGATTATAAAACTATTGTGATTACCACTAATGATGGAAGAACTTATAGTGGAAATATTATTGCTGAAAACGATAGAAATGTAAGCCTAAGAGTAGTTGGTCAGGATCCGATTTCCATTAGTACTTCAAAAATTCAAAATCGAGAAGTAACTACAAAGTCAATGATGCCTGACGGACTTTTGAACAATCTATCGGATGTAGAGGTATTAAATTTAGTGGCGTATTTAAAAGTGCTAAATCCTCCTACTAAATTGGTAGTGTCACCCTAGGTCTTGTTTTGGCAATATGATAAGCTGTACATCAGTGAAATTTGAGAAATAATTTCGCGATGTAGCAGCGCAGCACGAGGATCAAAAAATCACTTCATCTCATAACGTTTTTTGAATTCCAATGGTGTTCGTTTGGTAGCCACCTTGAACTGTCTATTGAAATTGGACAAAGTTTGAAACCCACTTTCATAGCATGCCTGCGAGGCATTCTTCTTTTTGTCGATGAGTAGTTTGCAGGCATGACCAATGCGTATTTCGCTCACAAACTCGGAAAAGGTTTTGTTGGCATGGGTCTTGAAATATCTACTAAACGAAGTGGGTGTCATATTGGTCAATGACGCGAGTTCGGAAATGGGTATTTTCCTTTTGAAATGTTTCATCACATATGCATATACCCGATTCATTCGTTCCGTATCTCCTTCGCTTTGTGTATTTGTATAGCCCGAACTGGCCAATAGCTCAATATCATCCGTTTGCGAAAGACGGTTCAGAATATGCAATAGTCCAAGTACGGCATCGAAATCCTCTTGAAGCGGTAAATTCAAAATCAGTTGACCTATGGTATTTGCAGTTTTTCCATTGATATCAATCCCGCGCAAACTATTTCTAAATAGCTTACGTAACAAAATACCTTCCTCCTTATCCAAAAGGGTATCACTAATAAAATTTTCATTAAAATAGACTACAATACCTTCAGCCAAAGGGCTCCTTTTAGTTACAAGTTCTTCTTGGTCACTGCGCCATAAATGTGGGAGATTAGGGCCTAAAAAAGTAATATCCCCTGCTTTAAAAGATTTTACATGGTCTCCCACGAATCTGGTCCCTTTTCCCTTCAACACCATGAATATTTGGTATTCTGGATGAAAATGCCAGTTGGGGTCAAATACGGACTGTTTTAAGGACTGGACCACAAACGCGTGTGTATGGGGAATCGGGGATTTTTGTAAAGCGGATTTCAAAATACACGTTTTTTAAGCCAAATCACAACCAAGTTAATTCTAAAAAATAACACTAATTTATCCGTAAAAATAGGTAATTTACAATTATATGATATAATAAAGTCAGTATGTGCTATAAGACAGTCTTTTTTATATGATATAATTACTTAAACTTGATAAATCTTTAGCGTAGAAAACCATGAAATTTTATTTGAAGGGCACTATTTGCAGTATACTATTGGTTACTTTTTTGGTAGCATGTAATTCAAAGGCGAAAAATGAAGTTGCTGCTGACGACCGTCCGCGCCGCATAGAACTCCTCTT
The DNA here is from genome assembly GCA_029287355.1 of Maribacter sp. Taxonomy (GTDB): domain Bacteria; phylum Bacteroidota; class Bacteroidia; order Flavobacteriales; family Flavobacteriaceae; genus Maribacter_C. The sequence goes on along the minus strand of JARFRH010000258.1, from coordinate 49,199 downwards.
TCTTGGGCATGAAATAGAGCACCATAATTCAAGGGCCTATTTCCCTATTTTGGCTTCGGCCTTGACCAAGGAGGGTATCAATATGACCTACACGGAGGATGTCACTGATTTAAATGATAAAAACTTGGGCCTGTTCGATGGCCTGATTGTATACGCCAATCACGAAAGCATCAATCCTACCCAGGAGAAGGCATTGTTGAATTTTGTATCCGAGGGAAATGCCTTTATCCCTATCCATTCCGCTAGTTTTTGTTTTAAGAATTCGCCAGAGTATATCGATTTGGTAGGGGCACAGTTTATGGAACACGGCACAGGTACTTTCAGCACCTCGATTGTAAACAAGGAACACCCTGCCATGCAAGGTCTGGCGGAATTTTCCACTTGGGACGAAACGTATGTACACGATAAAATAGCGGAGGACATTACGGTCTTAATGGAAAGAGTCGAAGGCGACCATCGCGAACCATGGACCTGGGCAAAAGAACATGGTGAGGGAAAAGTGTTTTATACGGCGTATGGCCATGATGAACGAACTTGGAACCTACCAGGTTTTCAGCAACTAGTCAAACAAGGTATTTTATGGGCTGTTGACGCCAATGTCAAGAAAAATTGGGAAGCGTTTTCAAAAGATATTCCAACTTTAACCTATGAAGAACGTTCTGGAATTCCGAATTATGAAAAGAGAGACCCAGCCCCTAAATATCAGTTGCCTCTTACTCCTGAAGCATCTGAAAAATTAATTCAAGTGCCTGCTGGTTTTGATTTACAGTTGTTTGCTTCAGAACCGGATATTATCAACCCCATTGCGATGAATTGGGATGAGAAAGGTCGCTTGTGGGTAATTGAAACCGTTGATTACCCTAACACGGTTCGTGAAGAACAAGGCATTGGCGATGATAGTGTAAAAATATTAGAAGATACCGATGGCGATGGAAGAGCGGATAAGGTCACGGTGTTTGCGGAGCAGTTGAACATTCCTACTAGCTTTGCCTTTTATGATGGAGGTATTGTGGTTTCTCAAGCCCCGTACTTTCTATTTCTGAAAGATACCGATGGTGATGATAAAGCTGATGTTCGTGAAATAATAATTGATGGCTGGGGTGTATCGGATACCCATGCCGGGCCTTCGAACCTTCAAAATGGTATTGATAATAATATATATGGGGTGGTCGGTTATGCCGGTTTTGAGGGAAGCATTTATGAGGAAGCATTCGATTTTAATCAGAATATGTACCGCTTCAATCCGAAGAAAAAATATTTTGAGGTTTTGACCAATACCAGTAATAATACCTGGGGTCTGGGGATTACCGAAGATAATTCGCTTTTTGCTTCTACCGCGAATAATACACACAGTGTCTTTTTAGGTATTCCGAATGCTGCGATGGAAGGTTTAGAGGGTATTCCCGCGCAGGGAAGTTTAAAAATAGATGGTCATTACGACATGCAACCCATAACCCAAAATTACAGACAGGTAGATGTTTTTGGAGGATTTACAGCGGCGGCCGGTCATCATTTTTATACGGCACGTAAGTACCCGAATTGGTATTGGAATAAGGTTGCTTTTATATGTGAGCCTACAGGAGGATTGGTTCATATTGCTAAAATTGAAAAGAACGGTGCAGGATATATTGAAAAAGATGGGGGAAACCTTTTTGCGAGTTCAGATGAATGGGTATCACCGGTTGAGGCCAAAGTTGGGCCGGATGGAAATGTTTGGGTGGCCGATTGGTATAACTTTATTGTACAGCACAATCCTACCCCGAGCGAGAGTTTTGGTGGTTTTAAAGGTGAAAACGGGCCAGGTAATGCCTATGTGAATCCACTGCGGGATAAGTCAAGAGGCCGTATTTGGCGTGTGATACCGAAAACATCGGAAGTTGAGGATGTTTTGGTATTGGATATAGAAAAGCCCGAGGCATTGGTACGTGCTTTGTCTCATGAGAATATGTTCTGGAGGATGACAGCACAGCGATTGTTAATAGCGCGCAATAACACCGATGTTTTAAGGTCGCTTTACAAATTGGTGAACGATTCCAAAGTAGATGGAATGGGTATGAATGTAGCGGCCTTGCATGCCCTGTGGATTATTGATGGGCTGGGTGCTTTGGGTGTTGATATGGAAGCGATTAACGTGGTAACTGGGGCTTTGTTTCATCCTGCGGCTGCCGTTAGGAAAGCAGCGATTCAAATATTGCCAAAAAATAAAACTACAGATGACTATATGGTTAAAGCCAAGGTGCTGTACGATACAGATGCATCCGTGAGATTGGCTGCCCTACTTTATTATACGGAAAGACCGGCATCCGAATCAATTGGTAAGTTGCTTTATGAATTAAGCAAGGAAAAGTCGGTCACCGATGATAGTTGGCTCTCTAAAGCGTTATATGCAGTTGCAAGCAGGCATGGTGCCGGTTTCATGAAGCAATATATTGCCGAAAACCCGCATATAAAATTCGATGACGCACCTAAGGCAAAAAGACAAGCGGCAGCTTATGATGATACCGCCTGGACAACGATGGCATTACCGCAATATATCGAAGATGCCGGACTCCAAATTGATGGTGTCATTTGGTTTCGACGCGATTTTAATTTTAGCGTTACCGCTTCAACATACGTTTCTTTGGGGCCCATAGATGATTCGGATATTGTGTACATCAATGGTACACAAGTGGGGCTAACCGAAAAGGAGTATGCCAAAAACCGTTATTATGATATCCCAGTTGGGGTGCTGAACAAAGGAAAAAATACAATTGCCATACGGGTCGAGGATACCGGTGGTGGAGGTGGGGTTTATGGCGAACCCGACCAAATGTATATTCGTTCAGGAAAGACAACGGTTTCTTTGGCCGGTGACTGGAAATATGAAGTAGAAACCGATTTTGCGGAAAGCGCAAATAATGCCTTCGGCGGGACTTCGATTGCTGCGGTTTTTGCCAAAAATTACGACAAAGTAGCAGCGGATAGTGAATCGATCATGAGTGCCCCTGAAAAAGGCACGGTCATTACCATGAAGACGATCCAGAATCAAATGAAGTATGATCTAAGTGAGTTCGTAGTCAAGGCTGGTAGTACGGTTACCTTAGTTTTTGAAAACAATGATTTCATGCAGCATAACCTTCTGATCCTAGCGGAAGGAAGTATAGAAAAAGTTGGAGCAGCAGCGGATAAATTGGCTCAAGACCCTAGCGCATCGGATAGAAATTACATTCCGAGCATGCCGGAAGTTTTACATGCGACCGCATTGGTGAATCCGAATGAAAAAGTGGTATTGCGATTTACGGCCCCTGACAAACCAGGAGAATATCCGTATGTCTGTACTTTTCCAGGGCATTGGCGGATCATGCAAGGTATAATGAAAGTGGTTCAATAAGGGATTTATGGCAACAGATATAACATACGGCGTAAGCACTTGGCTTTGGCAATCACCTTTTAGTACGGATTCTATATCGCTTTTTCCTAAAATTAAGTCCATGGGTTTTGATGTCGTAGAGATTCCTGTGGAAGACCCTGAATTGATTGATCTAAAAAAGATTAAACAGGCATTGAAGGACAATGGATTAGAACCCACCGTTTGCGGTGTTTTCGGCCCTACAAAAGATTTTACTTCCGATGATGTTGCCTTACATAAAAACTGTTTTCAGTACATTGAAAAATGCTTCGAAATAGGGTCGTATTTAGAAGTTGATTTTCTGGCCGGTCCGATGTATTCTGCGGTAGGCAAAGCGCGAATGGTATCAGAAGAACAACGAAAAATAGAATGGGAACTAGCCGTTACCAATCTTTACAAAGTTTGTGAAATGGGAAAAGGCTTTGGGCAATCCATAGCATTGGAGCCTTTGAATCGTTTCGAATCGGATTTGGTCAATACTGCTGAGGATGTGATGCGCCTTGTAAGCGATATCAATCATGCAAACGCTAAGGTGTTATTGGATGGGTTCCACATGACCATCGAAGAAAAGAATATCAGGGAAGCGATCAATTCCGTTGGTAATAAGTTGATTCATGTTCAGGTATCCGAAAACCACAGAGGAATTCCAGGAACCGGACTTACCCCTTGGAAGGATTTTAAATTGGGTTTGGAAGATGTCGATTATAAGGGCGCTATGGTCATAGAGAGTTTTACCCCGGAAATAAAAGAGTTGGCAGGTGCTGTTTGCATTTGGAAGCAGCTAGCCCATAGTCAAGATGATTTCGCTTCGGAGGGATTAAAATTTTTAAAGAATACCTTCAATTCATAAAACAAAAAGATGAGCGCAAAAAAAGTAAATATTGCTATTGTGGGCCTAGGATTCGGGGCAGAGTTTATACCGATATACCAAAAGCATCCTAATGCCGTAATGCATGCCATATGTCAGCGGAACAAAGCTAAAATGGACGAAATTGGGGATGCCTTTGGAATAGAAAAAAGATATACCGACTATCACGAGCTGCTCAAGGATCCGGAAATAGATGCTGTTCATATCAACACCCCTATTCCGAATCATGCAGAACAATCCATCGCTGCATTGAAAGCCGGAAAACATGTGGCCTGTACGGTACCCATGGCAACGACGGTTGAGGAATGTCGCCAAATTGTGGCGCTGGTAAAGGAAACGGGTTTGACCTATATGATGATGGAAACCGTGGTCTATGCACGTGAGTTTTTATATATGAAAGAGCTGTATGACAATGGTGAACTCGGTAAAATTCAATTTCTAAAAGCAAGCCATCAACAAGATATGGATGGTTGGCCGAACTATTGGCCCGGACTTCCGCCTATGCACTATGCCACGCACTGTGTAGGGCCGATTTTAGCACTTACAAGAGATGAAGCGGAATATGTTTCTTGCTTTGGCTCGGGAAGAATTCGGGAAGAATTAATTAAAGAATATGATTCACCGTTCGCGGTGGAGACGGCACATATTAAGTTCCGAAATTCCGATTTAAGCGCACAGGTCTACCGTTCGCTTTTTGATGTGGCACGCCAGTACCGTGAAAGCTTCGAAGTATACGGCTCCAAGAAATCGGTCGAGTGGCCTTTGATAGAAGGGCAACCTTTAGTCGTGCATACCGCCAAAAAACCCGAAGCGGAAATTCCAGAAGAGATGGAAAGTCCTGATTTTGCTAAATTGTTGCCTGAGGAAATACAAGCCTTCACGACCCATGGGGTTTATGATACGGATGACAATACACACCTTTCATTTACACAAGGTGCAGGTCATGGTGGTTCGCACCCTCATCTCGTGCATGAATTTTTGATGGCGCTGGTAGATAACGATCAACCCTACCCAAATGCGGTACAAGCCGCGAATATTACCTGTGTCGGTATTTTGGCCCACGATTCGGCCATGAAAGGAGGGGAAATTATCAGATTGCCCGAGTTTACCTTAAAGGAGAACTAGCGTATACATAAAAAAGCGAAGGCGCTTTAATAGCGAATATTCCTTATCAATGACATTCAATAGTAGGAATGATTTTTTCTTTTCTAAATAGTTCTTATCTTTCTTAAGAACCCTATATAGCGCTATGAAATTCCACATGAAACCCGTATTGAGTTGTTTTTTCGTAGTTGTTTTGTTTTTATGTGGTTGTACACAAAATACCCCTGAAGGTTCTTGGGACTATGAAATTGATTTTGGCGATGACCGATCCCAAGGAACCATGACGATTGAAAATAGCAATGGTACTACAGCACTTTCTCTGGTATCATTGGATGAAGGAACGTTTGCCTTGGAAAATGTGATGCTGAATGACGCTAAGCTATCAGGTGGTTTTACCTTTTATGGAAATGAAGCGCGTTTGCAAGGTTCTTTTGAAGAGGATACTTTTTCCGGGAAGCTTAAGCTTGAAGATGAAGCGTATCCGTTCACGGCAAAAAAACAATCCACTGAAACGGTAGCAATTGATCGCTCCCAAATCAAATACATACTTTCAGAAGATGATTTGGCGGAAATCGAGAGCGATATCGACCATGCCGGAATCATTTCAGATGCCGATCGTGACGGGTACAAACGTGGTGAACGTTTGTATAGTGCTAACTGTATTAACTGCCATGGCAACCAAGAGGTTGAAGGCTCCATCCCCCTTTCCACCAAATTCTGGGAGCAAGAATTGAAGGCGGGCAGTGATGCCTATTCCATGTATCAAACCATAAGTCGAGGTTTTGGTTCAATGCCTCCTCAACCAACCTTGACCCCACAAGAAAAGTATGACGTCATTTTGTATATCCGTCAGAAGTATATAAAAGAGAAGGAGAACGAACACTTTATCGTTAGTACCCCAGGCTATCTTGCTGGCTTGCCGAAGGGAACTACCCGTGGGCCTGAAGCCAAAACCTACCAGCCCTGGGCCGATATGAACTACGGTAATTTTTTCATCAACACCTATGAACTGGTCGATGAAAAGACCGGTATTGAAAGAGTTCATTCCCCTGGCCCCTCGCCATTTCCCGATGAAGATTATCTTCAAAACAACTTTGCCTATAAAGGTATCGCTGTTCGTTTGGATAAAGGCGAAGGAGGTATTTCAAAAGGAAACGCTTGGATGATATTCGACCATGATTTGATGCGTGTTGCTGGTGGTTGGACAGGCAATGGCTTTATAGATTGGAATGGAATTCTTTTGAATGACAAACACGAGACCTATCCGCGTACTATTGGAAAGCTTCATTTTGAAACTCCTGTAGGTCCTGGATGGGCCAACCCCAAGACGGGCTCTTTTGAAGACCCAAGATTTAGAGCCAGAGACGGACGTGCCTTTGGGCCGCTTCCGAAGCGTTGGGCAAACTATAAAGGGCTGTATCATCAAGATGATGAGATTGTAATTTCCTATTCCGTAGGCAGTGCAGACATTTTGGAAAAGTTAGGTATGGAAATCCATGGTCAGGATACGGTTTTCACAAGAACACTGAATATTTCCCCTTCGACAGCAGAATTGAAAATGAGAGTGGCGCCAGAAACCACAGGTGTAGCCATAATAGGGGAGGGTGCTCGTTTATCGAAAGCAGATGGTTTTGTGCTTTTGAATGTGCAAAAGTCGAAGGCAGTGAAGGTCAAATTATTTATTGCCGAAACAAACGAAACAGATTTTGCCAAGCTTACAAAGGCCAAGGCCATACCAGAAGATTTGCAAAAATATACGAAGGCCAATGGTTCGCCCCATTATCCAGAAGTTTTAAAAAGCACCATTACCAAAGGATCTGACCAAGGCACTTTTGCGGTTGATTTACTCACACCTCCGTTTGAGAACCCATGGTCTTGCAGAATGAAGTTGAGTGGAATCGATTTTATGAAAGATTCGAATAAGGCTGTGGCTTGTGCTACGGATGGCGATATTTGGCTCATTTCAGGACTCACGAATACTACCGGTGAACTCACTTGGCAGCGGATCGGTTCGGGTCTTTTCCAGCCCCTAGGCATTAAGGTATTGAATGATGAAATCTATGTCATTTGCCGTGATCAATTGGTGTTGTTGCGCGATTACAATGGGGATAATGAAACCGATTTTTACGAGAGTTTCAACCACGACCATCAAGTTACCGACCATTTTCATGAATTTGCTATGGGCCTTCAGGCCGATAAGGAAGGGAATCTGTATTATGCCAAAAGTGGCCGTCATGCTCGTGAGGCCTTGGTGCCTCAACACGGTACTTTGTTAAAAGTGAGCAATGACGGTTCTAAAACCGATATTATCGCCACAGGATTCAGGGCCGCTAACGGTGTGTGTATCAATCCGGATGGAAGCTTTTTGGTTACCGATCAACAAGGGTATTGGAATCCGATGAACCGAATCAACTGGGTAGATGGTAAAGGCAAGTTTTATGGAAATATGTGGGGTTATAACCCGCCAAAAGACAGTACTAGAGTCGCTATGGAACAGCCCATGGTTTGGGTGGATATGGAATTCGATCGTTCACCATCTGAATTGTTATGGGTTGATAGTGAACAATGGGGACCTTTGAACGGAAGCCTTTTGAGCTTTTCATATGGCTTCGGAAAGATCCAGCTGGTCTTGAATGAGAAGGTAAAGGGGCAAATGCAAGGTGGTGTGGTCGATTTACCTCGAATCAAATTCTTGACAGGCGTTATGAGAGGTAGATTCAACCCCGAAGATGGACAGCTGTACGCCTGTGGCATGTCAGCCTGGGGTACCAACCAAATGCTCAGAGGAGGTGGCCTGTATCGCATTCGGTATACAGGAAAACCATTGACGACCCCTGTTGATTTAAAAACGACAACTTCAGGTATCACCTTGCAGTTCGATTCTAAATTAGACCTTCAAAAAGCGACTGACCCTACTAATTATGTTATAAAAACATGGGATTTAAAAAGAAGTAGCACCTATGGTTCTGATCGCTACAATGAACAAATTTTGCCCATCGGTCAAGTAGAAATAGAAAAAGATGGTAGATCCGTAACGTTATTTTTGAAGGATATTAAACCGGTAGATGTCATGACAATTTCCTATGATATCTCGAATGCAAATCAAATCCCGTTCAAAGGAACGGTTCAAAGTACGATTCACAACTTGGGAGTTGATTAGCCCCATCATGGATTAGTTTTCAATGGTTCCCAAATCAGAAATTTTAAGCGGCTTTTCATTCCAGTACGCATCCTCTCTAAACCCATAAGCGGAAGGGCTGTACGTTCCAATTAAGTTTACGTTTGCTTCCTTGGGCACTGGTAATTCCATCGCCCAAAAAACGCCGTTGACCAAAAGTCGGCGTACACCTTCATTCAACATATCCGAAGCTGCGCCAATGGTCGAGGTAAAGGCCTTTCCTTTTACACCTCCAGGAATTTGGTAACTTTTTGTCCATGCAATGGGCATTAGAACATCATTTACTTTTAGACCGGTGTTATTCTCCGTAGCAAGCTCATCGTCCGTTGGTTTCATGCCAAAGAATAAATCATTTTCATCAAATGCTCCTTTTCTATTGATGACCTGCCCCAAAACAATAGGCTGACTATCTCCGGGCAAGGGTAAGCGTACCCCGTAGACATCGGTCGGTCCCCAGATGCTACCACTGGCGATTCCATTTGATATCGGGTGTGATGCGGCAGCTTCTGCAATAACCCCACGGGTGCTTTGATGTTTGTGATGCCCATGATGCGAATCCCATTTTTCTCCGAGCACCAAACGTCCAAAGCCATCGACCCATTCTTGATGGGCACCTTTATACCCATTACTATAATGCCTAAAACCTGTACTATCTTTTTCGCCAAAATTAAAGGCGTGCGTCGCGGTTCGAATTCCTATTAAGGGTTTGCCAGCTTTTAGATAGTTTTCAAAATGCTGCATCTGTTCATCGGGCAAGGCTCGAAAACGTGTAAAGAGCACCATCATATCCGCCGCCTCCAAGGCTTGAAGTCCTGGAATGTTTTTTACATAATTTGCATCTACGATTCCAGGCTTATCTGGGTTTTGGGCAAAAAGTACGGTACATTTGAAACCATGATGTTTCGACAAGATTTTGGCCAATTGCGGCAGTGCTTCTTCGGATCGGTATTCTTCATCCCCTGAAACCAATACAATATGTTTGGCCTTAGCATCTTTACCTTCAAAAACGAGCCATTGTTTCGGGGTTTCCACTACCGACCCTTCAGCAGCAGCTTCTTTTTTCTGCTCCTTACAGGCTAAAAATGCAATACAAGTGAATAAGTAAATAAATTTCTTCATTTTCGAAAGTTTAGAGATATGATTTTTCGTCAAAAAGGTTATTGGATACCGTTCCTTATAAATTCCAGACCTTTGGTATAGATTTCTTTTGAGGGAGAATAGTCGCGCCAAACATTGATCGCATTGGCGAATTCAGGAATGATAGTACTAAAGGCCTCAATCGTTAACCAACCATCATAGCCTATTTCTTTAATAGTAGGGAAGACATCGTCCCATTGCACTTGTCCGCTACCGGGAGTGCCACGATCATTTTCGCTAATATGAATATGTTTTAAAACAGGTGCGATGGTTCTCAAAGCTTCCGCCTGACTTTTTTCTTCAATATTACTGTGATGGGTATCGTACATGGCACCAAGGTTCGGATGGTCGACCGCTTCCACCAAGGTTTTGAGATCGGCCATAGTATTGTACAAATAGCATTCAAAACGATTGAGTGCTTCCGGGCAAAGGATGATATCTGCGTTGGCCGCATATTCTGCAGCCTTGCGCAATACTTCTGCACTTCTCATGCGCTCCTCTTGAGTCGGCGGTTGTCTTGTAAAATAGGCAAAACTCGAATGAATGGGCCCGCATATGAGGTCTGCACTCAAAGCCTCTGCATTATCAATAGCCCATTTTAAACGATCAAGACCTGCTTGTCGAATACCGGAGTCTTCACTTGAAATATTCTCTTCAGGCGCAAGGCCCGTAACCGTAGTAACTCCCAAACCTAAATCGGCAAAATGATTCCCAAGTTTAGCATAATGGGAAACATCGCCATCGCCCATATACAACTCTATGCCGTCGTAACCTGATTCTTTCAAAGTGTCCACAATGTGGTAATGTTCCTCTGTGACGTGATTCGTCCAAAGGAGCATGTTCATTCCTATTTTCATGAATAGAATATTTAATGTGATTCCTATCCTACATCTTCGCTCAGCAAAAACTTCGGCAAGAATCTATTAACCCTCAATCTTATTTTTCAATACTACCTCATCAAAACCAAACAACCCCCTCCTGAATCAGGCAGGGGGTTGTTTTTAAAATACCATATATTACTATGCAGTTGCTGCAACAATGTCATCCGTTTTATGATTCTTCATCCAGAAATAAAGAATTGTAAAAAGAATAATCAAAATGCCTGGAAATATAACCATTGTTCCCAAAGTGGCCTGGCCGGAGACCAACTCGAATTCATCACCCGTTAAACCCTGAGCGGAAGCTGTCGCCCTGTCGGCATCTATCCATCCCCCTATAATTGGCTGAAATATGGAAGTTGAAAACATACCGATTGCACCTATCACAGACATGCCCAAAGCTCCACTTTTCGGAACTTTGGTTGCTACCAAGCCAAGCATATTCGGCCAAAAGTATGCGATGCCCAAGGCAAAAATAATGGCAGCTACGTAGGCCATGGCCCCTGTTTGTGTACTGAATAGGTATATTCCTATGGTGGCTAATATTGCTGAACCTAGCAATACCCCCGTCTGGTCAAATTTCGCAACCATATCACCACCAAAATATCTAGCTATGGCCATTAGACCTGCAGTTAATGCTAAAATTAAGTAGGGTTGCGCACCACTTTTCGCGAGAATAAGCCCGACCCATTGATTGGGTCCAAATTCAGAGATAGCGGTTAAAGCCATACAAGCGCCGATAAAAATAAATAATGGGGTAAACATGGCTTTAAAATTTCCGCCAAGCGTAGCGGCTTCTTGTACTTTGGCTTTTGGCCATTCTTGCCCAAAAAACAAATAAGCATAAATGAAAGTCGGGATTAATAACAACCAGACTTGATTTTGCCCCGTAATATTGATGTCGGTCATGAAGCCTGATAGTAAACTACCTATGGCAATACCACCAGGAAACCACATATGAAAGCGATTTAGCATTTTACTCATCCTATTTCCCTGATAGGCATCGGCAATCATGGGGTTACAGGCCGCTTCTGTACAGCCATTACCTAAACCTATAAGCAGATTGGCTACTAATAAGCCCATATAACTACCTGAAAATATGAGCATTAAAATACCTACTGCATGGGCAAAAAAGGCAAATTGCATGATGACTTTACCACCTACTTTATGATAAATTAGGCCACCTATGACCATTGAAATCGGAAAGCCTAAAAACCACATGGAAGTGATAAGACCAGTTTGACTAGCGGTCAATTCCAATTCTGTTTTAAGTTGATCTAAAATACCTGCTGCAATAGCAAATGAAAATGCTGTGGTAATCAAAGCGAAGCAACTACCGTAAAAGAGTCTGTTCGCATTCGAAGGAGTGTTCGTTTCCATAATTTAAAAATGTTTGTTTGTATTGATATGTTTTTGGTTGTAGTGTTATTTGAGTCTATAAGTTTACTTACTTTTTTGCTATTATCATAATAAATTTGCCCAAGTCTTGTTGGTTTATCACAAAATAAGCATCTGTTTTATAAAACCAACAGTTTTTATCCCTTTCAATTAATGATTTTTGGCTAAATTAGTAACCTTTGTGTACGTACACAATGGTGAGTCTAATTTATAAAATACGAGAATAATGCAAAAGAATAATTATCCAAAACTACACAATGCCTCTTGGCCGGGAGTCGTCGGAAAGGGTCCCGATTCAGAACCACCTATTGATTTGGACACGATGTTGGAACTAACTGCCAATGCGGATGTGAACGGTCAAAAGTTCGATGGTATCGATTTGTTTTTAGCAGACCCACATGTTAGTATTGATTCGTCCGATGATGATTTAAATCGGTTGGCGGATAAGGTGCGTTCATACAATTTGGAAATCGGAAGTTTCGTTGCACCGGTTTGGGGTGTTACGGGTGGTGGATCTGCCATGGGCTCGGCAGAAGAGCGAAAAAAATTCGTTACACAAGTTCAGAAGGCATGTGAAATAGGAAAGAAATTACGCGATATGGGCGTCCGCCCCAATGGAGTGATTAGAATCGACTCATCGGTCGACCCTGAAAGTTGGGCTAAAGATGAAGTCGGAAATACAAAATTGATTGCCCAGACCTTTCGCGAAGCCTGTGATATTGCTGCCGACTATGGTGAGTCGCTAGCGGCCGAAGGCGAAATCTGTTGGGGCGGCATGCATGGTTGGAAAACCATGTTGAATACCTTGGAAGCAGTAGATAGACCCAATATCGGATTTCAAGCGGATATGGCACATACCTTATTATATCTCTTAGGCTATAACAAGGAAGATGAACGTATCTTACCTCAAGATTTTGATTGGAACGATCGCGCTACCTTGACCGAAGGGCTCAAAACCTTAACTGCTGCACTTCGCCCTTGGACGATTGATTTTCATGTCGCACAAAATGATGGGACTGTCTTTGGAGCGGGTTCACACGACAAGACCGGGCGACATTGTCAAGCCACTGACCCCAATGGAAAATTGGATATTGCCGTAGATGCGGGCCATTGGCTTCGTGATGAAAACGGAATACTGACCAAAAAGTTCAAACACATCTGCTGGGATGGTTGTATGTTTCCCAATGATGTGATGATGCAAGCCAAGACCTGGAATGATGTTTTGGGCGCCATGGTCAAGGTCCGTGAACTGCACGGATGGTATGAAGCAGAATAAATTTTTGAATAATCGTACACTAATATGAGCACTAAAAAAGAGTTGAGAGTAGGCTTGGTAGGCTATGGTTTTATGGGCCGTACGCATTCCAATGCCTATAAAAGAGTTGGGGATTTTTTCCCTGAGTTGAAATACAAACCCGTTTTAAAAGCGGTTTGCGCAAGAAACGAAGAGCGCGTAAAGGCCTTTGCCGAGCAATGGGGCTATGAATCCATAGAAACCGATTGGCGGAAATTGATTACTCGTGATGACATCGATGCCATCGATATTTGCACTCCGAATAATATGCATGCCGAGATTGCCATAGCAGCCGCCGAAGCTGGAAAGATGGTGCTGTGCGAGAAACCACTCGCACGTACCGTCGCCGAAGCACAACCCATGGTAGACGCTATTGAGAAAGCGGGTGTGCCCAATACGGTTTATTTTAATTACCGGCGCATTCCAGCTGTTACGCTGGCTAAACAACTTATTGATGCTGGAAAGTTGGGCAAGATTTTTCACTTTCGCTCCAACTTTTTACAAGACTGGACCATTAGTCCCGAACTCCCCCAAGGCGGGGAAGGTCTTTGGCGTTTAGACAATGACGCGGCCGGTTCTGGAGTAACGGGTGATTTATTGGCACATTGTATCGATACGGCGATGTGGTTGAACGGGGGTATCAAAGATGTTTCGGCGATGACCGAGACTTTTATTAAAGAAAGAGTTCATAACGAAACGGGAGAAAAACAAAAAGTGAGTATAGATGATGCCTGTATCTTTCATTGTCATTTTGATAATGGTTCATTGGGACTTTTCGAATCGACGCGTTATGCAAGAGGCCATAAGGCCCTCTTCACTTTTGAAATCAACGGCGAACATGCCTCCATCAAATGGAACCTACATGATTTAAGCCGTTTGGAATATTTTGACCACCGCGATGAATCCATGGAAAGAGGTTGGCGATCCATTCACGTGACCGATGGCGACCACCCTTATATGGATAAATGGTGGGTGCCGGGTTTATCCATTGGATACGAGCACAGTTTCGTGCATCAGGTAGCGGATTTCTTGAAGGCCCTAGGGGAAGGCAAACCATGCTCGCCGACTTTTAAGGAAGCACAAGAAACCCAAAAAGTCTGCGAAGCGGTCTTAGAATCCGCTAAAGCAAAAAGTTGGAAAGACACAGGTGTTCAATGGAAGTAAACTGTTTTCCTTCAACTTGTGCTTGACACCTAAGTTTGAACATATCAACCGAGAAAGAACAACGAACAACCAAAAAATGAGTGAAACACTAAAAGGCTTTTGCCTGCAAGGGAAAGAAAAGATCTATCCCAATTCAGGGGTGTCGGTTACCAGCAATACCGCTGTGGTCGATATGGAACTTCCAGAATTAAAGGAAGGGGAAATTCTTGCCAAGACTTTATATACGGGAATATGCGGTTCCGATACTAGTGCATCCATCGGAAAAGCAAATTTCGATTGGGTACAGCGCCCGCGTATCATTGGCCATGAATTCAGTGCCGAAGTATTGGAATTGGGGCCAGGAGACCACGGTGATGTCAAAGTAGGGGATATCTTTACTCCACTTGCGATGTTGGGTTGTCAAGATGAGGAATGCCCCGCTTGCAGTGTGGCAAAATGGAATCTTTGTCCACAAAAACAAATCATCGGTTTTCATAGAAATGGAGGTTTTGGGCAGCGGGTGGTTTTAGAATCTGACCGTGTGGTTCCTTTAATGAAAGGGCTGACCCCCGCCCAGGGTGCTTTGGTTGAACCTTTATCGATCATTACAAATGCACTTTACCATAAATGTGATATCAAACCAGGGCAAGATGTTGTCGTGACAGGTTGTGGCATCATAGGATTGATGTCCGCTGAGGTAGCTAGAGCTGCAGGAGCTAGGGTTGTGGTGACCGGTATTGCACACGATCGAGATATTCGTTTGAAAAAAGCAAAGGAAAGAGGGTTTATTACTTTGGAGGTTTCTCCGGAAAACACCTTGACTTCCCAATTGCAAAACGGAATTGCAGATGAAAACGGAGTTCCTTTTGGTACGCATGGAAAAGTGGATTTGCTTATAGAATGTTCGGGAGTTCCAACTGTATTGACCGAAGCGATCGATGTGGTTCGCCCAGAGGGAGATATTTGTGTAATTGCCACCTATGGACAAGACGTTCCTATTAATGCGACCCATTTAACCCGTACCTCGTTAAACATGAGAGGTTCAATGGGTTCTTGTCGAGATGATTATATGTCGGCAATGAAGTTGATGGTAACGGGCGTCTTTCCTGCTGAGCATTACACTGATGTATACAATTTTGAAGATGTTACCCAAGCCTTTGAAGACGCGATAAAAGCTCAAAACATGAAGGCTGTGGTAAAAATGAATTGAAGTAAACATGCGATTTTAGATAGGAGGAGTGCGATGCATTTTGCGTCAATAGCACACCGTCTCATATCTCATATCCCCAAATAAAAATCTAAATAAAAGAATGCATAAAATATTTATCACTGGCGGAACGGGATGTATAGGTTCCGTTACTATATATAACTTATTGCAATCCGAAGAGGTTGGCAAAATAGTCATTGCGACACGCTCCAATACTACCGATCCATTAAAATTATGGCTAGGGGAAGACCTTGACCCTCGTCTTGAATTCATCACCTTGGATGTGTCCAACTATTCGGAAATTGATCGCGTTCTGTTGGAAGTAGATCCGACACATATCATCCATTTAGGTGCCTACCAAAGTCCCGATTGTTCTCGCGATCATATTGGGGGTATGGAAATCAATACCGGAGGTACGATGGCACTTTTTGATGCGGCCGAAAAACTTAAGAATTTAAAGCGTTTCGTATTTGCCAGCTCTGCTGCGGTTTATGGAATGCGGTCCAAGTATGCTCAGGGAATCATTCCCGAAGATGTTCCGTTGGCACCGCCCAATCACTACGGCATATGGAAACTGGCGGGTGAACATTTGGCACGTTTTTTCCATGATAATACCAAGGTGCCTACGGTTTGCCTACGTTTAAATACCACCTATGGAAAAGGGCGTGACAAAGGTAAAACTTCAGCGCCGACCAATGCTTTAAAAGCAATTGCGATGGGGTCGGTGAAAGGAGAATTAATGCCGTTCGAAATGCCCTATCAGGGTAGGGAAAATTATCATTTCGTCGAGGATGTAGGCGCCCAATTCGCGGCGGTAACACTACAACCTTTCGAAGGATTCGGCGCATTTAATATTCAAGGAGCGACCATCCCCATAAAATCATTTTTGGAACTGGCGGCATACGAAGCCAAGGAATTGGGTATGGGTGATTTCGTATCTTTATCCATAGTCGATAATGCCCCACCCAATCTTTTTATCTGTGATTTGGACCATACAAAAATAGCAAGTACCTTTTCGAGCCTTCCTTTAAGTGCTATTTCCGAAGGAATTCGAAAATCATTGATCGAGTTTAAAAAAATGGCAGCGAAAGGAACACTTGAATACTCAAAACCGGCATCATGAACACCATCGGAATCGGATTTATAGGAGCTGGCGATATCGCCAATCTGCACGCAGAGGCCATTAACGATTTGGCAGGTGCTGCCCTAATTGGACTATGGAATCGAACCTCCGAAAAAGGAAAAGCAAAGGCCGAACAGTTTGGTTGTAAAACCTATGCTACTGTCGAAGCATTATTAGCTGACCCTAATATCGATGCCGTATTCGTGCTGACGAATATGGAAACACATTGCGAATATACAATTCAGGCCGCTGAAGCTGGCAAACATGTGCTGGTTGAAAAACCTGCAGCCTCGAGTATCGCTGAATTGGAAAAGATGCTGGCCGCTGTTCAAAAAGCTGGAATCAAATGTATGCCCGTACACAATTACATTTATGAACCAGGAATCGAACGTGCAAAGGCCATGATCGAAGCTGGCAAACTGGGAGACATTACCCAGTTTTACATGATGTACAATATTCACCATGCCGATGAGATTAGAGCGAGATATCCTGGGGTGATTCGGCAGATTTTGACACATCATAGTTATACTATGTTGTATTTGGCGGGCGAACCGAAAACCGTATCCTGTTTTATGAATACCGTGGATGATACCCTAGCACCACAAGAGAATGTTGCTATGGCGAATATTCAAATGCAAAACGGCACCTTAAGCCATCTTTGTGCTAGTTTTGCCAATGACGACCATGCGGGTGACCCGTGGACCTGTATTATAAAAATTATCGGAACCAAGGGAAGCACTAGATACAGCTATCGCGACTTTGTCATCAATGATAGAAATGGAGCGCATTCACAGACCTATCAGAACTATCCTGAATCCATAAAAAATACGGCAACACATTTTATCGATCGCGTGGTACGAAACAGTGAAGAGCCCCTCTCAAGTTTACAAGACGCGATTACCTGCCAACGCGTAATCGAAGCCTGCGAAACGTCCGTTAGGGAGGGTTTGCATGTGAAAATGATGAATTAAATTCTTTTAATATAGCATATATGGGAATCAAAATCAAAATAAATGCCACTAGGTTAAGTATCGTCATAGGCGTATTATTTTTTCTGGTAAGTTGTGGAGACAAAGGGGTTAAGGGATTATCCTTTCAAAAGAATTCCCATATTGTTTTAATAGGAAATAATCTAGCCTCACGGATGTTGAATTTCGGGCACTTCGAGACGGAGATGCACCTGCGCTATCCTGATAGTATGTTGTTCATAAGAAATATGGCAGACCCCGGCAATACGCCTGGATTTCGACCCCACTCTTCTAGAAAGGAACCTTGGGCTTTTCCCGGCGCAGAAAAATTTTATCAAAATCAGTTGGGGAATAAGTCGGGAAGCATTGGTTTTTTTCCAACAGAAGACGAATGGTTGACCAACTTGGAAGCTGATGTTGTGCTGGCTTTTTTTGGGTATAATGAATCTTTTGAAGGCGAAGCAGGCTTGGAGCATTTCAAAGAGGAGTTACATGCTTTTATTGCACATACCAAAAGCCAAAAATACGATGGTAAAAATGCCCCCCAACTCGCATTGATTTCACCGATAGCGTTCGAAGACCTTTCTTCCAAAATGGACCTGCCGAACGGAGTAGAAGAAAACAAGAACTTAAAACTGTACACTGAAGCTATGCGTCAAGTTGCAGTAAGCGACAGTGTGCTTTTCGTTGATGCCTTTACACTGAGTAAGCAGTGGTTTGATACCCAGGAAAAACAGCTTACCGCCGACGGATTTCAACTCAATGATATGGGCTATCGAAAATTCGGCACCTTGTTGGCAGATGCTGTTTTTGGGCAAGTCGATGTAAAGACCGAAGCAAATAGAAAACTTGTTCATGATGCCGTCATGGAAAAGAATTGGTTTTGGCACAACGAAATAAAACTTCCTAATGGTGTTCATGCCTGGGGGCGCCGCTATGACCCTTTCGGGCCGGATAACTATCCGTTTGAAAAGGAAAAAATAAATCAAATGACCGCTATTCGTGATAATGCGATATGGGAAGCCGCCAGAGGTAAAACTTTTGATTTAGCTGCTGCAGATGCCAAAACAAGAACGCTGCCTCCGGTAAAATCGAATTATGACCCAGGAATGGGTAATGTAGAAGAAGGGTATAAATACGGTCAAGATGCACTTGATGAAATTACCGTTGCCAAAGGCTATAAAATTGACCTATTCGCTTCCGAAAAAGAGTTTCCTGATTTGGCGAACCCGGTACAAATGTCATTTGACAATAAAGGCAGACTTTGGGTTGGGGTCATGCCATCATACCCACATTACAAGCCGGGTGATAAAAAGCCTGAAGACAAACTTATTATTCTTGAAGATACGGATAACGATGGCAAAGCGGACAAGCAAACCACTTTCGTCGATGATTTGAATTTGACTATCGGTTTTGAATTCGCCCCAGAGGGTGTATATGTGTCGCAGGGAACCAATCTTGTTTTATTAAAAGATACCGATGGTGACGACAAAGCGGATGAGAAGGAAATCATATTGAGTGGTTTCGACGACCACGACACCCATCATACCGCCGGTGCTTTCGCAGCTGATCCTTCAGGGGCCATTTATATGGGTGAAGGCGTGTTTTTACATACGAATGTTGAAACGGCTTATGGGCCGGTTCGCGCTACGAATGGCGGGTTTTATAGATATAGTCCACAACGACATCATTTGGAACGAACAGCTCAACTGCCCATTCCCAACCCGTGGGGCATCGCTTTTGACGATTGGGGTCAACCTTTCTTTGCCCACACTTCAGGCCCCGATATGACTTGGATGATGCCGGGCACAATCAAATCGCGCTATGGCCAAGCGAATCCCTTACCGGAGAATTTGATACAAGACGAGCACAGAGTACGCCCGACCTCAGGTTTGGAGTTTATTTCAAGTAGGCATTTTCCAGATGAAGTGCAGGGCGATTTGATCATCCATAATACCATTGGCTTTTTGGGCACCAAGCAACATACCCTAATCGATGACCCCAAAAGTTCTGGTTATCTGAGCAGGCATCGGCAAGATCTGGTTACTTCCACCGATACTAATTTTCGCCCTGTGGATATGGAGTTTGCACCCGATGGCTCCTTATATGTGGTCGATTGGCACAATGTACTGGTCGGCCATATGCAGCATAACGCACGAGATCCCTTGCGTGATCATGTTCACGGTAGAATTTATCGCATTACCTATCCGTCAAGGCCATTAGTGATACCGGCAAAAGTAGCCGATGCCAGTATAGACGAACTTTTGGACAACCTGAAACTTCCTGAATTTCGTACCCGATATCGAACGAAAAGGGAACTGCGGGCACGGGATGCTAAAGAAGTATTGGAAAAAATCAAACCTTGGGTGGCTGATCTTGATACGAATGACCCACAATACGAACATTACGTACTCGAAGCACTGTGGGTAACCTGGGGATTGAACAAACTGGATGCCGATCTGTTAAATCAAGTATTGAACGCTAAGGATTTTAGGGCACGTGCCGCTGCGGTAAAAGTATTGCGGTATTCAGGTCATCAAATCGAGAACCAAGCGGATTTATTACTGACCGCTGCGCGTGATGAAAATGCTAGAGTACGATTAGAGGCCCTTGTGGCGGCATCATGGTTTGACAAAGAGAAAGGGTTGCCCATCTTGGAAGCAGCTGGTGATATGCCCTTGGACAAATGGATGGAAAAGCCACTCGAGGCCGCCTTGGCCCATATTCAAGATGTTAATGTCGGTCAAGATCCCGAAGGTGGTACGGAAACTGATTTGGAAGGGGCCGCAAAAAAACTCTTTGTCATGGGTGAGGAAATTTACAATCGAGAAGGCTTTTGTATAACCTGTCATCAACCAGATGGCAAAGGGTTAAGTGCCTCTCAATTTCCGCCTTTGGCCAAATCACCTTGGGTAACAGGTAATGAAGAACGCTTGATAAAATTAACCTTACACGGCCTTATGGGACCACTTGAATTGATGGGGAAAACCTATCCCGGTCAAGTGCCTATGACGCCTTACGGTGGCATGTTGAATGATGAGGAAGTGGCAGCTGTTTTGACCTTTGTGAGAAATGCGCATGGCAATAGTGCCCCTCCGATTTCACCTGATAAGGTCAAAGAGGTAAGGGAGGCAACAAAAGATAAAGAAGGGTTCTATACGCCTGCGGAATTATTGAAGTCGCACCCCATGAAATAATTTAGGGGCGGCTCTGATCTTGATTCTTCTTGTCGAATACGATTAGTTCTACGAAGGCCGAAAGTGCGAGAAACGCGAATAAGAGAATTTCGATTTCGAGACTTCCTATTTTTGATGGGACGATTCCTATTTTGGCCAAAATAAAAGTTACCAAAGCCAACAAAGTAGATAAAGGCATTAATCGGGTAAGTTTCCTCGAACTTAAAATTCCGACAAGAATCATTGGAGCCATCATAGCGGTTCCAGTGAAGCTCGTTCTTGCCAATAGTACCAAGTGTTCCGTACTTACAATTGAAAAAACAAGGGCTAGTACCCCAAAGATCAATATGAAGATTCGGGTTATCGAAATGGCCTTTTTATCAGCGATGTGCAACAGGGAACGAAGCTCCGAGCCCAAGGCAAATATCTGGGAGTCAGAGGTCGATATTGCGGCAGCAATCAAACCTACCAAACCGAGAGCGGCTACACCGGAAGCTTGGTCGTAGAGCAGAACTTGGCCTATGAATTCTTGGGTTGTTGCTTCAGGATATAATACAGCGCCGTACATCCCCATGAACATGGTAGGAAGTATGATCAGAATGGCGACCACACCTAAGCCAATCGCCATTTTTCGCAAAGCCGAACTACTTTTCATAATCACCACTCGAGTGGATATCTGAGGTTGGGTAAAGGGCAAACAAATAATTGCAATGGCAGAAATAATAAAAAACTGAGGCGTGAAAAGTCCCTTTGGTCCCGGGGTGGATAACAATTCATTTTTAGCGACCGCCACTTTTTCGAACATCGATTCGATACTTCCGAAGTGGTCGATACAATTCCAGCCGATTATCCATATCGTAATAAAAAGAAGTATTCCCTGGAGGGTGTCATTGTACATAATGGCACGTAATCCGCCCGTCTCACTATAAATAATCATGATGGCCACAATTAATGTACTCCATGCCCAAACGGGAACGGCATCAGGAAAAGCAGCATTCAAAAAAATTGAAATTCCACTAATTTGCACGGCTATATAAGGAATCAAGAAAACAACCGCCCCGCCAAAAGCCACATAGCCTGCTAGCTTGTTATTATAGGTAGTGGCCATCAAACCCGACATTCCCTTGAAATCAAGTTTTCTGGCTTTTCTCCTCAATATTTCCCCAACCCGAATTAGTCCATAGACCATCATTGCGTCCGAAACCGCTAGAAAAATCCATGCGCCGATTCCGTGTGTTCTGAAAAAATCGGGCATTCCTACCACGGTAAATGCACTGAATAAAGTGGCCGCTGTGGTGAACAACCCAATGACAAAACCAATATTTCCTCCCCCCAACAAATAATTCGAGGTGGTCTTTTCTTTGACACGTGTTCTTCGGACCAAAAAAATCAAAATGGCCAGATAGACCACACCTGCTATGATAAATTTAGTCAGCATGATTTTCTTCTTTATTTATAATGGAGACCATATAGGCCAAAACGATGAAAAGTACACTCACCAAAAACCCCATCCACATCGAGTAGGGTATGCCAAATAAATAAGGGCTTGCCTCACTTTTCGGAATTACGAGCGGACTAAAGGTGACGATGCACAATAGAATCGCAAGGCTATCTAAAATTCGTAAGGAAGTAGAGCGTTTTTTCATAATGCTTGATTTAAAACCTAGGAAGGGATAAGCCGCCATCGACATTTATGACTTGCCCCGTTGCATAGGGTATACGATTTTCGACAAGAGCAGCAACCACTTTACCTACGTCTTCGGGCATACCCAGTCGAGGTTCGATAGTAAGGCCTTCAGTGACCTGCTTTTGATATTTTTCAAGAACGCCTGATGTCATGTCCGTTTCGATAACGCCTGGTCTTACTTCATAAACAGGAATATTGTATTCCCCCAATCGTACTGCAAATAGTTTCGTCATCATACCCATTCCCGATTTGGAAATACAATATTCTCCTCTCTTGGTAGACGCCATTGTAGCACTTACAGAGGATATGTTGATGATACAAGCCTGAATCGGGTCATTGGTCGGTTTGCTGTCAACCATGTGGTTTGCGATTTGTTGGGTCAGAAAAAAGGGGCCTCTAAGATTTGTATTCATCACTCGGTCAAAACTTTCTTCGGTTGCCTCCAAAAGGTCGTTCCTTTTTTCAGGAGCGACCCCCGCATTATTAATGAGTACGTGAATTTTTTTGAATTTGTCCAATGTAGTTCGGATGATTTTAGCACGATCTGAAGATGAAGAGATGTCTCCTTGGCAATAGATAACCTCGGCTCCTAGGTTTTTGAGTTCATGAAGTATTTCCGTCACTTGTGCTTCTTTTCGCATGCCGTTGATGGCCAGATTGCACCCTGATTTTGCGAGCTCTTTCGCGATACCGAAACCTATTCCACGAGACCCTCCTGTTATCAATACGATCTTCTTCATAAGCGGGCATTTTTCTTGAATTCCTTCAGCTTTTTAGCCTCCGGCATTTTTTTATAATAGGGGTCTAGTGGAAAACAACCTGAAATCAGTCCGATTCTTGGGGCACTTGTACAATCGGAAAATGTTCTGCAGATATTTCCGCGTACCAGGGTATTCCCTTTTAAAATATCTTCGGGCATTTCGGGGTAACTCAAAACCATTCGCCCCAAACCAATAAAGTCGGCCCTAGTTTCATCTATGACGGCTTCAGCCACATTCGGCAGCCATTCTTGAAGGTACGAATAAGCAGAACCTACGATTGTCAGGTTAGGAAATTTTTGTTTGATTTCACGTGTAATTCGTATCTGTCTGGCAACACCGACAAGGGGGTCTTCAGGAGGCAGATATCCGTCAGAGGGAGGAAAGATAGCAGGACGTTGAATATGCGGCACATAATATGGGCTTCCTGCCGTGATACAGACCATTTCAATGCCTAATTCCTCAAAATAACCGAGCATTTCGAAGACCTCGGTGAGATCTATTCCCGTTCCTTGAGTGTCTCCCCCAAAAGCTTCTTCATACGAGTGATCTACTTGTTCGGGTATTCCTATATTGAATTCATTTTTCTTATAGGGAACGAAATCAAAGGCACTCAATCGCACGGCTACAGGAATAGTACTCGTAGCTCGAATACCTTCAACAATAGAAGTCAGAAAATGCATTCTATTCTTTAGAGAACCGCCATACTTGCCCCCTCTTGCCTTGGCACTAAGAAATTCGTGCCCCAAATAGCCATGGCAATGCTTAATATCTACGAACTGGAACCCTGCTTCTTTTGCAAGGCTTGCTGCTTTCACGAAATCATCAACTACCTGGTCGATTTCAGCATCGGTCATCAGCCTATGATCTTCCGGAAGCTTAAATTTTTTGTCAAGAATGGAGTGCCGATATAAGGTTTTTGGTTTTCGAACCCGGTCACTATCCGGTATTGCGAATCTTCCCGAATGCGTCAATTGCAGCCCTATTGATAAATCGGAAGTCAATCCGAACTTCTTTCCATGATCGGAAACCAAATCATCATACAGCTCCTTAAAAGCCTGGAGATTTTGTTCATTTATCATAAGTTGATTCGGATTGGCCCTGCCTTCCGGACATACTGCAACCGCCTCACAACCCCATAATAATTTAGCGCCACTAATGGCAAAATTATGCCACCTTCTTTTAGTATGTTCCGTAGGAAGACCATCTGTGGTTCCATCCCAGCCCTCCATAGGAAGAATACAAAAGCGATTGCCTATAGTTTGGCCCGATTTTAGTTGAAAAGGCCGCCCTAAACTAGATTGCCCTGGGGGGCTTAAATGTTCTTTGAATGGGATATCTGTTTCTATGGCTGCTAGGTGATCTATAAAATCCGATGCGGACTTTAATTGTGCAACTCGTGTGATTTTTTGTTTGGCCATTATTCAGATACTATGCCTTTGAAAAAAGTATAATAGGACTCTCCTTTTATAACTTCAGATAAATAATGAGCGAGTTCCCTCGCGTGATAGTCCCCCCACATGCACGCTTCACCGTTCGGAATTTGACTATTTTCAGGGATGTGGTCCCACCCGTTCGGTCGATGATAGATACTGTGTAAAATCAAGCCTTGGTGATTCGGGTTTGAACATAAATAGGGTTCTTCGAATACCGTATTTGCCACTGTCAACCCGGCGTTCCAGTATTTGCCGGCATCAGCCGACTTTTCCTTTTTGAGATAATTACCTAAACGCAATAGGCCCTGTGCCCCAATTGCAGCGGCAGAGCTGTCTATCGGTTCAAAATTGTTGAACGGGTCGGATTTCTCCGATCGCCAATCGGGTAAATGCACCAAACCGGGAGCGCCAGTATCCCAATAGGGAATTCCGTCAAGTGCGGTATGTTCGATATAAAAATCACAGCTGGCTTTGGCCGCCTTGAGAAAAATATCTTCCAAGTAGGCCTTCCCGCCAAGTTCTTCGAACTCGGGCAAACTGTCTTGGCTTTGTAAAAATTCAAGTTGCTCCGCAAACCCTAGCATGGCCCAACTCAATCCGCGTGTCCAAGTCGAATATCCGCTGTAGCCTTGTTGGGTGGAAGGGGAGCGGAAGTTTCCATCGTTGGTATTGAAAATGGCCTCATGGGCCGTACGGCCCCATTTATCATAGGAGTCACGGCCTTCTCCATAGTACACCGAATATTTTGCTGTTGCCAAGGCATGTTGATAGGCGCGCTTCAGCAAATTTATTTTGATATCGTTTTCACCTGAAGAATGATGACCCAGCATATGGCCGGCCACCAGAATTCTAATCGTACGAACGGTGTCTACAAACAAAGAATGCGGCCCGTTGAAGGAATATATAAATCCACCTTCAGGGATGGTCGTCCATCGTTGCGCCTGTACGGATGCGGAAAGCCGTAATGCCAAAACACAGAAATCTTCTAGCCATGGGTCTTGAGGAATTTTGCCCTCCTTCAATAACCGAAGCAGATTGCCATAGGTACTTAAATTATTGAATCCGTGATCATGAACACCAAAATGGCTCACATGAGAGGTCATTTTGTTTTTAATATTGTCGATGGCCAAGTCAAGAAAATAGGAATCACCTGTAGCATTGTATTGAAACAATTCGGAACCGTATTGAAAACCTTGCGTCCAATCGGTCCAACTTCTGGGGGAATAGGTGCCTTGAACGGTAACGACCGGTGAACCTTCTGAATTTTTTAAAGTGGAAGCCATGCTTCTGAGCTTTGCTCCTGACAAGGTCCAAAGGTGGTCTATTTTGTCAGCGAGTTGCTCAGGTGCGAGCTGAGGATTTATATCCATATTTGGTTGGTTAGCGGAATTAATTCAGTTTGCCCGAAGCTTGTATTATCTGCTTAAATATATGAAAAATAAGAGGAGTTTTGCACACTATTTTTAAATCTGGTTTGAAATAATCCTCCTGCTATTCTACAAAATAAACCCTCATTTAAGTGCTATTATCAAATACGCTTTATTTTAGCAACTACTTTTCATCAGTTTGTGACAATGAATAAGACTTATTGATAAACCGAAACACTACCGATGCAGGTGTTGCGTTTTAAATTTCCAATTTAGCTCAAAATATCTTTGACCACATTTCCATGTACATCGGTTAATCGATAGCGTCTTCCTTGATGCTTAAAGATGAATTGTTCGTGATCGATTCCCAATAGGTGCATTATCGTGGCTTGAAAATCGTGTACATGAACATTTCCCTCAACGGGATTGAATCCGAATTCATCGGATGCTCCATATGTAAACCCTGGTTTTACGCCAGCACCCGCCATCCAAAGTGTAAATACATAGGGATGATGATCACGTCCCCAATTTTTGAAATCCTTGATATTGCCTTGAAGGAAGGGAGTACGTCCAAATTCACCACCCCAGATGACCAAGGTATCTTCTAACATCCCTCTTTGTTTTAAGTCTTTTACAAGTGCCGCACTTGCCTGATCGGTATCTTGGCACTGTATCTTTAATTGATGGTTGAGGTTGGTATGTTGATCCCATCCCGCATGCATACATTGTATGAATCGGACATCGCGCTCTGCCAATCTGCGCGCCATGAGACAATTGTAGGCAAAACTTCCCTTTCGATGAACGTCAGGGCCATACATGTCTAAAATATGCTGTGGTTCATCCGAAAAGTCGGTGAGTTCAGGCA
This sequence comes from Maribacter sp., assembly GCA_029287355.1. Lineage (GTDB taxonomy): Bacteria > Bacteroidota > Bacteroidia > Flavobacteriales > Flavobacteriaceae > Maribacter_C. The sequence continues at coordinate 22,224 of JARFRH010000258.1, read as the reverse complement.
CGCTCATCTGCATTTTATATGCCATTTCGTACTGTGCAATTCTGGTGTTGATTTCAGGATCACCGTATTGCGCATGGTTGATTTCGTTAAGGGCCTGTATATCATCTAACAGCTTACGGCGCATTTCACGACTGACGCCTTCCGGATTTTTCAAATACAAAACGGGGTCTCCGCCACCCCGGAATTTTACACCTTGGAATTTTGTCGGAAGAAATCCGCTTCCCCAATAATAATCGTAAAATATCTGTCCACAACTTGCTTCCTTATCCCTTGAGGTCATCGCCACAAAATCAGGAAGGTCTTTGGCTGTAGATCCTAATCCGTAGGTCAACCAAGACCCCATGCTGGGTCTTCCGGGTTGTTCAGAACCCGTCAAGAAAAAAGTGATAGCAGGGGCGTGATTCACGGATTCGGTGTACATTGATTTAATAAAACAGAGGTCATCGACTACTTTAGCCGTTTCGGGCATAAAATCGGAGACCCATGCACCGCTTTGACCGTGCTGGGCAAAGTTGCTGATTTCGCCAATTATAGGCCGAGCGGCTTGTTCGCCAGTCATCGTGGAAAATCGTTTTCCTTGAGTGAGTGAATCGGGGATTTGTGTGCCATGCCATTTGCGCAACATCGGTTTGTAATCAAAAAGGTCAACATGAGAAGGAGCGCCATTTTGAAAAAGATAAATGACCCGCTTTGCTTTAGGCGCGAAATGGGGAAGGCCGAGTCCGTTACCCATTGTTTTTCCTAGAGCTGAATCCATTCCGAATGCCGATAGGGGGTTCAATAGATTTCCTAATGCCGCCCCGCCAATTCCCATGGCTGTTTTTCCAAAAAAACTTCTTCTGGTCATGCCTGCTTGGTATTCTTCAAAAGGATGTAGTATTTTCTTGTCCATCTACTGCCGGGTTATGGTTTCATCCAAATTTAAAAGTAAAGAACTCAGTACCGCATAGGAAGCATGATCGGTTACATCCAAATCACGATTGGTTCGGTATTCCCCAATACTGGTAATATCTTTCGCGGAAGTGATGTCATCTGAGTAGGTTTTTCTGAGCGATGCAAGTCTATTAAGGAGGATATCCAATTCATCAGCCCTAGGCTTTCTGGAAGTAACTAGTTCAAACCCGAACTGCAATCGCTTTTTATCATCAATAGAATGATTTAAGATATGTTCTGCCAATACGCGACTTGCCTCTGTGAACGTAATGTCGTTCAAGGTGGTCAAGGCATGTAAAGGTGTATTTGTTTTAAGGGTACGAACAGTACAAACTTGCCTTGAAGCATTATCGAATAAAGAGGTCGGCCCAACAATGCGGCGCCAAAAAGTGTATAGGCTTCGCCTATACAGCTTATCGCCTGTATCTTGTTTGTACTTCACAAAGCCAAAGGTAGCTTCGTCCCAAATGCCTTCAGGTTGATAGGGCTTCACAGGTACTCCTCCAATCGAATCTTTCAACATGCGGCTAACAAAAAGTGCTTGATCACGAAGCATCCATGAGGGCAAACGCATTCGTGTGGCTCTGGCCAGATAGCTATTTTCAGGATCGATTTCTAAAAGCGCTTCAGATACTTTTGACGTCTGTCGGTAGGTGGCACTCATGACGATTTGTTTGAACAACCGTTTTAAATTCCAACCGTTTTCTTGAAAATCGGTGGCTAGCCAATCCAATAGTTCAGGATGTGTAGGAAGTGCCCCCTGCACCCCGAAATCTTCAGTGGTTTTTACGATGCCATTTCCAAAGAAAGCCTGCCAGTATCGATTTACGGTAACTCGGGCTGTCAAAGGCTGTTTTTCGTCGAACAACCATTTCGCTAGTGCAAGGCGATTGTTCTCCGCAGTTTTTCTCATAGGAGGAAGTAATTTTGGCACATCAGGTCGAATGGTGTCCGTTAGAATGGGGTTGCTATAACCACCTCTGTCCAATACAAACGTAAGCCTGGGTTCGTCCAAGTCATCCATAACAAGAACTTGAATGTGTTTAGACGTGACCTCATTGTACGTGGACAAAGTACTATGTAACTCCTTAATCGTTTTTCCATAGGAATCGGTAGGCGGGAAGTATTTGGTCAATTGGTTGAACCCGCCTGTCCCCCTTAGTTTTGGAGGTTTAAGAAGTATACGCGGGTCTAATCCATTCGTGCTTTTCGCCACTTCCGATTCCGATGGAGGCAATCCCTTTGCCCTCGGAAATTTTTCCAATTCCAGCTGTTCTACCTCGGATTGTAATGATGAAATATAGGTTTCTAGCTTTTCGATTTCTTTTTGTTCTTTCTCTGGGGCCAGCGTTAGCAAAGGTTTTATTTTTCCTCCCCAGCCTCCACCTTCCTCTGAAGTTTGATTGAAATAATCAAAAAGTTGATAATACTCTTTTTGTGAGATATTATCGAACTTATGATCGTGGCAACGCACACAATTCAAGGTCAGCCCTAACCAAACTGTACCCGTAGTTTCGGTTCTGTCAAAGACATTGGCCACTCTGGTTTCTTCGGGTATGGTTCCGCCCTCAGTGTTATAGGTATGATTTCTGTTGAATGCCGTTGCCAGAATATCTTCGGAGGTAGCTTCCGGAAGCAAATCGCCAGCAAGTTGCTTCATGCTAAATTCGTCATAAGGCATATTGGAATTAAAAGCTTCAATGACCCAATCGCGCCAAGGCCACATATCACGGGTAAAATCACCTTGAAATCCGTTAGTGTCTGAATATCGAGCCACATCAAGCCACTCCCATGTCCATCGTTCACCGTAACTTTTTGAAGCAAGCAAACGGTCTACCAAGAATTCGTAGGCCTTTTCAGAGGGATCATTTTTAAAATCGGCAACTTCTTCTGGAGTAGGAGGTAATCCCGTGAGGTCAAAAGACAGTCGTCTTATTAAAGTCTCTTTTGCGGCTTCTGGGGATGGGGTTAACCCCAGAAGATCTAATTTTTTCATCACGAAATAGTCAATCTCGTTTTTTGCCCATTTTATATTTGATGTTTTGGGGAGTTTCGATTTTTTGGGCGTTTCAAAAGCCCAGTGATCCTTCCATTCCGCGCCCTGCTTCACCCATTTAACCAAAATGGCTTTTTCGGAATTCGTTAAGCCCATCTTTGATTTCGGAGTGGGCATGACCATTTTAGGGTCTTCGTGAAGAATACGTTTGATGACCTCACTGCGATTTGGCTTTCCGGCTACCAAGGGAAATAGTGTTTTGCCCTCAAGTTTTGAAAAAGCATCTGATTCGATATCTAATCGGAGATTTGCTTTTCTGGCCTTTTCATCTGGCCCGTGACAAGCGAAACAGCGATCAGAAAGAATAGGGCGCACATGAAAATTAAAGTCTATTCTTTCAGGAAGGTTTTCATAGGCAATTTCTACCTCATCAGGCATAGTTGGACCGCAGCTCAGAAGTATGGTTGCACTTAATATAAAAAATAATCTCACTGCCATCTGTTCTTTTTCTTAGTCCGAATTAATTTACGAATTTAATTTGGATGGAATAGAGCCGACTCAAACAAAAGAATATGTAAATTAGTAGGGAGGCAAGATGCTCGGATTGAATTAAACGAATTGAACCGATATGTTGAAAAAAAAGAGTTTTTTACTATTCTTTCTCTGTTCAATTTTTGCAAGTTGTATTACCCAAAATGAAACACCGAAAGAATTGAAGGTAAAAGAAATCATCGCGGAAAAAAACGTTTCGCTGCTTGAGGTATCTGAATTGCTTGAAGAACATGCACAGCTTGAGTTTATCGATATCATGAATTGGGATGCTTTTTCATATCGGCCTGAAGTGAGTTTTAGAATAGCACATGCAAACAACCAAATCTGGTTAAAGTATTACGTGGTTGAAAAAAATATTCTAGCGCAAGTCGATACGGTAAATGGAAGCGTTTCCGGTGATAGCTGTGTAGAGTTCTTTTTTGACCCTCGCGCTGATGGCAACTACTACAATTTTGAGTTTAGTTGTATTGGCATGCCCCATTTGGCTTATGGCCCTGGGAGAGGCAAACGCGAATTTGTAAATGAAGAGCTGCTAAAAAGTGAAATTTCCGTAAGCTCTTCTTTGGGTCATGAACCCTTTATCGAAAAAACGGGTGGGCACTCTTGGGAAATGACCCTGGTAATTCCGGCTTCAATTTTGGTCGCCGATGAGGGAATTCAATTAAAAGGGTTAAAAACCAAAGCCAATTTTTATAAATGTGGCGACAAAACTTCGGAGCCTCACTACTTAAGTTGGAATTCAGTCGGCACTGAAAAGCCAGACTTTCACCGTCCTGAATATTTCGGTACCCTTGTCTTTGAATAGTCAATATGTTTACAGCACTACATTCGTATGAATGTCTGGGGTTTTGAAAAATGTGTTCGTACACATTTTCAGATTAAATTTTGTTTTATTAGCAAAAGTACTTTACCTTAAGGTTTGAGAATTTCCGCCTAAAAGCCCTCGAATATTGGTCATTGGCCGTGATGTCCCTACGACCTGCCCATAGATGAATAAAGACAAAGACGAACGCTATATGAAGATAGTATGATGGCCAAAACCTATCTAAGAAGGTTACCGATATTTTTTGTTATCCTGCTGCTTTTTGGGTGCTCAAATGAACTTCCGAATGGAGGTCTTTTACTTCCCGATAATTTCAATGCGGTAATCATGATCGATAGTGTAAAAGAGCGGGTGCGCCACATGGCGGTGTCCGATGATGGGGTTCTTTACGGGAAGTTGAGAGAGTCGCATGATAAGGCTGGAATTATAGCGCTTAAGGACGTTGATGGTGATGGTAAAGCAGATGTTGCAGAAAAATTCGGAGCCTATAGATCACAACAAAAATGGAGCTATGCAACGGCTATGCGAATTTATAATGGTTACATATACTTCAGCTCAGAACTGGTTGTCTACCGATATAAGCTAAAGCCAGGAAGTATGATACCGGATGGCGAAATGGAAATTGTCGTAACCGATGACCATGAGCATGGCAAACATGAGCATATCGGTAAGCCGATAGCTTTTGATAACAAGGGAAATTTATATGTTCCCTTTGGAGCTCCGTCGAATGCTTGTCAAGATCCTAAAAGGACTCCCGGCGCCCCAGGCATGGATCCTTGTCCGCAATTAGAACATCACGGTGGTGTTTGGCGTTTTGACGCTAACAAATTGGGGCAGACCCAAAAAGACGGCTATAAGTATGCAACAGGTATTCGGTCTGTTGTGGCTATGGATTGGAATCCAGTGGATGAAAATTTATATATCGCAATGCATGGTCGCGATGATTTATTGCGACTTTTTCCAGATAGATTTACACCTTGGGAAAGCGCTCTTTTACCTTCGGAAGAGTTTATTCGCGTAACCGAAGGGTCGGACTTCGGATGGCCTTATTGTTACTACGATCAAATCAAAGGCAAAAAAGTATTGGCTCCCGAATATGGTGGCGATGGTGACATCGTTGGGAGATGTGCGGAATTTGAAGACCCACTCATTGGTTTTCCTGGACATTGGGCCCCGAATGACTTGGTGTTTTACGAGGGAGATCAATTTCCGGAACGATACAAACATGGTGCCTTTATCGCATTTCATGGTTCTACCAATCGTGCTCCATATCCACAGTCGGGTTATATTGTTGCCTTCGTTCCTTTTAAAGATGGAAGCCCAAGTGGTGATTGGGAAGTTTTTGCAGATGGTTTTGCCGGTGTTGATCCAATTGAAAGTGTGAAAGATGCAAATTTAAGACCTATGGGAATTGCCTTTGATAAAAATGGGGCCATGTATCTATCAGAATCTGTTAAAGGTAGAATTTGGAAAATCACCTTCAATGGCGATAGGATGAATTTCGGGCAAGAACAACTCGCGGAAATGGAGAAGAGAAAATCGGTCACACATGTGCGAACACCTGATAAACTCAAGGATAATCTTGCCATGGACGCTAATTCACCCGGCGAGGTCGTTTACAATACCTACTGTGCCAACTGTCACCAAAAAGATGGGGGAGGTGCAACCGGAAGATTCCCGCCTTTGACCAGTACTGATTGGGTAAGTGGTGATAAAACACGATTGATCAAAGTTATTTTGGAAGGTATGGAGGGTGAAATGCAGATCAACGGTGAGACCTATAATGGAGTGATGCCCCAACATAGTTTTTTAAGCGATACTGAAATCGCCGATGTACTGACCTTTATACGTTCAAATTTCGGAAACAAGGCTGATGAAATCGAAAGTCATCATGTGGCGAATCAAAGAATCATTCTTGAACAACATAATGCTCAATTACCGAAAACAAGTGAGTAATAATTGAACTCTATCCCAGAATATAAAGATAAAGATATGGAACGTAAATATAGATATACCGTTTGCTTGGCATTGATTTCATTCCTTTTTTCCATTGTTTTGAACGCGCAAGAGTTCGATATCCTTATTAAGAATGGCCATGTGATAGACTCCAAGAATGCGATTGATGCAGTAATGGATGTCGCGGTTAATGAAGGAAAAGTTGCGCTGGTCGAGAATACTATTTCAGCCAGTCGGGCTAAAACGGTGATAGACGCGAGAGGTTTGTTTGTTACTCCCGGCTTAATAGATATCCATAGTCACAACTTTTTTGGCACAGAGCCCGATGCATATTTGAGTAACAGTTTTACGGCCTTGCCCCCTGATGGGTTTTCTTTCAGGAGTGGTGTGACCACTCTTGTAGATGTTGGAGGGGCTGGTTGGAGAAATTTTAGGGTTTTTAAGGAACAAACGATCGATCGGTCCAAAACCAGAGTGTTATCATTTTTGAATATAGTAGGCTCTGGTATGAAAGGCGGTGCTATTGAGCAGAACATTGACGATATGAACCCCAAACTTACCGCAATGGTGGCTAAACAATATTCGGAGCACATTGTTGGGGTCAAATTGGCTCATTATAGTGGTTTTGATTGGACCCCGACCGAAAGAGCTGTTGAAGCAGGAAAACTGGCTGACATACCTATCATGATTGATTTTGGAGGAAGCCAACCTGAACTTTCCTTGGAAACCTTATTCATGGAAAAACTTCGTCCGGGAGATATTTTCACACATGCCTATGCCCATGTAAAAGGTCGAATACCAATTGTAAATGAACAGGGAAAGGTAGCCGATTTTGCATGGGCCGCCCAGAAAAGGGGAATCATCTTCGATGTAGGTCATGGCGGTGGCAGCTTTCTTTTCGAACAAGTCGTACCGGCAATGCAACAAGGCTTCAAACCCAATACCATAAGTACGGATTATCATACGGGGAGCATGAATGGGGGTATGAAAGACATCGTGAATGTAATGTCTAAATTTTTAAATTTGAATATGCCCATTTCCGAAATAATCGCCGCGACAACTTGGAATTCCGCAAAAGTTATCAAAAGGGAAAACTTGGGACAACTATCTGTAGGTGCAGTAGCGGATATTGCCATCTTAAACCTAAGAGAAGGGAATTTTGGTTTTATTGATACCAAGGGCAAAAAGATGACTGGAACCAAAAAATTGGAATGCGAACTCACCATTCGTGATGGTAAAGTAGTGTATGATCTAAATGGTCTTTCAGCGCCACTTTGGGACAAATAGCGTTTTAAAATATAAATAGGAGAACATATGCGATTAATAAAGGGGATAGTGTTGATGCTGTTGGTTTGCAATTTTATGAGCGCCCAAACTACATCCAAAGAACAAATTATATTCTTGACCCCACAATGGGAAGGAGAACGCTTTGATGATGGTAGACCCAAAGTAGCCGATGCTATTTTGGAGCGTATGAAAGATGTTGCGATTGAGGAAGCTTGGGGCGTGCTGCGCAATGAAGGGTATCACAATCAATTTGAAGGGGGTTGGGAACCATTGCATGATGATGTTACTGTAGTGGGGAGGGCATTAACGGTTCAATACATGCCAAACCGACCCGATGTTTCCGACCAAATCAAAAAGAAAGGTAGGGCCGATGGTCAAATCGGAAATACCAATTCATGGCCCATTGACATGCTTCAATTTGGGGATGTATATGTTGCGGATGGCTTTGGAAAAATTGTAGACGGTACCTTGATCGGTGATAATTTAGGAAATGCCATTTATGCCAAATCAAAAACGGGTGTGGTTTTTAATGCTTCCAGCAGAGATCAAGAGGGTCTGTCAAAAATAACGGGATTTAACGCTTTTGTTAGGGAATGGCATCCTTCATTCCTGACCGAAGTGATGCTGTTGAGTATAAATTCGCCCATTCGAATAGGGGCTGCAACTGTGCTTCCCGGGGATATCATATTGGGTAAGAAAGAAGGTGTGATGTTCATTCCCGCGCATTTGGCCGAAAAAGTTGTAGTCACCTCTGAGGTAGTTCGCTTGCGAGACCTATTTGGTATTACGCGATTGAAAGACGGGAAATATACTCCGGGGCAAATTGATGCTAAATGGTCGGACGAAATCGAAAAAGATTTTTCGAAATGGCTGAATGATCATATTGATGAACTGCCGGTTCCGAAAGCGCAAATTCAAGAACTCCTTAAAAAACGAATGTGGTAAAATAATAAAAAAACAGAAATATGGAAAGCAAAACAACAAGAAGGGCATCCTTCAAAAAAATAGGAATGGGTCTAGCGGCTTTATTTGGTATAGGAACTGCAAATGCAATGGGCAAGAAGGAATTCAATCCTAAAAAGGAAGTAGTCGGCGACATTGTAACGGATCAAGACATTCCCTTATTTTCGGGTGCTGTAAAACATGGAAATACACTTTACATAGCAGGAAAGGGCGCACACGTAGAACCCTACGAAATCAAGGCCCATACTGAAATTGTACTGCAAGAATTGCAAAAGGGCTTGGAAGCAAATGGTTCTTCAATGGAGCAGGTCTTAAAGGTAAATGTCTACCTAGCAGATCTTGCTGATTACAAGGGAATGAATGAAGTCTTTCGCGGGCGTTTCGGAAAGAATCCGCCAGTAAGAACTACAGTGGCCACCTATGGGGGAGTCCCTGGGAACTCATTGGTCGAAATGGACTGTATTGCTGCAGTAGATTAAAATAGCGGTAAACAGATTCCCTCCCGATAGTTGTGGGAATTCAAGGGAATAACAATAAAACATACTATTATGAGCACTAGAAGAAAAGCATTAAAAATGGTATCAACACTTCCACTTGTCGGTGGAATGTTAGGACCTAGCTTGTTGACTGCAAAAGTTGCGGAAGAAGTGGTACTAAAGCCGGTGGCACGTGACTTTTTCAAAGAATTGGGGCTACGTACTTTTATTAATGCGGCAGGAACCTATACCGCAATGACGGGGTCGCTGATGCACAAAGAAGTGACCGATGCTATAAGCTACGGTGCAACCGAGTACGTCAATTTAGATGAACTTCATGACAAAGTTGGGGAGCGCATTGCCGAGCTGTTGGAATGCGAATATGCCACGGTAACTTCGGGCGCTTTTGGAGCCATGACCATAGGTCTGGCGGGTATTATGTGTGGAATGGACGAGGAAAAAGTAGCTCAACTTCCTGATACCACAGGATTAAAAGACGAGGTCATTGTTCAAAAGGGACATTCCATTGGGTATACCCATGCACTGATCAATACGGGCGCTAAAATTGTGGAGATTGAGACCGCAAAAGAGTTGGAAAAGGCCATAAATGATAAAACGGCAATGCTCTGGTTTTTAAATGCCAATACCGAGAATGGCGAAATCAAATGGGAAGAATTTATTGCCTTGGGCAAAAAACACAATGTTCCAACTTTTATCGACTGTGCCGCTGATGTGCCTCCGGTTGAAAACCTTTTTAAATTTACCAAGTTGGGTTTCGATTTGGTTTGTTTTTCGGGGGGTAAAGGAATTCGAGGGCCACAAAGTGCTGGGTTGTTATTGGGAAAAAGAAAGTATATTGAGGCTGCAAGATTACATACGCCACCGCGAGGAACGACGATTGCTCGAGGGATGAAAGTAAATAAAGAGGAAGTTTTAGGAATGATGGTAGCTTTGGAGCTTTATCTTTCAAGAGACCACGACAAGGAATGGGCACTTTGGGAAAGTCAAATCAAATTAATTAGCGATAGCGCGCTTTCCGTAAAGGGGGTCGAAACAGAAATTCATGTGCCACAGCATGCGAACCATGTTCCTAGTTTGTATATTCGATGGGATGAAAAAGTAGTGGGCATATCCACGGATGCCATGCGAAAAAAATTGCGAGATGGCCATCCGTCTATTGAAACGGTTGGAAATAAAGAACAGGTCGGTATTACGACCTGGATGATGGAACCTGGCCAAGAAAGAATTGTTGCCCAACGTGTGAAGGAAGTGCTGGAAAACGTTTAATATGTTAATAATCAAACTCAATTATGATGAAAAGAATTTACCTCTGTCTTACGCTATTGCTAGCTTTTTCGTGTAACGAAGTCAAAGAAGTAAAAGAGGAAGCGGTAACTGAGGTTCAAGAAGCAATTGACCCAAGTTACAACCCAGAAGCCAAATTAAAAGAATTGGGTATTGAATTGAACACGCCCTCGGCCCCGGTTGCCAATTATGTGAATGCCGTACGAACCGGAAACCTGATTTTTTTAGCCGGCAAAGGTCCTAAAAAGGCTGACGGTGAATATATATCGGGTAAAGTGGGAACGGATCTTACTATTGAACAAGGTTATGAGGCGGCACGAATTACCGGAATCAACCAATTATCGGTTTTGAAGGCAGAGTTGGGTAATTTGAACAAAGTCAAACGCATCGTAAAGGTAAAAGGCATGGTCAATGCTGCATCTGATTTTACAGATCAGCCAAAGGTCATTAATGGGTATTCCGACTTGATGGTCGCCGTTTTTGGTGATAAAGGGAAACATGCGCGGGCGGCCGTTGGAATGGGTTCCTTACCTAGCAACATTGCGGTCGAGATTGAAATGATTGTTGAAGTTCAAGATTAATTCTATGGATGGGAAGGGGCAATGGGCAAAATATACCGCAAAATCGTTGCTACTTCTTTCGGTGTTTTTAATTATACTTAACTGCAAATCCAAAGAAGCCAAACCAGAGTTCCTATTTCGTACCGCAATCATTGTCAAAGAAGACCATACATGGTACAAGGCTTTCGCTTATTTTAAAGAAATTTTGGAAGAACGGTCTAATGGACGTATCGAGGTTCAGCTCTACCCTTCGGAACAATTGGCAAAAGAAATTGAAGCCATTCGATTGATTCAAGCTGAGGTCATTGATATTACTACAACTGGGTCGACACTGACGAATTGGTTCGAAGCGGCCACTTTTTGTGAATTACCATATTTAATGAAGGACTCTACCGATATGAATCTCTATATCAATGGTCGTGTTGGTAAATTGATGGAAACTGAGATGATCGAGAAAGCTGGCGTGCGCGCATTGTGTCATTTTGAACGTGGGCCTAGACATTTGACTTCAAACAGACCGATTAGACACCCTGATGATTTAAATGGATTGATTCTGCGTGTACCCAATGTTCCCTCCTTTGTTACTACTTGGAGCGCACTAGGTGCAAAACCCACTCCTATGGCATTTTCTGAGGTTTTCACCTCCTTACAGCAAGGCACTATTCAAGGGCAGGAAAATCCGTTTGCCATGATCAATAATGGAGGTTTTGCCGAAGTTCAGAAGTACGTCAATCTAACGGGTCATGTAATTAGTTGGGTTTATGCAGTAATTGGAGAAAAACAGTTTCAGAAATTGCCCCCAGATCTTCAAGAGTTAGTGTTGAAAGCAGGTAAAGAAATGCAGAAGTATGAGCATGATTTATTTCTTGAAAATGAAAAACACGTACAACAGGAGTTGATGGATAAAGGCATGGAATTAATCGAAGTTGATAATGTTGCCTTCGCTAAGAAATGCGAAAAGGCCATCTATGATAGCTTATCTCCAGAAATGCAAAAAATCTATCATGAATTGAAAAATGAACAAAAGGCGCATGCGGAAAGGAATAGGTAGAATTCTTAAAATCGGAACCTTATTGAGCACATGGGGCTTGATTGCCATGGTATTACTTCAGATTGTCTGTCGCTTCTCATGGTTCGACACCCCTTCATGGACGGAGGAGGCGTCGCGTATTCTCTTTATTTATGCCATTTCCTTTGCCTCGGGTCTTGCTTTAAAGTCAAACTATTACGTGCATTTGGACGCATTCTACAATATGTTCAATCCAAAATTGAAAATGCTCCTGGATAAGTCTATTCCAGTAGTTATATTCATATTATTCGCTGTGTTCGCTTTCTATTCGATACGTTTTATAAGCTTGGGCATGATCGAAAAATCACCTAGTATGGGTTTTAACATGGGCGTGGCATTTTGTAGCATGTTTATCATTGGTGCTACACTTTGTTATTATTCCTGGCAGAACATTGTAAAAGCTTTTAAAAGGAAGAGCACATGATTTGGATTTTGGTTATTGTATTCGTGGTTGCCCTTGTGCTTCGCTACCCCATAGCTTTTGCTTTGGGGCTAGCCTGTTTGGTTTATTTGATTTCAGCTGATATTCCGTTGATTCTGATGCCAATGAAAATGTATTCGGGTATTGATGTTTTCGTGCTCTTAAGTATTCCCGGGTTTATCATAGCAGGAAATCTAATGAACCAAGGCGGGTTGACAGAGAAGATTATCTCGTTTTGCAATCATTTAATGGGCCATATCAGGGGTGGGCTTTCCTTGGTAAATATTGGGGCCTCAATGTTGTTTGCCGGTATTTCAGGTACCGCAATTTCCGATACCGCAAGTATGGGGTCGGTGATGATTCCAGCGATGAAAAAGGAAGGATACGATGCTGATTTTTCATGTGCCGTGACCGCCGCCTCCTCTACGGTAGGGCCAATCATTCCACCTAGTGTGCCCATGATTATAGCGGCAACCTTGAGCGGACTTTCGGTTGGAAAATTATTTTTGGCAGGAGCGATTCCCGGACTTCTATTGGGCGTTGGTTTGATGGTTGTAGCCTATCTCATTGCTAGAAAAAAGAACTATCCCAAGCACTCTAAAAGTAGTTTTGGACAAGTAGCCCGAGGTTTTGTTGATACGTTTTGGTCCTTGTTGATGACCTTTATCATTCTCTTCGGAATTATTGGTGGTATTTTCACACCAACGGAAGCGTCGATCGTGGCCGTTTTGTATGCCTTGATTATCGGACGGTTCGTTTATAAGAAACTGAATTTTAAAAATGTTCAGGTCGTCATTCTCGATTCAATGAAGACCTCTGCGTCCTTAATGGTCTTAGTGGGATTCGCGAACTTATTCGGTTACATTTTAATTACGGAACATATTCCTCAGACCATTTCAAGTGAAATATTAGGATTTAGTTCCAATAAATATGTAGTGCTTTTGCTAATTAACCTATTGCTAATTGCTGTGGGTACTTTTATGGAAACGATCGCCGCATTGCTCATTTTGTTTCCTATTTTATTGAAGGTGGCATTGGCTGTGGATGTTGACCCTATACATTTTGCTGTAATAGCCGTATTGAATCTGATTATTGGTTTGACGACCCCTCCAGTCGGTGTTTGTTTGTTTGTAGCATCAAGTATCGGGAAGGTTTCAATTGGAAAAGTCAGTAAAGCGGGCTTTCCATTTTTACTGGTGAGCTTGGTTGTCCTGATTTTGGTGACCTTAATTCCTGAAATTTCTTTATGGCTTCCTGGTTTATTTGCTGATTAGCTACAAAAAATGGTTGCGGAAGATAATTTCTATATCAACAAACAAGAGCCGCAGCGGAGTTGCTTGATGGCTATGCGAGCTATTGTTCTAGGCTATGATTCACATATCTCCGAGACCACAAAATATGGAATGCCTTGTTTTTGCTTTAAAGGGAAGATGTTCTGCTACCTTTGGATGGACAAGAAAAGTGCTGATCCTTATTTTTTGATGGTGGAGGGAAAGTACTTGAAACATCCGAAACTGGAAACAGGAAGCCGCACACGAATGAAAATATTCAGGGTTGACCCGAACAAAGATTTACCAATTGGCGATATTGATTTGATCATGAATCAAGCCTTGGATGTATACAGAAAAGGAATAATTGAATTATAAGGAACGCTAAATGACAAAAAGTAAAGTTTTTATCTGCATTCTTCTTTTGAGTACTGCTTTAATATCGGCCCAAAAAATTTCCTATGAACTCAAAGAGAATATACCGTATTACGATATAGACAACCAGAATGCAGATGATTATATCGCAGAACGTTGCAAATTGGATGTGTACTTCCCTAAAGACACAACGAATGTTTCGACAATCGTCTGGTTTCACGGCGGAGGATTGGAATTTGGAGAGAAACACCTACCAGAAGGCTTGTTAGAAAAAGGGGTGGTAGTGGTGACTGTAAATTATCGCATGCACCCAAAGGTGAAACATCCAGTCTACATTGAAGATGCCGCTGCCGCTGTGGCATGGACATTCAAAAACATTGAGAAATACAATGGAGACCCCAAAAAGATTTTCGTTACCGGCCATTCTGCCGGAGGCTATCTGGCAAATATGGTGGGGTTGGATAAAGGCTATCTGGAAAAGCATGAAATCGATGCTAATGACATCGCAGGTATGATACCCTTTAGTGGTCATACGATCACGCATTTTACCATTCGAAAAGAAAGAGGAATTAAAGGAACACAACCTATAATTGATAAGTATGCACCGCTATTTCATGTACGCAATGATGCACCACCCATGTTATTGATAACCGGTAATCGTGAAAAGGAACTTTTAGGACGCTACGAAGAAGTGGCCTATTTCTATCGTATGATGAAGGTTGTAGAACATCCTGATGTGGAATTAATGGAGTTGGATGGGTATGGGCATAATATGGTGTACCCTGCTATACCCCTATTATTGAACTTTGTAGAAAATAGGGCAAAACGAATCAAGTGAGAATTGTTAATACATTTTCATTCAAAAGTGTTTGGTAGATTTTTAGACCTTTCTTTCCAAAGTCGTTCAAACCATTGCCTGATTGGTCAAAACGGGCACCATGAGCTGTGCAAAGAAATTCGTTTTTTTGAAAAGTAACTTCTTTTCTCGATTCATGCGTGCAAATTACAGTTGCAGCTACATATGCGCCACTTAGACTCTTGGCGATTACGATATCATCCTGAATAATAAAACCTCCTTCTTTCAACAAATTATCGGCTTCTTCAGAGCTCAGATCGATGGTAAAAAGAACAGTATTCGATGGTAGATTACTGCCATTTGGAGCAATAAAAGGAATGTCTTCACCCTTGGAACAACCCCCTAGACAGCCAGTAGTTAGGATAAAAGCTGCTCCTGTTCCTATGGATTTTAGAAATTCGTTTCTCTTCAAAATGATTATAGTTTTTTAATCTTCAATGATTTGTTCTCTCTTTTTTTGAGGGTATTGCGCAAGGATTTTCCGAAGGTGTTCGATTCGATTTGAAATTCATCACCCTCTTTAACTTTAATGCCATCTGAAAAACTGAATGTTGCCGTGCCAAAAAAATGGCAGTGCAAATCACCAGGTGAGCGAAAGAGGTCGTATTTGAAATGATGGTATTCCAAATTATCGAAACTATGGATCATATGATTCTCGCCACTTAAGAATTCTTTGCTCCAAATAGTCTCTTGATTTCTAATGACGGATACATTTCCTTTCACGGTCTTTGGTAAATCCCCCAAAAGAAGTTCTGGGCCAAAGGAACATTGACGTAGTTTTGAATGTGCCAAATAAAGATAATTGATGCGTTCCATGACATGGTCGCTGTACTCGTTGCCCAAAGCGTAGCCGATACGATATGGATTTCGATCGGCACCTATAAGGTAGAGCCCGGCAATTTCTGGTTCTTCACCTCCATCGAGTGCATAATCTGGGAGGTCGATTTCGCCATTTGGTGGAACTACAATGGTTCCATTGCCTTTGTAGAACCACTCGGGCTGAACCCCCCGTTCGCCATCCTTTGGTTTACCTCCGGCTAAGCCCATCTTGAATATTTTCATGGAATCTGAAAGATCTTCCTTTTCCAAGGCTTTATGCATCGCATCTCTCGTTGCGGCTGAACCGGAATGCGTTAGTCCTGTTCCCGTAATCCAGAAGTGCGCAGGGTCAGGGTGGTGAATTGGCGATAGCAAGCGATTTGATTTGATTACCCCAACATAGTCAACCTGCTCTGAAGATAAGTTGGTCTCGATGAGTTTTTCTAAAGTAATCCCTTCTGAAATAGCCCTTTGGGCCATTTCATAGAAAGAGGAAAAATTCGAAATCAATTGTAGCATCTCACCGGATACCTGAGCGACGGCATTTTTACCTTCTAGCGTTATGAATTGTACTACTCTCATAGTAAATATTTAAAGGTGCAATATAGCACCATTACCTAAAAGTCAAAGGATGTTCAAAAATAATAGACGTTTGATATGCTCTAATTATGGGCACACTTAAAATCGGAAGGATAAATAGCATGTGAGAAAACGAGTTTATCAAACGATTGGGTGCTGCCGCTGTCTAGACCTTTTAGGTATTGAACATCTTACCGCAAAGACGTTGTCAAAAAAAACCTTGATTAATATATATGGATAGGCTAGTTTTCCTTCTACTAACTATTGGAATAGAAAGTTGATAGCGAGATCGAAATATTGGCCAAAATGGGGTATTCCGAGTTGGAACGTAACGGCCGCTATGAATGTAGTAACCAGAAATCGCGTTAAAAAAGAAGCGTTCGTTATTTGAAAAAGATGTATTGGGTTTTAAACACGGATTATACTACACTCCCAATAAATTTCAAAACGATTGAATTGAAAATTCAATCGCCTTTCTGTATAATGGAAACAGATTTTCATTAACTTACTAAGACTTAAGTGAATGTGAATTCGTTGAGCTGCGAAAAGCGTCTATCAAGAATATAGCGTCGTTAAGAAATTTGAAATTCAACTAAACAGCATAAAAAATGGAATCAAGTAGAAGATCCTTTATTAAAAAGACTGCCGTTGCGAGTTCGGCTGTAATTGCGGCACCTACCATTGTGTCAGCTAGTGTTTTTGGTGCCAACGACCGCATCAATGCGGCTGTTCTGGGAGTTAATGGACGTGGAAAAAATCATATCCAGAGCCTAATGGAATTGGAGAACGTAAGGGTGACCACTTTATGTGACCCCGATATGAACCTTTTAAAGGCACGTCAAAAAACGTTCAAGGAAACCTACGATAAAAAAGTAGCGCTAGAGCAAGATCTTCGCCGTGTCTTTGATGACAAGGATATTGATGTCGTCAGTATTGCATCACCTAACCACTGGCACGCCCTATCGGTTATTTGGGCTTGTCAGGCAGGTAAGGATGTCTATGTGGAAAAACCCGGGTCTCACAATATCTGGGAAGGCCGTAAGATGATCGAGGCTGCTGAAAAATATGATCGTATCGTACAGCATGGTGTACAGTTGCGTAGTTCACCGGCTGTTAATGAAGCCATTCAGTTGATGCGTGATGGTTATATTGGAAGAGTGTATATGGCACGTGGGCTTGTCTTTCGTTGGAGACCGAGTATCGGCGATAAGGGCACCTCGCCCATACCCCCAGGAATTGATTATGATTTATGGACCGGGCCTGCGGAAAAACGACCCTTTACCGAGAATTTGGTGCATTATAATTGGCATTGGCATTGGGATTATGGCAATGGAGATGTAGGCAATCAAGGTATTCATGAAACCGATCTCTGTATGTGGGGATTGGATGTAGGGCTGCCTAATAAAATCACCTCTATGGGGGGTAAATTTCTTTGGGACGATGCCAAAGAGGTACCCGAAGTATTAACTTCCGTGTATAAATATCCTGATGAAAAGAAAATCATTCAGTTTGAAGTTCGCCCTTGGTGCACCAATGCAGAAGCTGGCGCTACCGTTGGGAATATTTTTTATGGTGATAAGGGGATACTGGTCGTCGATGGGTATGATAAATACACCAGCTATTTGGGCAAAGACAGAACACCCGGCCAATCGGGAAGTGACGGCGGAAAATCCGCATCAGGTATGGATCGAGGCGCAGGAGGCACTACAGGGCACTTTGCAAACTTTATTGATGCCGTACGCCAACGCGATAAATCGATATTGAATGGTCCTGTAGAAACCGCTCACCTCTCTTCGGGATTGGCACATTTGGGTAATATTTCGTATCGTTTGGATCGCCAACTGACCTTTGATCCCAAAGCGGAAAAATTTGTCAACGATGCAGAAGCGGATAAAATGCTCAAACGCAATTATCGCAAAGGGTTTGAGGTGCCAGAGACGGTATAGGTACTTCAGTTCTTTTGGGTACTGAAGAAAATAATCGACATATTTCAAAACAGTCGTTTATAGTTCTAGTTTTCAATTCTGGAAGCAGCGGCATCATCTAAAAACAAGCTGGTATTGGGGTGTGTTCTCAAAATCGTGGCCGGACATTTCGTGCTGATTTCTGCATATAAGGTGTTATAGATGGCATTTGACTTGCGTGCATCGGGCACCACGCAACTGATGGTTTTGCTGTGCATAATTGCCGGTATCGTTAGTGTTAAGGCCTCTTTTGGCACATCTTCAAAAGTAGGAAACCATCCTTCACCCAGCTGTTGGTTTCTACAGTCTTCGTCTAAAGTGACCAGTTTGACCCATTTAGGGTCCTTAAAGTCAGCAACTGGGGGGTCGTTGAAAGCAATGTGCCCATTTTCACCGATACCGATACAGGCAATATCTATGGGGTGTATTTTCAATTGTTCGGCATAGTTGTTCATTTCTTTTTCTAGATTGTCGGCATCCCCATTCAGAAAATGGATTTTTTTTGGTGCTACCTCATCCAGAATGCGTTCTTTCAAATATTTACGGAAACTTGCGGGGTGCCGATCTGAAATTCCCTTGTACTCATCCAAATGAAAAACGGTTATTTTTTGCCAGTCGATTTCCCTTTCTTTCAATGCCTCCAAAAATGAAAATTGCGAAGCTCCCGTAGCCAAAATGAGATTGGCATTAGCTTTTTCCGCGATTGTTTTGTTGAGGCTTTTAGCCACAAAATCGGCCGCAGCCTTCCCCATGGATTGCGCGTCTTGGTAAATCGAGATCTTTAAATCAGCAACGTGTAGTTTTCGAGTCATTTATTTGGGTTTTTATTACAGAAATTCCGAAATGGCCAACCAACTGGTAATCAATGAAAATACGATGACCGCGGCGATTCCTATGTTCATTCGGTTACTTGCTTTATGCTCCTGCATTATTTTTTTCCTGTTAATCAAGACGAAAACAGGTATGGCCACAGCGGGAAGAATACACGCTTGAAACGCTTGGGAGAAGATCATCAATGCGGGCGGGCGTTCTTCCAGAAAAACCGTTCCGAAGGCGAACAATAAGGCAAGGAATATCAACGATCTCGATTGAGTGGAATGAATATTCCGAGGTGTTCCGCGATAGTCGGAAACCAACCACGGCGCTATCAAAACTATAGGGAATATGGTCGAGAGTCCGGCTCCGGCAATACCGATAATCAAGATAAACGCTGCCGCTTTACCACCGAGCGGTTCAAAGAGTTCAATCAGCTCTACCGTGTTTTCTAATTTTAGTCCGGATATATGAAGGGTCCCAGCAGCGACCGCCATGATAACACCGCTTAACAAAAGCATCATCGTTGCGGAAACGAACGAATCCTTTTTCTCTGTTTTAAGGTCATTAATCCCCCAACCCTTTTCAGCAACTACCGTACTTCGCATTATAAAAACCGCAGCCGAACAGGTGGTTCCAGCAATGGCTGCTATAAGCCCGAATGCCCCAGGAGTATCGGGAATACTAGGAAGAATACCCTCGGCTAAAGCTGAGAAACTAGGTTTAACCATAAAAAAGACCACGAAAAAGGACAATCCCATGACCACGACCAAGACGGTGAGTATTTTTTCGAAGACTTGATAGCGACCGAACCAAAGCAGTGCATACAAGATCATACTAAAGAAGAGGATGATCCAATATGTTTGTATGACCAATCCGTTAAATGCCAAACGGACGCCTTCTTGAACGAGGTCGGCAACAATGCCCATAACCCCCATAAGGGCCAACAGTTCGCCTATGATCAAGGCAATAATAATGTATAAAGAAAGCACCCATCCCCATTTGAATTCCGTTTTAAAATTGAACAGGGCGGTCTTACCGCTGACCAGCGTTACCTTTCCATAGGCGACCATTAAAACGTAGGTAAAAATACAGGAAAGTACTAAAGCCCAGAATAGGCCCATACCATGTTCGGCTCCTGTTTTGGCCATAGTAGTGACGCTCCCGGTACCGATGTTGTACCCGATCAGAAATAATCCGGGACCTACGGCACTTAAGGCGATACCTATTTTTTTGGTAAGGGATATTTTTTTCATTCCTTTAATCCTGTGCATGTACCAATGACCCGTTCACATAGGTCTTCAGAATGTTCATTCGATTGTTTTTTATGGTAAATTGAATTAAATCACCTCGTTTGCCAATTTCAATTTCACCAAGTTCGTTAAGGGAAAATAGTTTCGCCGGGTTGGTACTCGCCATTTGAATGGCATTTTTAAGTCCGCAATCGGTATATTCCATGACGACGCCTATACACTTGCTAATAGGAGAAGCTGCACCTGCCAGAACATTTTCCTTGGGAAGTTTGACCACTTCAGGGGTCAACACCAAGGTGCGTTCTCCGCGGGTGTATTCCCCAGGAGGTAGACCTGCCAAATCAAGCGCGTCTGATACCAAAATCGTATTCCCAACACCTTTCGCCTTGTAGAAGGTGCGGACCTCCTCACGGGTCAAATGAAAACCATCTGCTATAATGCTCGCTGTTAGGGCATCGTTCGAAAGCTGTGGCCAAAGCGGATTGTTGTGACGATTTATTTCATTGGCACAACCATTGCCTAGATGCGTGGCCATTTTTGCTCCAGCATCTACTGCTAATTGCACCTCGGTGGCGGATCCGTTATGATGCCCTAAGGAAACCGTCACGCCGCTGGCCACGCATTTTTTTATGAAGGGAATAGCACCTTCCAATTCGGGAGCCATGGTCAATAGGATTATTCCGTTGTTGGCGGCTTTTTGTATTTCCTGAAATTCATCCCAATCGGGAGCCTTGATGTACTTTTCCAAGTGCGCCCCACGAAATCCTGCTAGGGGAGAAATATATGGGCCTTCCAGATGGAACCCGGGGATGGAAGGTCTAATCTCAGGGTCTTGTCTCGCTTCGGCTAAAATGGCAAAGTTCTTTTTGATCAGGTCAACATCGCTTGTAATTAGGGTTGGAAAATAGGAAGTAACCCCGGCCTTCCAAAGGGCTTTTGTAGCTTTTCGTACCGCTTCGACCGTCAGGTCAGGGCCTGAAAAATCAACGCCCATGTACCCATTGATCTGTACGTCAATTAATCCCGGTGCAATATACACATCCGGGTTATTTTCGGGATCCGTCGATCTCAGTAGCTCCGAAATCTTTCCATTTTCCATCGTGATGGTAACAAAACCCTCATCGGAGTAAAGCACACCTTGGATGATCTTTTTTTCGCTAGGGATGTAAGTCGTTGAAAGCAGTATCAAAGCCAATAGGATAATAGTAAGTGTTTTCATTTAACAGTAGTTTTTATCGTTTAGGGCAGCACGTCTTCCCATTGGTCGCTCGCGACTGATTTTTCAAGGGCTTCCAATACCGCCACGCCGTGAATGATACTTTCGTGGCTTCGGGGTTCTTTGCCCGTCTTGAACATTTCCACCATATCGACATAATTCTTATGTGGTTTTTTTTCTGCCATTCTTGATGTTAGGGGGATAATACCTTCCTCGGTTTCGATATGTGTACTCCACCCATATTTTTTGGTCGTAAAAACTAGGGTGGCCAACATTCCATCCATAAAAACAAGACTAGCACTGCTGTTCTTTCCATTTTGATGTACGCGTACTTTTTGAACATTATCGCCGAACAAATAAAGTAGGGGTTGAACTAAATGTGCTCCGTAGAAAAAAATACCACCGTATTGCGATTCCAAATCCACCGGACCGTAGCGTACTACTTGATTGATGTTTTTGATGTTCTGCAATTGTTCTTTTATATCGAAAGTTTCGTAGCTGTGCGCGATGGAACTAAAAGAAGTTGTCGGAGTACCATGCTTTCGGGCTACTTCTAAAAATGCTTTTCCTTCGGCTGCACGATAACAAAAAGGCTTATCGATAAAGGTAGGACTGCCTGCTTTTATGAAAGGTATAGCAGGTTCTAAATGAAATTTCCCCTGCCGCTGGTCAACGATGAGGCCATCGTGCTTACCGAGCATGGCGTTCGGGTCTTGTACCATTTCGGAGAGGTTGCCTTG
>JARFRH010000233.1 GCA_029287355.1 Maribacter sp. | reverse complement strand
TGTCAGTGCCTGCCCAATGCCGTCGTGAAGTTCACGGGCCACCCGTTTGCGCTCACTTTCCTGGGCTTCCAATATTCTGGAAGATAGGAGACGTAGCTCTTTTGCCGATTTTCGCAACATTTTCTCCGCCCGCTTGCGTTCTGTGTTGTCCTGTGCCACGCATACAATTTCAACGCTATCAGATATCAGGGAGCCGGATAAGGATACAAATATCCTCTGCGTGTCCTTGCCAACCAGTTCGGTTTCAAAATTGCGGACGGACTTTGTTCGGATGATTTCATCTAAGAAAATGTGATCGGTTTTCGCATCGTTAAATATCAGATCAATCTTCTTTCCGATCAACTTCCTTTCTTCATATCCCAGTAGATCAAGGGTAGCCCGGTTGACTTTTGCTATTATTCCTTCCGAATTGACCACAATTACCATAACCGCCATGGACTCTATGATTTTATCAACGTAGTTTTTTGAAACGGTGACCGCCTTTAAATCGACCGTCATTTTATTGAACGCCTCGGCAACGATACCGATTTCATCATTTGTTGTAACCGGGACGTTGGTATCGAGGTTCCCCATGCCAACACGTAATACACCATCTTTTAATGCGATCAGTTTCATGGAGACCGAGCGAGCGAAAAAAAAATAAAATGTGCTTCCCACTGCAATGCCCACCAAGTAGATAATCAGGCTCATCAAACGAAAATCCTGCTTTGCCTTTTCATAGTCCAACTTGCTTTCCGCCATGATTTGATCGACAACGGTTTCCATTCTTGCAATCACCTTTTGAAATTGACTTTGAAGTCCTTCTTCATCGGTCCGGCCAACTTTTTTTTGCAGCGTTACAAATTTTTGAAAAGCATTTTCATACAACGTCAGATTTTCTGATATCTTCGTTGCCTTGGACTTGGGTATTTTTATAACCGCCTCGCGCAATCCGGCTATCTGGTTGCGAATATCCTGCAGATACTTTTCATCGCCCCTCAGAAGGTAGTCTTTTTCCAGTCTTCTTAGTTGAAGCAGCGATTCCTGCAGATCGGTTCGATTCATTCCGGTTATTTGGGCTTCGACTGCATGGATCGCACTGCGCGACTGCCCAAGCACCCCCCAGTCTTTGAATCCAATTTTTTGGTAGGTCTCTACCAATTGCGAAAAAATATTGCTGTATTCCTTCACCTGCTGCATAAGCCGATCAGCACTATTTTTACCGTTGACAGGCCGCCATTCAATCAGATGTTCGATTTTATCCTGAGCATTCTTTGTAAAGCGCTGATGAGCCTGGAGGTTGTTTGAAAAGCCTGCGCTATAGAATTTTTCATCGTGTAAATCACGAAGGATAAAACTTTTTTCAGCGATACGGGCATTCAGCATCTGAATGATAATGCTGTCTGTCATCGTGTGAATCTGATCGGCACGCTCCGTTTTATTTAGAAAATACGACATTATTAAAAAGGATGGCAAAACAATCAGTAAGATGGACGACCATCCAATGATCAAAAACTTGATAAATATGTTCTTATGCCGAAACCACTTTTTCATTATTTTCTCACTTTCAAAAAAAGAACGGAAAATTTCCAGGATCGATCGGTCATGATAATATCTTCAGGATAATTTTCTAATAGCCTAATCAACAATGCCAACGCGCCAACACCAAAAATCGCCGTTGCATATAAGCGTAGGGAGAATTCGATGATGGGGGTAGAGGACAGTCCGCATAATGCAATAAGGGCCTTTGGTGCAATAATAAATCCAGTACCAAAACCAATGGTAGCAATCGCTGTAATGATCATGAGATTGTGGAAATTCATACCGAATTATCCTTTTAACTTTCAGTCCCTCGGTCAACATTACGATCAGGTGTCAAATTCAGGATAGCATTTCTAATAGTGACCTCGCCTCCTTTAAATCTGCTGTATTAAACCCCTCGTCGAAAGAATTGTAGATTTCAGCCAGTACTCTTTTGGCATCTTTGTGTTTGCCCTGAGCTTGCCACAAACGGGTCAAACTGATACTTGATCGCAATTCTAGCGATTTAGCACACTGGCATTTGGAAATTTCTATACCTTGCTTAAAGCAGTTTTCAGCTTCATCCTCGTCACTACCTTGCATCAAAAGCAAATCGCCTTTAATTCGACACAGCTCAGCCTCCCCAAGGCGTTCTTCATTTTTTTGTATTAAAGCTAACGTATTGGTTACAACATCCAATCCTGTTTCGACATTTTTGGCTTTTCCATATGTCTCAGCCAGCCATACTGTAAATTGGGTTCCGCCTAATTGGGCCCCTGTAGCCTGCCAATCGGCAAAACTTTTTCGAATCAGAGTTAACCCTTCTTCACTTTGGCCTTCGAGAGATAAGGCCCATCCCAAAAACATTTCTGCGAATGCAGTCCAAAAAACAAATCCTTTCTCGGATGCAATGGCTATCGCCGCCTTAGCTTGTTCTTGCACTTTTCGTGGTTCTTTGCGGTAAATATGGAGAATGGCAGCATAGCTCAATGCAAAGACCGTGCTTAAAGGATGAGATAATTTTCGTGCAAGAGAGAGTGCCTTGTTGCTTAAATCCAATGATCGGTCTGGATATCCAAGTAACCATAAGTTCCAAGCCATATAAGAGAGGCAGATCACCCCCTGATCTTCATCTGTAAGGCTTATATAGGATTTGTGCTGTGGAGGGTCATAATAGGAGAAGCCTTGCTCGAACTGTTCCTGGGCTGTACCAAAATCACCCATGAACCATAAAGCTGTGCCTATTAATTGGTGGGCCGACAAAAAAAGCACTGCATCCTGATGCTGTTTCGCCCATCGAAGAAGCTGTTTACCCAGCTCGCGTGTTTTTTGCAGCTCCGTCCGTACTATATGAAATCTGGCTAGACCATGCAGAACTTGAAAAAGCTGAGGGCTTTCATCTTCCTGCAAGCACAGCTCACTTGCACAGTTGAAGGTTTCCCCGACTTCCGGATCTGCATAGCCTTTGGTTGCGATCAGGGCATTTCCTAAAGCGACCTGTAAGCGCAATTCCAGCTCAATACTCTCAGGGGAGGGTTCACCTGATAAGGCTTTGAGCAATTCAAGTCCCTTTTTAAGGTGACCGATAGCTTCAATACTTGCTGATCTTCGTATGGCTATTTCACCTGCTTTTTGCCAATAGGGAATCGCCTGCTCTACCATACCTGCTTCAGTAAAATGACGGCCCAACATCTCCGGATTAACACCTGTTATCTCGGGAAAATCACACTCCAACGTCTGAGCAATCTTAGAATGGCATTCCTGACAAACGCTTTTAAGCAATGACTGATAAACTGCTTCCTGAGTGAGCGCGTGTTTGAAAACGTATATCGATTGAGGATATATACCTCTTTCATAGAGAAGCTCGGAGTCCTTTAGGATGGACATGGAGAATAATAATTCTTGTTCGGATAACTCGTACAATTGTTTGATCAACTTGTAGCTGAACTCTCGGCCTATGACCGATCCAAGCTGAAGTACTTTTTTGGCATCTTCCGGCAGTGAATCAACGCGGGCCATGACAACATCT
>JARFRH010000071.1 GCA_029287355.1 Maribacter sp. | reverse complement strand
AGAGTTGGATCGTCGGCAGCGTCAGATGTGTATAAGAGACAGGACTAGAGGATAGGATTCCATATACGAATAGAAAGAACATGGTTATTCCTAGTTGTCTCATTTTTGATTGATTGATGAATTAGCCTGTTTGAAGTTAGGAATAAATATAAACCAAAGCCAAAAAACAGTTTAAAAATAGTAACTTCCGATAATAGTTTACCTTTTTCAAACACCTTTGAAGTTAAGGCCTATTGGATAAATCATGGTTATCGTAACATTTTGAAGTGCTTTTGATATGAAAAAAACTATCGCATAATAAGGCCGGAAAAGAGCAAAAAAAAACCGATGCTCCCACCGGTTTTTATTAACTAACTAACTCAAAAAATTACTAACTCAAATAATTCGGTATAAAATTCTTTAAAAGCCTTTGGAAAAAAGATTAATTAAAGATTATAGATCTGTTTAGAATACTCTTAAATTACAACGGAATATTTTTTGGAATATTGTTGATTTCGATGAATAATTTTAGATTTCAGTCCTGCAACCCGAAAACCCTTCGCAGTAAGTCCGTTGTGCGCGAAGAAGCCTTGTTGCGTATTTCTTTCTCCTCTACTGCGATCATGGTGTAAACGCCACTTAACGCTTCATTGGTCACATAGTCGGTTAAGTCTGGATTTACGTTATTGGTGAAGGGGATGTTGTTGTACTTTGTGATGAGGTTTTCCCATATTTTATCTGCTCCAACTTTTTCGAATGAATTTTTGATGACCGGGTTGAATTTGTCGTAAAGTTGTTTTTGGGTAGCTGAGGTAAGATATTGGGTTGCAGCATTGTCGTTTCCTAAAAGAATTGTTTTGGCGTCATTGAAGGTAATCCCTTTTACCGCATTCACAAATATTGGTGTGGCTTCCCCCACCGCGTCTTCGGCGGCTCTGTTCAGTACTTTTAACCCTTCATCGGCTAATTTTCCCAAGCCGATATCACGAAGGGTCTTATCTACTTTTTGAAGTTCTTCCGGAAGCATTATTTTCACCAATTCGTTTTTAAAGAACCCATCAGTTTGAGTTAATTTAGTGACTTGCTTTTCTATGCCCAAATTCAAGGCCTGTCTTAGCCCACTTCCTATTTCGGCATTTCCAATGCTTTGTTGGCCTTGAGGTAATTGGTTCACCACTTGTTGTAGTTCACCACAAGCTGTGAGTTGAAAAATCAAGATAAGTGCTAGCGTTAATTGTTTCATGGGCGCTGTTTTTGTAGGGCATAAGTTCATTCGATAGTAGAACGGAAGCCTCAGATGGTTAGTATTCAAACGCGCAAGAAACTTGCTGGTAAATTATAATGAAGGCTTAAGAAAAGATAACCGTCTTGTTATTATAGACCATGGTTTTGCGCTGTACATGCAATTGAACGCCTCTAGAAAGAACTATTTTTTCTAGATCTCTACCCTTTGCGATAAGGTCTTGTATGGTGTGCGTATGGGAGACTGTAGCGACGTCTTGTTCAATAATTGGGCCAGCATCAAGTTCTTCGGTAACATAATGACTTGTTGCTCCAATGATTTTTACACCGCGTTTAAAGGCAGCATGATATGGTTTCGCGCCTGCGAAAGCCGGCAAAAAAGAATGGTGTATGTTGATGATTTTATGGGGATATTCATCAATTATCTTGCTGCTCACAATTTGCATATAGCGCGCAAGAACAATAAAGTCAATAGTACTTTCTTTTAGTAGTTGAAGTTGTCTGGTTTCAGCTTTGGCCTTTGTTTCTTTTGTAATCGGGATATGGTGGAACGGAATCGAGAATTGCTCTGCTATTGATTGCAGATCCTTATGGTTACTTATGATAAAAGGAATCTCTACATTCAATTCTCCGGAGTTATGCCTGCTCAATAAGTCGTAAAGACAGTGATTGTATTTCGAAACAAATAAAGCCATTCTGGGAACCATATCATCAGTATGTAGACTCCAACGCATCCCATAAGGTGCAACGACTGATTTTTCAAACTCGTTTTTGAATTCGGGTATCGAAATTTCATCAGCATCGAATTCACTTTCCAAGCGCATGAAGAAAACGTCAGCCTGTTTGTCTACATGTTGATCTAAGTATATGATATTCCCTCCTTTCGAATGAATAAAACCCGTGACGGCATGTACGATTCCAGATTGATCGGGGCAATGAATGAGAATGGTTGTTTGCAATTGTTCTTAATTTAAGTGTAAAATTAGAACAATAAACGAATCAAAACTTTTAAAATTTGTGGTATTTGAAAAGCTTGGGTAACTGAGAATCTTCAAAATGCAGATACTAGTTTAAATGAAGGAAAATATGGTTTAATCTTTACGGATTGTCCTTCTCCATTTTGTGAAAGACTTACGGAAACTCTTGATTTCAGAACGTAAAAGGTTGAGATATTCCATTTCTTTCACGCCATCTTTTTCAAGGCCAAGACAGTATGAGTTGATATTGCGAATCATAATGTTAATGAACGATGCACTTTTTAAACGTTCGGCATAAGATTTAGAATGTTCAGCCTGTGCTATCTGCTTTGGAATAAGCACCGTATCGTTTACTAAAGAATCAGCAATATTGTCCCGTAAGCTATTTGAATGATAGCGTTTGAGAACATCTTTATTGAAAGAAACGTAAGAAGCTATTGCTTTACTAATTTCATGCAACTCCAATGCTTTTTGGTATACAGGTATCGCTCCAAGATTTTTAGTAGACATTTTCTTTGAAATAGCAATTGATTCGTATAAAGTTACGTTCAATTTAGCATTGATTGCTTTGTATTCGATAGTATTATTGTATTTTAGCTATTGATTTTAAAAAAATAAATAAAAATAGCTTTGAAAGTTAAGATAGATGGTTTAAACTGGAAGATTCTCGAATGTCTACAAGAAAATGCGCGAGAATCATTTGCTAATATTGGCCGAAAAGTTGGCCTTACCCCGCCTGCAGTTGCGGAAAGAGTTAAAAAAATGGAGGACCTTGAAATTCTTCAAGGGTACAAGGCAATGGTGTCTCATGCCTTGACAGGCCATCAATTAAAAGCGATTATAACCTTACGGGCTTTTATGGGCAAACTGAAACCTTTTTTATTGACGGTAGTCACTTTTGAAGAGGTAATCAACTGTTACCGAATCACGGGCAACGAAAACATTGTAATGGAGGTGGTTCTTAAAGACCAATTTCATCTAGAAAAATTTATTGACAGACTCATTCAATATGGCGAGACAAGAACTCACATCATTTTATCCAATGTAGTTTCCAATGCGCCAATAAAAAAAACTCCGAATGGGTAACCGATTTTCTAAATGCAATGACCTTGGCAAGTTTGTTCCCGACATGACAGGCCTTTTCTTATTGCTTTCGAATGTCAAGGATAAATTGCCCGTATATAAATCGGCAATTAAAAAGCCATTATAATGGATTATGAATATTTGAATCAAATTCAGAAAAGGTGGAGGCTAAAAATTTATTGCTTAAATTTAAGCTAAGAGATTTTTTGGCCGGATTTTTGATAAATCCTTTTGATTAAAGAGCCATAGTGAACAAATGAAAAAAAACGTACTCTTACTTTTCCTTTCCTTTTCCTTATTTGGTACAGCCCAGCAAATCACATTGAAAAAAGGTGCGATAATCGATGGCATTCAAGTAACGGATTCAGTCGCAGAAACTTTCGCTGTCTACTTGCCGAAGGCTTTCGAAATGACAAAGAAGTGGCCCGTGCTTTTTGTTTATGATACCAAAGGTCGGGGTAAGCAGGTGATTAGTATGTTCCGGGAGGCCGCGGAAGATCAGGGTTATATTTTGGCTGCATCGAACAACATCAATGACAGTTTAACACTTTCAAAAAACGTATTGATTTCCAGCAGAATGTTCAATACGCTCTTCGCGATGGTTCCCGTACAAGAAAATCGGCTATATACCGGGGGTTATACCGCTGGTGCTCGTTTGGCTTCCCTGATGCCAACGTTCATCAAAAAAGTCAAAGGGGTGATTTCCTGTGGTTCCCCTGTGGCGAACAGTGAGGTGTTAAGTAGTAAGAATCCTTTTCATTTTGTAGGTATTGTTGGGATTGAAGATTATAATTATACGTCAATGTTGCGTACGGAGAAGGTGTTGAATAAGTTGAGATTTCCGAATAATCTTTTGATTTTCCAAGGGGGTCAAGAATGGCCAAGTACCAAATATATAAGCAAGGCAATGGAGCTGCTGACCTTGGGCTTAATGGCGAATGGTGAATTGGACAAGGATTCGACTTTTATTGATACAAGCTACCGAAAAAGCCTCGGAGAGATTAGTAGTTTGATTACAGCCAATCAACCCTTATTGGCCGATAAATTATTAAAGGAAATGACCGAGAGCTATCGCTTACTACGAAATGTCGATTCACTGAAAACAAGTTCCAAAACGTTGCGTAAGACTCGGCAATTTAGAAGTGCCAATCGAACGCTGAACGCTGTCCTTTTTAGGGAATCATTAATCAAGGAAGACTATGTGTACTATCTAGAGGAAGATGTGTTGACGTATAATTATAACAATCTGGGATGGTGGAAGTACCAAATAGAAAAGCTACAGGAATATGAAAAAAAACCCAGTATTTATGAAAAGCAGTCGGGTCGAAGATTAAAAGGATTTGTCAATGCTTTGATAGCCGATCAAATCGATATTGTAAAAGCCGAAACACCTGTGGACGAGGAAGCGCTTAATTTTTTATGGATGGTCAATACCATTACCGATGTTGAATCTTACCAATCTTATTTGAACGTCATCTCGTATAGCGCAAAAATCGAAGACTATGGTACGGCGCTTTACTATTTAGAGGAACTCTTGAAAAATGGTTACACTGATCAAGAAACCTTATATGCCCTTGAGCATACGGCACTGTTTCGAATTATGCCAGAATTTAATAAAGTAATGGTAAAGTACTTGAAAGATGCCCGATATGATCTTATTGAGCAATGAATCGAGGCAGGTCTTCAAGCTTCCAATCTATAACTAGGCCACCTGCCAAAGATTGTGCGATTTCTTTACCATATAAATATTCACAAAGATAAAGTGCTGCTTCAAAGCTTTTGGCTCCTCCGGCGGAGGTAATGTATTTGCCATCATGGACGAAAAGCACACTATCCTTTACATCAAGTTGGGGAAACATCTTTTTGTAAGCTTCAATATCACTGGGGAAGGTAGTAGATGCTACATCATTCAATAATCCCGCTTTGGCCAACACGAAGGCTCCATCGCAATGACTTGTCATGAAAAGTGCTTTATGATCGATTTTTTTAACGAAATCGAGCATGATGTTATCTTTCAAATCAGTATCCAAATGATGTTCTGCACTAGGTACTACAAGAATATCTATTTGGGGTAAGCTGTCTTTAGTGTAATCAAAATCGGGCAAGATGCGAACACCTTCGAAGGTGGTAATGGGTGCTAGTGTATTGGCTACGGTAAAAGTATTCATAGCCTTGATGTTCTTTCGATATTGCGTGTGTTGAAAAATATCATAAGGCGCTGTAAACTCCGTATTATATGTGCCTTTCATAATCAAGAAGGCCACATTGTATCTATTGGGCTCTAAGTGCGGTCGTATGCTGTTTTCTATGGCTGTATTTTCGACCTCTTTTTTTATTTCCGTGCAGGACAGGGAAAACACAAGGATTACGATGAGACAAAATATCGATTTCATGGCTTCTGGAATTTCCCACAAAGTACAACCAAAATCCCAAAATCGAGGAAACGCTTTTAATTGTATTTTTATACTTTAATTTGGATTATGAAACTTTCAGTCTTACTTATGTTCGTCTTACTGTTCTTTGGAACGGGCTGTAAGCAAAAAAAGAAATATCACGACACGGCACAAAAAGAATTTGTTGCGGACAAATCAGGAGCCTTACAGGATATTGTTGAATTTCAGGCAGCGTTGAACGAGGAATTCAAAAATCCGGAAACATCACCTTTGCCGGATCGATTTCGTAAGGATTTCGAATCGTTGGATTTCTTTTCGGCCGATACCAGTTATGTGGTGGAGGCAAAATTCATTCGTACTCCTGATGCGATTCCTTTTTTAATGCCGACAACTACAGATAGAAAGTCAAAAGAAGTGGTCTTTGGTGTAGCGCATTTTTCTTTAAATGGGTCAGTTCACCAATTGGAAATCTATCAAAATGAAGAGTTAATACTTGAAGAAGGCTATGAAGATTATTTGTTTCTACCGTTTACCGATTTAACGAACGGAGACGAAACCTATGGAGGAGGACGGTATTTGGACCTTTCCATACCCTCTGGAAATACGATATTACTTGATTTCAACAAAGCTTATAATCCCTATTGTACTTATAACAAAAAGTTTTCCTGTCCTTTGGTGCCGGGTGTAAACGATCTCAAGACTAGGGTAGAAGCGGGGGTTAAGGATTTTAAAAAAGGATATGATTAAACCCGAATTAGGCCATAGAAAAGCAACTTCGGCCTTCAACTATTTCAAAATATGCCGTTTCACTAAATCTTTGCTATGATCATAGTTGTGCTAGGCAGTAAATATGAACCGTTATATTTTTTGCAGCTACAAGCCCTCTCACATCGATCTAATGCATAGTTCAGGTTAAACTAAAAAACCCTGACAAAATCGCCAGGGTTTTTTGAACTTCAAACTATAAATAACGCAACCAATTAAATCCTTTTTTTTAAAACGAGTAGACGGCTGCCAGTACAAAAGAAGAAAGACCGGCCATTACTTCTCCGTCAGCATTTACGAACACATCTTCCGATGCGCTATCTAAGCGCAATTCTGGCTTTATCATTAAATCTCCAATAGTGGCACTGCCTGTAAGGGTAATGGCAAAGACACTCATATCACCATCAAAACCTGGATCTGGTGAGGAGCCTATGGCGCCAAAACCATCCGTTTCTGCAAAATACTCCCCTCTGAGACCAATACTGAAATTTTCTGATGCTGCTAATTGTGGGTAAAGTGCAACTCCTGCAAAGTTTCCTATTCCATCGGCTTCATCTCCGCTAAAGTAAGCGGCATTTAGTCCTAAGAAAAACGAATCGGACAAATTAAACCCGCCTGTATAATCAACTTCAAATGAACCATTATCTATCAATAAATTCAAATATTGATCGCTATAGCCTAATTGTGCCCCGTAGGCATATTGACCAGTAGGATTGAATTCGGTCAAATCTGTTTGGTTCATAATGGCCAGCATCAAGCTGAAGTCATCCGATAAGGCAAAATCGGCTTTTAATCCTGTGTGTGAAAATGGTCCATAAGAAAATAAATACGATGTGCTATAGTTAAAATTCGCCACAGGGGATATTACCTCGTATCCTAAAAACGTATTGAAATTACCAAAAGTCAAGGTAACACTTTCACTTACATTCCAATAAGCGTAAAGTTGGTTTACAATATTACCCGTTGCGGAATACATAGGTGATGCAAAGATAGCGTCAGTACCTCTTGGTCCAAATACCAAATCGGCCACAAACCCAACTTTTTCACCTTCATAAGCACCGATCACATTTGCCATGCCCAATGCAAAACCGGGTAATTGTGCAAACGAACTGCCTGGTGCAACATAATTTTCACCTGCATTCGCTGCATTTAAGTTAGCTCTATAATAGGCATCAACGCTACCGCTAAAACTGAATTTAGGTTTTGTTTCTTCTTCATCTTGCGCGAACATGCTGCTCGTCGTAAAAAGGATACATGCTAGAATTGAAATATTTTTTAAGTACTTTGTAATAGTAATCGCTTTCATAATTCTTGAGTTTAGATTTCCCGGTGAGGGGTTTTGAGATTTGATTTTTGTGTTAGCGCTTTAAAAACGGAGCGTTCTGCAAAACGCTCCGTTTGCCTTTATTTCAATTAGTCATTAATAAAGTCTGGATAGGCATCCATACCATGCTCATGAAGGTCAAGACCTTCGATTTCTTCTTCTTTCGAAACTCGAAGTCCCATGATGGCTTTAAGTGCCCCTAAAATGATTCCAGAGGTAACCACACAGAAACCACCGATAATCAAGACGCCGTACAATTGTGTCAAGAATTGGTCTCCACCTGCCATGGAACCAAAGATGCCCACTGCTAAAGTGCCCCAAATACCGCAGATCAAGTGAACTGCTACGGCACCAACAGGGTCATCCAGTTTTAATCTGTCAACTAAGGCAACCCCGAGTACGATGATAATACCCGCCAATAAACCAATAATTATGGCTTCATTTGGCGACATTAAATCCGCACCAGCAGTGATTCCGACCAAACCACCTAGAATTCCATTTAAGAACATGGTGAGGTCAAGGTTTTTGTAGAGCACAAATGACAAAGTCATTGCCGCAACACCGCCAGCTGCAGCTGAGAGACATGTAGTGACCAAAACTAAAGAAGTCAGTTCTGGGTCGGCAGATAGCACGGAACCCCCGTTGAAACCAAACCAGCCCAACCATAGGATCAACACCCCTGCTGTAGCAAGTGGAATACTGTGACCGGGAATCGCCTTGGTTTTACCATCTTCCCCGAATTTTCCAATTCTGGCACCAAGCAGCGCAATAGCGACCAGGGCGGCCCAGCCTCCTACGGAGTGTACTAATGTAGAACCTGCAAAATCATAGAAGCCCCATGCATCCAAGAATCCGCCTCCCCATTTCCAGGCTCCTACGATTGGGTAAACAAGTCCGACATATAATACGGTGAAAATCATAAAGGCCCCTATTTTCATTCGTTCCGCTACTGCTCCTGAAACTATAGTAGCTGCTGTTGCTGCGAACATACCCTGAAAAAGAAAGTCGGTCCACCAGGTGTATCCGCCATCGGCATATTCGGCGGTCATGCCATTTTCGGGAGCGGCAATTCCAAATCCTGCGAAACCGAATATTCCGGAAGAACCTTCCTCAAAACCGGGATACATCATATTGAAACCCCATGCGTAATAGAGTAGTAGGCCTACCGTTATAATAAATATGTTTTTGAATAAAATATTAATCGTGTTTTTCTGTCTTGTTAAGCCTATTTCCAAAAAGGCGAAACCCGTATGCATGAAGAATACCAAAGCGGTAGCCAACATCATCCATACGTTATTTGCTGTAAATAATCCTGCGTCCATTTTTTAAAAGTTTAGTGGGTTGTTAGTTAGTTTATTCCGGATTGACCGTTTTCCTTGGTTCTAATTCGATATGCTTCTATTACTTCGGAAACGAATATTTTACCATCTCCTACATTGCCGGTATAGGCCGACTCTAAAATGCAATTGACGGTTTTTTCCAAAAACTCATCCGAAACCACGACGGAGAGATAACGGCGCTGAATGTCTGAAGTACTATAAGAGATACCTCTGTAAACATGACCTTGTTTTTCGTTACCAACTCCTGTGACATCCCAATAGCTAAAGAAATTCACCTCGATTTCATGTAGCGCTTTCTTGACGTCATCAAATTTTGATTTTCTGATAATTGCCTCGACTTGTTTCATTGTGTTACTATTTAAAAGGTTTAATTGGTTGCAAGCTTTGTAATGGAAGCATACTTTATTGCGATTTAAATGCCATTGCTTTTTAGCCTGCTAGTTGTTATTTAAAGCGCCAAATGTATGTTAAAATAATTAAGCCCTAAAAAAAATAGGGGTCATTGAATCATTTTTATGATAATGAGAAATTATACCCTATTATTTTAGGGGTATGAAAAAATATAGTTCGGAATTTTAAGATTCAAATGTAGCGAAGTGAAGTCAAGTGCTGATTTTTCAAAAAACAAGACTGTTTTGAATCATTCCTTACGAATTATTCAAAGAAAATAGAAGAGACCGGCGTTTTGTTAAATGAAGAAGAAACTAATAAAGAATGTGAATTAAACCATTCTGGATATCCATAGGCCAATCGCAATAGCGATAATACCCACCACAATACTTGAAATGGTATACATAGAGAAATTAAAGAGTTGCCCTTCGCTTAAAAGGGAATGCTCTTCAAATGCAAAAGTTGAGAAGGTGGTGAAACCGCCACAAAATCCTGTACCTAGAAGAAGTGTCTGGTTTTCAGAAAGGTAACTGCTTTTGAACGATAGCCCCAAAATAATCCCGATAAGCAGGCAGCCGGCAATATTGACCAAAAACGTGCCTAAAAAAAAGTGTTGTAAATACGGATTTAGATTTTTGGAGATAACATATCTGAGAATGCTCCCAAAACCTCCTCCTAAAAAAACAAGTAGTAGTTGCCGCATGCCCAAAGGTATGAAATGAGCCAGAACAATTTTGGCCGGCAACAGAAAAGTTAAGAGGTGAATCGAATCTCGAATATAATATCAAACAGATGAAACTATACTGCTTTCTTATACTTTGATGAAATTAAATCTATTGGGTAGATTTTGGAGGCGGATGTTTCGGTAGTACCTGCAGTAGGCTTCCTTTTTTGTCCCATACCATTCCGATTTATGAATAGCATGATGGCATTTACCCCGATTATGATGAAAAGAATTGTAAAAAATGTTATCATTTTATTGCCCCTTATACGATAAACAACGCAAAAATACGATGTTTGGTATATTATACGCGACAAAATGCAAAATTGTTGTCCGAGAATTCGTTTTTGTGATACTCACAGAAAACATGTTAATTTTTAAGTAAATACTTAATACAGAAGAGAATAATTAAGAATATTAGAAAGAAAATACCCACCCATTTAACACCTTGGTAGTTTTTTAGATGTAATTTTTTGTCTTTTTTGTAAGTGTAAGAAACAATTATTCCAAAAATGACAATAAACAAGATTGCAAAAACTATTTGTCCGTTGCTGAACATATTTTCTATTTTTACGCAAAGCTAATCGAAAACAAATTATAATGAAAAATAAGATAGATGCGGTGCGGCTGTTTCACAACTCTTTTGGTTTAGGTGTTTCAGAAACCATGAAAGCGGATTTAGGAGAGAACAAGAACACCCTTCGTTTCAATTTGATGGACGAGGAGAACAAGGAATATTTTGAAGCCGCTCGGAATAATGATCTGATAGAAGTCGCCGATGCATTGGGCGATATGCTTTATATTCTTTGTGGTACGATTCTGGAACATGGTATGCAGCACAAAATAGAAGAGGTGTTCGAAGAAATACAGCGGAGTAATATGAGTAAGTTAGGTGCAGATGGAAATCCTATTTACCGAGAGGATGGTAAGGTGCTAAAAGGGCCGAATTATTTCAAACCCAACATTGGAGCTATATTAGCGCTTTAATCAGTTAAAACAGAAACGTACTTATTCATTTTCAGGCAGGGCTTCGAATTCTTTTCTTCTATTTTCGAACCAAGCGGCCATTGCTTCAGGTGATTTCATCAATTGTTGCATATCGCCCATGGCTTTTAAATGTGCCACATCACCCGCTTGAAACATTTCTGTGCCGTGCTTTTTGCTCATTTGGGTGATTTCCTCAAAAGTATGGGCTGTGAATTCCATATCACATGCGCCACCTAGCTGTTTGCAGGTCATTGTCTTCATAATCGTAATTTTTAGATGTTAGTCAACGTACTAGCTTCTAAATAAAGAAACCTCGATTAGTTTTGGTGGCATATTTCCAATTTTCAAGAGTTTTTCATGAAAATCACTTAGGGTGAAACGATCTCCCATTTTTTCTTGATAGCGCGTTCGCATTTTTAAAATTTCGCTCATGCCCATAAAGTATCCGATAAAATACCCAGGTCTTTCTGAGGCAGAATCTACTTCAAGTTGAGCCGCCCATCGAAGAAAACCTACTTTGTCCGTCATCATTGTTATCGCTTCTTCATAGGTCATTTTCCCCGTATGCATTCCAACGTCGTATACAACGCGGGCATTTCTCCATAGGCGCAATTGTAATTGGCGCAAATGGATTCTCTTACTGGGAAAGAACCCTGTCTCGCTCATTAGTTGTTCATTGTAAAGCCCCCAACCTTCGCTGAACATCGATAATCCATTTTCACGCCTAAGTTTGCTCGGGTTATGCATCTGGTAAAGGCTTTGAACATGATGACCACCATAGGATTCATGAGGTGCAGTTACGATGATTACTCCCCAATCATGCTCTACAAGATACTCTTGCTTGGTATGGTCATCCCATTGATCCTCAAACGGATTTATCATCCATTGGGCCGTAAAAATACTATCCTGGTCTTTTCCTTGAGCCCGGGAAAAATTACCGTAATACGATGTTTTTCTTAAGTATTCGGCCCGAGGCACTACCTGCACTCTTTCTTTCCAGGGAATTGGTATTAGCTTATTATTTAGAATATGTGCCTTTGAACTATCTACCCAAAGCTGATGTGCGGCAATCATCTCATGAGGCTGGGGATATTCATTTTTAGTTTCTGTAGCTATGACTTGCCAAGTCTTATTTGGATCTATTTCTTGTGCCAAAGCTTCAAGTTCCGCAACCGTTTGATCGAATTGTGATTTTCCAAACGCCCAAAGGGTTTCATCATTGTAATCTAACAGAAATTGCTGTTCGAGCATCCGATTATAGGCTTCTTTGCCCATCGCAAAATCCCTTATCGGTTTTTTAGGGAGTTCTTTCGAAACAAATTCGGTATAGCCCGTTAAGGCCTCTTGGCATTTTGCAATTAAGGGAACCAACTTTTCACCATCCAGTGATTGTGATGCAAATTCCATCAAGTCCTTATCAAAAAGCGATTTTGCATTTTCCGCCATGAACAATGAAAGTTCTTGAAATCGAGGCACATAATATTCAAGCTGATTTTGTCCGTTCTGAAGTTGGGTGGGTAATACCTTTAATCGGGCTTCCAATTGAGTTGTTTTTTCGGAAAGTTCTCCGGGTTTTTCAATGATATTTCCGAGTGCCCGAAAAGACATGTAGTCCCTTGGATCCATCTTCCAGGTTTGATGTTCCGATTGTCGAATCTCCTTCCCTTTTAAAATACTATACGCAAAACGCCAATCAATTCTATCCTCAAATGATAATTGATTGCTATCGATTGCTGACAGTTCTTGGAGTTGCCCACGAACATGCTCCAATTCAGATGTAAAGTGGGCTGCACTTAAATCAGGGATGTCGGAAGCATTAGTCGAGGCACCGAAATTTTCAATAAAATTTTGGAAGTCAGATGATTTCTTTGTCTCTTTTTTTTCCTGACAGGATAGGAGCAAAGTCAAACCCGAAAGCAATAATAATCTTTTCATAATCAAGTGGGTAG
>JARFRH010000044.1 GCA_029287355.1 Maribacter sp. | reverse complement strand
GACAATATGCACCAAACCATTCGCCAGAAGCCAATTTTGGCACGTATTTCTTTTTTTGTTCTTCAGTACCATAGAGTGTAATAGGCATCGTGCCAATACCTGTATGTGCGCCGAATGCGGTACTAAAAGAACCTGTAGCGCCGGAAATATAATCACAAACGAGCATGGTAGAGACAAAGCCCATTCCTAATCCTCCATAGGCCTCGGGCACCGCAATACCCAGTAAGCCCAGTTCACCAGCACTTCGCATGCACTGCTCTGTATAGGCGTAGTCTTTTTTCTCAAAACGTTCCCAATGGGCCCAGATTTCGCGATCCACAAATTCCTGGGTGCTTTCGCGCATCATCTTTTGTTCTTCGTTCAAATCTTCCAATGTGAAAACATCTTCGCAATTGGTTTCTTTTACTACGAATTGACCGCCTCTTAAAAGTTCTTTGTTCGCTATTTCCGTACTCATATTTATTTCTTTTTCTAATTTAAAAATTCATAGATACCTGCCGCCCCCTGCCCTGTACCAACACACATGGTTACCATGCCATATTTGCCTTTCATATCGCGTTTTCTCATTTCATCGAAAAGCTGCACGGATAATTTTGCGCCGGTACACCCTAGTGGGTGGCCAAGGGCAATTGCACCTCCATTGACATTTACGATTTCTTGATCTAAATCCAATTCTCGCATTACCGCTAGCGATTGTGATGCAAATGCTTCATTCAATTCTATAAGTTCTATATCTTCTTGCTTTAGACCAGCTTGTTTTAGAGCTTTCGGGATGGCCGCAACTGGACCAATGCCCATAATTCTTGGTGGTACACCGGCTGCTGCATAATTGACCAGTCTTGCAATGGGTTGAAGATTCAATTCTTTGACCATTTCTTCGCTCATCACCATAACAAAGGCTGCCCCGTCACTCATTTGGGAAGAATTACCAGCGGTAACACTTCCACCAGCTGCAAATACAGGACGTAGTTTATTCAATACGTCCACAGATGTTCCTTTTCTCGGACCTTCATCTTTGGTTACCGTGTATTTTTTTGTGGCTTTTTTTCCGCTTTCATCAATATAGGTCTGTTCAACTTCAATAGGCACAATTTGATCTTGAAAACGGTCTTCCGCCTGAGCTTTCAAGGCTTTCATGTGCGAGTTATAGGCGAAGTCATCCTGGTCTTTACGGGAAACTTTGAACTCATTGGCCACAGCTTCGGCCGTGTTACCCATACCCCAATAATAATCTTCATGGCCCGCATTCACTAAATCGTAATTCAATTCGGTCTTATATCCGGTCATAGGCACAGCACTCATACTTTCCGCTCCCCCCGCAATGATACAATCGGCCATTCCAGATTGGATTTTTGCCGTTGCAATCCCAATGGTTTCTATTCCTGAAGAACAGAAACGGTTTACGGTCACTCCTGGTACGTCGACAATATCCAATCCCATTAAAGAAATCAGTCGTGCCATATTCAATCCTTGTGACCCTTCCGGCATTGCGTTACCGACTATAACATCATCGATTCGTTTTTTATCGAAGTCGGGCAACTCCTTCATCATATATTCGATGGTCTCAGCAGCGAGTTCATCGGTTCTTTTGAATCTGAATACTCCTTTTGGAGCTTTTCCTACCGCCGTACGGTAAGCCTTAACTATATATGCTGTTTTCATTTTTTAGTTTCTTAGAGGTTTGCCTGTTTTGAGCATATGCTGGATTCTTTCCAAAGTCTTTTTCTCGGTACAAAGCGATAAAAACGCTTCCCGTTCTATATCCAATAAATATTGCTCATTAACAAGGGTGGGCTCTGACAAATCACCTCCTGCCATGACATAGGCCAATTTATTGGCGATTTTCTTGTCATGCTCACTGATATAGTGACTTGCCTCCATGGCATCCGTTCCTACCAAGAACATGCCTAAGGCTTGTTTTCCCAGCACTTTGATATCTTTTCTCTTGGGCGGTTGGGTATAACCCGCTTCCGCCATTAGTCTAGCATGCGCTTTTGCCGTAGCTATTTGTCTATCCTTATTAACAACTACGATATCTTTGCCGTGTTGAAGGATTCCAAGGTCATAAGCTTCATAAGCGGAGGTAGAGACTTTCGCCATACCAATGGTCAAGAAATACTCCTGCAATACATTCAATTCTACATCGCCTTTTCTGAAGGTATCTTGGGCACGTACCGCGAATTCCTTTGAACCACCTCCTCCAGGGATGACACCAACCCCAAACTCTACCAATCCGATATAGGTTTCTGCCGCTGCTACCACTTTGTCGGCATGCAATGAAATCTCGCAGCCACCACCCAAGGTCATGCCATGTGGGGCAGCTACTGTAGGTATGGAAGAATAACGTAAACGCATCACCGTATCTTGGAACATTTTTATCGCCATGTTCAACTCATCATACTCCTGTTCAACGGCCAGCATAAAAATCATTCCGATATTGGCTCCTACCGAGAAGTTAGCGGCTTGATTTCCGACAACCAAACCTTGAAAATCTTTTTCGGCCATATCAATCCCCTTGTTCAATCCAGCCATAACATCACCTCCTATGGTATTCATCTTGGACTGGAATTCGACATTTAAAATGCCGTCACCTAAATCTTCGATGACAACTCCGCTATTCTTGAAAACTTCTTTCGACTTGCGAATATTATCTAAAATGATAAAGGCATCTTGACCGGGAATTTTCTCCGCTGATTTTTTCGGAATGTCATAGTAATAGGTAGCACCGTCTTTTATGGAGTAGAACGATTTTTGACCGGATGTTAATAGTTCTTGAATCCACGGTGCAGCTTCTTGGCCTTCCGCTTTTATGAATTCGAGTCCTTTTTCGATACCGATGGCATCCCAAATCTGAAAAGGACCATGTTCCCAACCAAAGCCGGCTTTCATGGCATCATCTATTTTGTATAGCTCATCACTAATCTCAGGAATTCGGTGTGATACATACGCAAATAATTGCCCGAAACTTTTTCGATAGAATTCTCCCGCCTTGTCTTTTCCATCCACTAAAACTGAAAAACGGTCCACGACTTTATCGATTGTTTTGGTCAATTCCAGGGTCGCAAACTTGGCACTCTTTTTAGAACGATAATCCATCGTATCTAAATCCAAGGTCAAAATTTCGCTTCTTCCCTTGTCGTCTTTTACTTTCTTGTAGAAACCTTGTCCTGATTTACTTCCCAACCATTTGTTCTCCATCATAGTGGAGATAAAGTCAGGCAGGGCAAAAAGAGCATGACGTTCGTCGTCTTGGCAGTTTTCTGATATGCCGTTGGCTACGTGCACTAGGGTATCCAAGCCGACTACATCAACAGTTCTAAAGGTTGCTGATTTAGGTCTGCCGATAACAGGGCCGGTCAACTTGTCGACTTCTTCCACGGTCATTTCCATTTCCTTGACCATATGGAAAAGGCTTTGAATACTGAATATGCCGATACGGTTTCCGATAAAAGCAGGCGTATCTTTAGCGATTACCGAGGTCTTTCCTAAAAATTGTTCCCCATACCCATTTAGAAAATCCAACACTTCTTCAGAAGTTTCGGGGCCAGGTATAATTTCAAAGAGTTTTAAATAACGTGCTGGATTGAAAAAGTGCGTTCCGCAAAAGTGTTTCTTGAAATCATCACTACGTCCTTCGCTCATGAATTTTATGGGAATACCAGAAGTATTCGAAGTAATCAATGTGCCAGGAGTTCTGTACTTTTCGAGGTTTTCAAAAACTATCTTTTTGATGTCCAATCGTTCAACCACAACTTCTATAATCCAATCGACTTTAGAGACTTTTGAAATATCATCTTCAAGGTTTCCGGTAGTAATTCGACTAGCGAATTTTTGATGATAAATAGGGGAGGGTTTCGATTTCAAGGCCGCGGTTAAAGAATCATTTACGATTCTGTTTCTAACGATCTTATCATCCAAGGTCAAACCCTTTGCCTTCTCCTTATCACTTAGTTCTCTTGGCACTATATCAAGCAAAAGCACCTCGACCCCAATATTGGCAAAATGGCAAGCTATGCCGCTACCCATAATGCCTGAGCCTATAACCGCAACTTTCTTAATGTGTTTGTTCATTGAATTCTTCCGGATTAATTAGTTGTGTTCTTTACGTATATTTCTTTGTCAGCAATCAATTTGTTAATCGTTTCGCTTACTTCAAAAAAGGCATTCAGTTTTTCATCTGAAACATTTTGCTTTATTGCATCATTGAAGCGCAGTACCGCATTTTTTGAATCCGTTCTTTTCTCAAGCCCGAAATCGGTCAAATGAATCAAAACACCCCTACCGTCATTCGGATTAGGCTTGCGTTCGATCAACCCTTTCTCCTCCATGCTTTTCAAAATACGGGAAAGGCTTGTGGCCTCCATACCCATTTTAGGCCCCAATGCCGTTGAGGGCGTTCCCGTTTTCGGATCTATGCTCAATAGGGTAAAACCCACCGCCATTGTGCTTCCAAAATTCTTGGCCTCTTCATTGTACATTCTAGCTACGGCTTGCCATGTGGCGCGAAGCGCATAATCGATTGTGATATCCTTCATATTTTCTTTCGTGGGATACCAAAGATAGATAAATTTATTATGCATGCATAATAAATTGAATAAAAAGAGAGCGAAATTTTATTTATTCGATGAAGCGAAGAATGAGTGGCAAAATGGGATTTAATAAGTCGCTGAT
Source organism: Maribacter sp. (assembly GCA_029287355.1). GTDB lineage: Bacteria > Bacteroidota > Bacteroidia > Flavobacteriales > Flavobacteriaceae > Maribacter_C. The sequence goes on along the minus strand of JARFRH010000044.1, from coordinate 2,544 downwards.
TGTAAACGGCTTTCTCTAAAATTATTGTTTTATTCTTCTTTTAATTTCTGAATGCAATGCGAATGAATACGACAATGGTATGATAATCAGCGGCATTAAAATTGCTGGTGCCAAGGCGGAATAAATTACATCGTCATTTTGATTCGAAATTTGGGTAAGGGATAGGATAATTGTTCCGATCATACCAATCAGAAATCCAATTGAAATTCCGAGACCAATCCTGTTGCGAGTCTTTAACTGAGGGTCTGATAATTATGCTAGGTGTTGCTTGAACAAGTTATAGGTTTTTTAGTGACCGTAAATATCATTATATAAGTTCATGTACTTTTCCTTGATGATTTTTCGACGCAGTTTCATCGTAGGGGTGAGATGTCCTTCATTGATACTCCAAATATCAGGTGTTAATCGAAACTGTTTGACTTTCTCCCATTTGGCAAAAGTTTCATTGGCAAGGTCTACTTCTTCTTGATAGCGTGCGATTACTTTCTCGTTTAAAACGATATCTGAATTCTCGCTTATGGTAATGTTGTTGTCTTTGGCCCATTTGAATAGGTATTCAAAGTCCGGCTGAATCAAGGCTGCGGGCATTTTTTCACTTTCACCCACAACCATAAGTTGTTCTATGAATAGCGATTGCTTAAACCGATTTTCCAATAGTTGTGGTGCCACGTATTTACCGCCGGACGTCTTGAACATCTCTTTTTTACGGTCGGTGATTTTTAGAAATCCATCCGAGTCGATTTCTCCAATATCACCAGTGAGAAAATAGCCATCTTTCATTACTTCCGCCGTTTTCTCGGGGTCTTTGTAATAGCCCATCATTACCTGTGGGCCTTTCGCACAAATTTCGCCATCATCAGCGATTTTTATCTCTGTATTCTCCAATAATTTTCCGACCGTTCCGATTCTGAATCCGCCATTTCGCATATCATTGACCGAAAGTACAGGAGAGGTTTCGGTTAGGCCATAGCCTTCCATGACGCCAAATTCGGCTGCGTTAAAGATACGTGCAAGACGGGGTTGTAATGCGGCACTGCCCGACGAAATCAGGCCTAAGTTACCACCTAGTCCTTCTTTCCATTTACTAAAGATCAATTTTCGGGCAATTCCTAATCTTGTTTCATACCACCAACCGTTTTGTCCGTAAGGTTCAAACTTTAAACCTAGGTCAACCGCCCAAAAGAAGAGTTTCTTTTTTATTCCAGTCAAGGCTTCCCCTTTGGCGATGATTTTATCATATACTTTTTCTAACAATCGCGGTACTGCGGTCATGACGTGGGGTTTGACCTCTTTTATATATTCGCTGATCTGATCAATTGGCGCATAATGGACCGTCACTCCAGCATATTGGTACAGGTATATCATCATGCGCTCGTAAATATGACAGACTGGCAAGAAACTTAGGCATTTTGAATTGCCATAAGTAATATCCAGTCGTTTGGAACTCTCTAAGGCGTTACTGACTACATTATTGTGCGAGAGCATGACGCCTTTGGGTCGGCCTGTTGTGCCTGAAGTGTATATTAAAGTAGCCAAATCTTCTGGCTTTACGGCCGCTTTTCTATCCTCGACAAGATCTTGGTTGGAATCATCCGCGCCCAATTCCAAAACTTCACTCCAATTTTTACAATCACCCAAGCTGTCAAAAGTAAAAACTTCCTGCAGGCTTGGAACCTGGTCTTGAATTGCTTTTACCTTTGCATGTACTTCAGCACAAGAAACAAAACAATATTTTGCTTCCGAATGATTCATAACATAGGCATAATCTTCTTCGGAAATGGTCGGATAGATAGGTACGTTTTGAGCTCCTATTTGTAAAATGCCAATATCCATGACATTCCATTCCGAACGGTTATTCATGGATATCAAAGCAATTTTATCACCTTGTTGAACGCCCATTCTGAGTAAGGCCCTACTAACGGCATTTGCCTTATCTACATATTCTTGGGTGGACATTGATATCCAATTCCCATCTCTTTTGTCTACAAAGCAATTAGAAAGATTATACTTTTCCAAAGCATAATACGGGAAATCGAATAGACGGGTGATGTTTTGCATACTTGGTTTCTGATAAGTTACTGCAAAATAGGGAAAGAACATGGGATTTTAAAATAGGTATACCAAATTACCCTCCTATTTTTTGTCAATTCGACAATACTTACTTTGGTGGTAGAATAAAAAGAAATCGTTAGGGGGCGTTTTTTCCAAACATTCGTTGGCATTCACAAAAGCAGCCAACCATGCAGAAACTTCATCAGTGCTATTTGCTGTGTGGTGTATCAAACCCTAAGGGGAGGCTAGCACCATCGACAAGAGGTATCGCTATCAAATAGCGGCTGTTGGCAAATGCAGTTTCATCCCCTCATGGCCTGCCTTAAAACCTAGTTTTTCATAGAAATGTAGGGCCCCGGATCTTTTTTTATCCGTTGTGAGTTGTATCAAATGGGCACCTTTTGCTTTTGCCCGGTCGATAGCCCATTCGAATAACAGCTGCCCTAGTCCCTGTCTCTTATACACATCTGACGCTGCCGACGATCCAACTCT
>JARFRH010000316.1 GCA_029287355.1 Maribacter sp. | reverse complement strand
GGTTATATAGGGTTGACCGTTGGTGCGGCAGAACTGATTACACATTTTGCGAATCAGGAATTGAACGATACCTATGTGCCCAATATGTTGACGGGGCACTGGGGAGGTACTATGTGTTTAACAGAGCCACAAGCGGGTAGTTCGCTTTCCGATATTGTCACGTCTGCAACCCCCGATGGAGATGCCTATAAGATTCACGGACAAAAAATATTTATTTCAGGAGGAGATTATCAAGGTGCCGAGAATATTGTGCATTTGGTGTTAGCGCGAATCAAAGGTGCCCCAGCAGGTACTAAAGGAATATCCTTATTTGTGGTTCCCAAACACAGGCCGGAAGTTGATGGTAGTTTAAGTCCAAATGATGTTCAAACTGTTGCCGATTTCCAGAAAATGGGACAGAGAGGTTACTGTACAACGCATTTGTTTTTCGGCGATAAAGAAGATTGCCAAGGTTGGCTCGTAGGTGAGGCCAACCAAGGATTGAAATATATGTTCTTGATGATGAACGGAGCTAGAATTGGCGTAGGTAGAGGCGCAGCAGCAATTGCAACGGCAGCCTATCAGGCTTCATTAAATTATGCCAACGAAAGACCTCAAGGCCGCCAACTGACGAGTACAGGAAAGAAAGACGCTAATCAAGAACAGACTTTAATCATCAATCACCCAGATGTTAGAAGAATGTTGTTGCTACAAAAAGTAGTTTCCGAGGGTTCTTTAAGTCTGGTCTTTTTGACAGCGAAATACCATGACCTTTCGGTATCATGTGCAGATGCTGAAGAACGTGAAAAATATAGATTGCTTTTAGAAATAATGACTCCCGTGGTGAAAACATACCCTTCCGAAATGGGCAAAGCTGCCGTAGATAACGGAGTTCAGGTTTTAGGGGGATATGGTTTCTGCTCTGATTATATTTTGCAACAATACTTGAGGGATATTCGAATTTTCGCGATTTACGAGGGAACCACTGGCATTCAATCACAAGATTTACTAGGCCGAAAAGTAACCATGGATAATGGGAAGGCTTTGAAATTGTTATCCGAAGAAATCACGAAGACCATCAAAGACAGTATGGCGCATGAACCATTGGCGCCATACGCCCAAAAATTAGGGGCTAAATTAGAATTGACGCAACAAGTGCTACAATCATTAATGGGCTTTGCCATGAAGGGAGATTATCAGCGTTTCTTAGCGGATGCCACGCCATTTATGGAATTTTTTAGTAACATCCTTGTGGGATGGTTGTGGTTAGATATGGCTCGTGAAGCACAAAACGCCCTATTGACTGGAAGCTCAGCGAATAGCACGGATTTTTACGAAAGCAAAATCCACGCGATGGAATTCTATTTTAAGTATGAACTGCCAAAAACAACCGGGCTAGCGGAAATTCTAATGGATAATACCCAAGCCCTAACTATCGGAACGGATAAAAAGGTGTTTGCATGATTAGGTAACAAGAGACAAGATACTGAAAGAATGCGTCCTCCCCTTTTTTCAAGGGGCGACACAGCGAAAGCTGTGGGCGAGCTGTAGCCGTGGCACAAGGCGGAGGGGGTTTTGGTGAAGTGATCTGGTAGTTTAAAGATTTGCGTTCCTAATACTAACCACACGGCTACCATCACCCCTACTTTAAATTAAGGATGGGACCTAAGGAATAGCTTTAAGGAATAATGAAAATCAAATCTCAACAAACAACAATTAAATGAGTAGCATAAAACAAAAATTTGACCTTACCGGAAAGGTAGCGATTGTAACAGGATCTAGTAAAGGAATTGGTCTGTCAATAGCAAGAGGATTGGCAGAGAACGGAGCCAAAGTAGTTATTAGTAGTCGAAAACAGGATGCCGTCGACGCCATTGCAGCAGAATTCAATGCATTAGGTTTAGAAGCCATAGGAATCGCTTGCCATATTGGTGATCCAGCGCAGCGTGAAGCCCTGGTTGCAAAAACGATGGAGAAATATGGGCGAATTGATATCTTGGTGAACAATGCTGCAATCAATCCTTTTTATGGACCGTTGGAGACCTCCGATGAGGAAGTTTTTGATAAAATCATGAATATCAATGTAAAGGCCCCTTGGTTGCTTTCCAACTTGGTACAGCCGCATATGAAAGCAAATGGTAGTGGGAGTATTATCAATATTGCCTCTGTAGAGGGCATACATCCCGGTTTCCGATTAGGCCTATATAGTATAACGAAATCTGCCTTGATAATGCTCGCTAAGAATCAGGCAAAAGAATGGGGACGTTTCGGTATTCGTTCGAATGTAGTTTGTCCTGGCCTCATAAAAACAAAGTTTAGTGAAGCGCTGTGGTCAAATGAAAAGTTGGTGGCTCAATATACGGGTGTTGTTCCTTTAAAACGAGTGGCTGAGCCAGATGAAATGGCCGGCATAGTCATGCTTTTGGCTTCGGATGCAGGTTCATATATGACAGGTGGCGTATATGCCGCGGATGGTGGTTATTTAATATCCGGTTAAGCGATTTAATTTGATAAGTTTGAGCTCCTCCCTTCAGACATGGGAGGTGGATTCTTCCGCAAGCGGCGCAAGATGACGGAGGGGTCTGACAGCCCATACGATGCTCATTTTACCAAAACCTGAAATGGGAATCCCAGAAGATTGGACGAAACTTATATTTAATACACAAGAAAAAGATGAATTTTGAATACAGCGAAAAGTCTAGTGCACTTCAGGAAAAACTAAAACAGTTTATTGCCAAACATATTGCACCTGTTGAAAAGGAAGTAGAAGCATTTCACAGAGACCCGGCCAATGCATGGAAAAAATGGCCTGGTCTTGAAGGATTAAAGCAAGAAGCAAAGGATGAAAGCCTTTGGAATCTTTTCCTTCCAAAAGGATATGGTGATTTAAGTCCGGGGCTTACCAATTTAGAGTATGCCCCATTGGCGGAAATTATGGGGCGTGTTTTATGGTCATCCGAAATATTTAATTGCAGTGCTCCAGATACGGGTAATATGGAGGTATTGGCGAAATACGGTACACCTGAGCAGCAAGCGGAATGGCTAAACCCTTTGATGAATGGAGAAATTCGTTCTGCCTTTTTAATGACTGAACCAGAAGTAGCTTCTTCCGATGCAACGAATATCGAAACATCGATTGTTGCCGACGGCGACGATTATGTTATCAATGGAACAAAATGGTGGTCCTCAGGGGCGATGGATCCGAATTGCAAAATTGCCGTTGTCATGGGAAAAACCGATTTCGATGCGCCCAGACACATGCAGCAAAGTATGATTTTGGTTCCGATGGACACACCGGGGTTGGAAATTGTTAGGCCATTGACCGTTTTTGGTTATACTGATTCCCCAGAAGGGCATGCAGAAATAATATTGGATAATGTGCGTGTTCCCAAAAAGAACTTATTGGTTGGTGAAGGACAAGGATTCGCCATTGCCCAAGGGCGCTTAGGTCCGGGTAGAATTCATCATTGTATGCGATTAATCGGTATGGCACAACGTTCATTGGAATTGATGTCTGAACGTACCATAAAACGTAAGCCTTTCGGAAGAACCTTGGATACCTATAGCAGTATTCGTCAAGATGTTGCAAATTCTGCCTGTGAAATAGAACAAACGCGTTTATTGGTCTTATCCGCTGCAGACAAGATGGACCGATTAGGAAACAAGGAAGCTAAAGATTTGATCGCTATGATTAAGATCGTTACTCCAAATATGACCCTGCGCGTCGTTGATAGGGCAATGCAGATTATGGGAGGTAAAGGAGTAAGTAGCGATACACCTCTGGCGCACTTTTTTGCTGCAGGAAGAATGCTCAGACTAGCCGATGGCCCTGATGAGGTGCATATGAGTCAATTAGGTAAAAACATTATAAAAAAATATTCCGGAGCGTAGAAATGGCTGAAAACCAACATACAAAACCAGTACGGGAAGGGGAGGAGTTGAACGAAAAAAGTTTAAAGTCTTTTTTGAGGGGAAATGGTTTGATTACTTCTATAGAAAGTGAATTAACAGTCAGTCAGTTCTCTAATGGGTTTTCAAACCTTACCTATCTTTTATATATAGAGAATAAAGAGTATGTATTACGACGCCCTCCATTTGCCGCACCCAAACGCGGGCACGATATGGGAAGGGAGTACAAGGTAATCCATAACCTGAATACGGTTTTTGATAAAACACCCAAGGCATTTGCATACACGGAGGATGTTACTATTATTGGAGCTCCTTTTTATATCATGAGTAAGGTGTCTGGAGAGATTTTGACCGCAAAGGAGGTGCATAAGAGACAGGTTAGTCCTGAAGAATTCAAAACCATTTCGAATACTTGGCTCGATACTTTTGTAGCCTTTCATAATATTGATTACAAAGCAGCGGCTCTCCAAAATTTAGGACGACCGGAAGGCTATGTCGAACGTCAGGTCACCAATTGGGGAAAGCAGTATTTGGCTGCTGTAACTGATGATGTGCCTGCTGCCGAAAAAGTAATGTCTTGGATGCAAGAAAACCTACCCAAGCAATATGAACATACGATAATTCATAATGATTTTAAGTATGATAATGTGGTTTTCAAGGATGATACCTGGCAAGAAATCGCCGCCATCTTAGATTGGGAAATGTGTACCTTAGGTGACCCTTTGATGGATTTAGGAACATCTTTGGGCTATTGGACAACTGCAACAGATCCTGATTTTATGAAACAAGGGTTACAATCTCCAACAGTAATGGAAGGTAACCCTTCGCGAACTGAAATCGTACAGCAATATGCCCTCAAAAGTGGTCGAAACATAGATAATCTTACCTTTTATTATGCTTATGGACTCTTTAAAATAGCGGTAATCGCACAACAGATTTATTATCGTTACAAGCATGGGCATACGAGTGACCCTAAGTTTGCTTACCTAAATAAGGCAGCTGCCTTATGCTGCAATACAGCTTGGCAAGCGATTCAAAAAAAACAAATTGACAATTTATTCTAGGTAGTATGGCAGAACGGACTTATTTGGAAATTAACAGGGAACAATTCAAAACATTTACGCAATTGCCGATGGATACGCCTGTAGTGATGCTGAACTTGTTGAATTTTAAAGAACTGGTGCCCGAAACGGGATTGTCGGGCGAAACATCCTATAAAGAATATATGAGGCAAGCAGCTCCATTTTTTTCAAAGGCAGGAGCCGAAGTTCTTTTTTTTGGGAAACCACAAGCGATGCTTATTGGCCCAGAAGATGAAGGATTATGGGATAAAGTATTACTTGTAAAATACAATACGATTGCCGGTTTTTTAGAGATGGTGAAAGCGGAAGGGTATCCGTCCCATTTAAGAAAGCAAGCTTTAGATGATTCAAGATTGATTCATTGCTCTGAAAAATAATAGCAGTCCTTCTTGCAAAGGGGCGACACAGTGAGAACTGTGGGCGAGCTGAAGCATGGTAAAGGGCGGCGAGGTTTGTTTAGTCAAACACAAGTTGTAAATAAAAGATAGTAGATGGATTTAGAAAATAAAGTCGTAATTATTACAGGAGCAGGAAGTGGTATCGGTGCAGCAACCGCCAAACTTTTTGGAAGGCACGGAGCAATCGTGGTAGCCTCTGATATTAATTTAGAAAACGCTCAAAATGTAGCTGACGTAATCAAAGAAGCAGGGGGTACTGCAGCTGCTGCCAAAACCGATGTCACAAAATTCGAGGAAGTCCAAAGCTTAATTGCCGATACCGTAAAAGACTACAAAAGACTTGATGTGATGGTAAATAATGCAGGGATTGGTGGAGCAAATCAGAAGAAAACGGCGGAGCATACCCATGAAGATTGGCATAAGGTAATTGCCGTTAATCAAACGGGTGTTTTTTATTGTATGCAAGTCGCCTTGCAACAAATGATGAAGCAAGAATATGGTACTATTGTAAATGTAGCCTCCTTGGCTGGACTAAAAGCATCAGGAAACAATCTTTCCTATAGCGCCAGTAAGTTTGCGGTTGTTGGTATGACGAAATCGGCAGCCTTGGAATATGGCCATAAAAATATTCGAATAAATGCAGTCTGTCCTGGGTATACCCATTCTGCTCTTTTAGACCAATTGCTTTCCGCCAGAGATGATATGGAAGAGCTACTTAAACGATATATCCCCATGCGAAGGTTTGGTGAAGCCGATGAAATTGCGGAGGCAATCTGTTGGTTGGCCTCGGAAAATTCGAAATTTATGACAGGACAAACGATTACTGTAGACGGAGGCACATCCTTATAATAAATACATGAAAACACTTGAGATTACCTATAAAAAAGAATACGCCATAGTTCAAATGAAGCGCGGTAAAGTCAATGCGATCAATTTTGAAATGGTGCAAGAGTTGCGCGATACATTCCATGCCTTGGAAGAGAATACCGAGGTGAAAGGAGTACTACTCAGTGGGCAACCACATTATTTTTCTGTAGGACTCGATTTGATCGAGTTGTTCCAATATGACAAAAACCAAATTCGAGATTTCTTTACCTCGTTCGGCGCATTATACATACAACTGGTACAGTTTAAGAAACCTTTTATTTCGGCGATAACAGGACATTCTCCAGCTGGAGGATGTGTGTTGGCAGTAGCAAGCGATAATCGCTATATGGCAGAAGGGGATGACTATGTAATCGGACTTAATGAGGTTGCCGTAAATATTCAAATCAGTCAAAACCTAACTGAAATATATGCCTTTTGGATAGGCGATGGGCTAGCCAGTAGGTATATCCTAGAAGGAAAATTGTTGACTGGTAAAGAAGCCGTTGCGTCGGGATTGGTAGACGAATTAGTTCCCTTGGAAAATGTAATTGAGCGCGCTGAAAATCAGATGCAACTTTATATGCGGGCTGACCAAGAAATTTTAGTCAATACCAAACAGAAACTTCGAAAGCATCTATTTGACAAATTAGATTTGAAAGCCGAAAATTCTTTAAAAGAGGCTGTTGAATTATGGTGGAAACCAGAAATAAGAGCGAGAATGAAAGCCTATGTAGAGAGTTTTTCAAGCAAAAAGAAATAACAGCTCCGTCAGTTATGTCTATTATACAAATCT
>JARFRH010000226.1 GCA_029287355.1 Maribacter sp. | reverse complement strand
GCGCTATGCGACTAGTTACAACCCAACGGCGCAGATTTTCGGTAACGACGCACCTTTCGAGTTTAATTCACCCCAATTTGGTGGCTATTTTGAAACCTTAGGTTTATTTGACAGTTTCAACCCTGTAGCCATAGCGGAATTGCTTCGTAATGATCGATCTGCAACCACGCTTAACTACAATATAAACTTGGACTACAAAATTACGGACGCGCTGAAAATTAATGTCAATTACGCTGAACAGGACATCAAAGAAAATGGAGACCAGTGGGCTCCGACTACAAGTCTCTTTCGCGGTAATGCCTTAAGTCCGACACGTCGCGGTCAAGCATCGGTTTCTAGTCGTGAAGAAACCTTTACACTGTTCGAAGCCTTCGCTACCTATAATAATACTCTCGGTGATTTTGCAAACCTGACGGTTACTGGTGGGTATTCTTTCCAAGAAACGGACCAAAATTTCAATTTCTTAAGCCTTGGAGATTTTCCGGCAGGGGTCGATTTTGACTTCAGCAATAGAATTCAGGATGCACAAGATTTACTCGAACCAGGTAGAGTTATAGCGAGTAGCTCAAGACAAGATGGGGATCGTATCATACGTTTCTTCGGTCGATTGAACGCTACCTTCGACGATGCTATTTATTTTGGGGCCTCAATTGCCCGTGAAGGGTCAAGCCGGTTCGGTTCAGAAAACCAATGGGGTATATTTCCTTCCTTATCCTTGGGTGCTGATTTGAACAAATATTTACAATTGAAAAATGTAAACCTCTTCAAAGCAAGACTTGGTTGGGGGGTAACAGGGGCAAATCCACCGCAAGTTGGGTTAGCACAACAGATTTTTAATATTCAGAACGGGGCCGATGGCCAAAGTGGGGCATCTACTACGCAAGCCAACGGCCGTGCTGCAAACCCAGATTTAAAATGGGAGGAAAAATCGGAAATCAACCTCGGTTTTGAATTTGCAACAGATCGTTTTGGGGCAACCTTGGATTTGTTCACAAGGGATGTCAACGATTTTATCATTCTTGCAAACGTAGAATCCTCTGAATTCAACGGTTTTGATCAGCGATGGGAAAATGCAGGGAAGATCGGCGTGACGGGTATTGAGCTTTCAGCAAATTACGATCTTATTCAAAAAGGGAATTTTAAATATAATACCGGTATCGTATTTAGCCATAACAAGAATATTCTGGAAGAAAATGCACAGGGTGATCAAGTTGGAGGTAACTTAGGGTCTCCAGGTCAGAACAACACCAACGTAATTCTTATTAGGGAAGGTGAAGAAGTTGGACAGATATGGGGTCCTGTATGGACGGGCAATGTAGACGCTGCTGGTACTCCTATTCTTGCGGATATCAATGGTGATGGCAACTTAGTGGCAGGCCAGGGTAGCGCACTTGCAGAAGACGCAGATTTTAGAGTACTAGGTACAGGTTTGCCAGACGCTACAATTGGCTGGACCAACCAAGCCTCAATCGGGAAATGGGACGTTAACGTCTTTCTAAGGGCGGTAGTAGGCCACAGTTTAGTGAACAGTTTTAGGGCTTTTTATGAGCCAATTATTGGATCACAAGCTTCTTACAACTTTGTAAATACGCCAAATGCCAACCCAACCATAAAAACCGCACAGTTCAGTGACTACTATGTGGAAAAAGCGGACTTCCTTCGTTTGGATAACATGTCGATAGGGTATAACTTTGATTTAAAAGAAACTAGTTATATCAAAGGCTTGAGACTTTCTTTAGCAGGTCAAAATTTATTTACGATAACTGGTTATGATGGGGTAAATCCGGATCCGGTTCCAACAGATGGAGGGGATTTAAGTGATCTCAGAGCAGGAGCACCCAACCCACTTCTTCCTGGAATCGAGCGGAGAGAAGCTTATTTTACAGCAACAACCATAACCGTTGGACTGAATGTTAACTTTTAAAAAAAAACTATGAAACGATTTATTAAACTAACATTAGCAAGTACGGCATTGATAGTCTTTGCTTGTACTGATCTAGATGATGATTTAGAAGATTCCCTTACGGAAGAGTTTTCTGTAGAAGGTGTTTCCACAGCAGGTAGCGGAGGTAATGATGGACCGCTTTTAAGTGCCTACTCACGACTACGAAATGGTTCTGGTGGTAACGGTGGATTTTTCTCCTCGCAAGGGGTAACCAGTGATGAAATGTCCGTACCTCAAAAAGGGGGTGACTGGTTCGACGGTGGTGTTTGGATTCAATTACATCGACATACTTGGGATGCAGCGCATCCACAGGTAGAAAATGCCTGGAACGATGCCTACGGTGGTATTGGAGAATGCAACACCGCTTTGGATGGTGGAGGTTTGGATGCGGAACAAACCGCCCAAGCCAGATCGCTCCGAGCATATTACTATTGGAGACTGTTGGATTTATACGGCAGGGTAAAGATTGTTACGGCTCCTGGAGACAATCCGTCACAAGCAGATAGAGTTGATGTTTTCAACTTTGTGGAAAGCGAATTATTAGCGGCCTTAGGCGTACCTGCTATTACGGCTGGTCTTGACCTATCGAGTAGTCCTTTGACCACGAATATTAATAATTACCGTATTAATCAATATGCGGCCTTGAGTGTTTTGGCCAAACTCTATTTAAATGCAGAAGTGTATACGGGCACAGCGAGGTATCAAGAAGCTGATTGGGCAGCCACTTATGTTATAGACAATAGTCCGTATGTTCTTTGTGGCGAAGGTTGTACCACTCCGAACTCGGCCAAACGTCCGTCGGTCGATTCAGATCCGGAAACCCTTGAAGGCTATGCAGCAGTATTTGCACCGACCAATGAAAACAATCCGGAGATTATTTGGTCCATTGAATATAACAGTACGGGTCTTGGCGGACTGAATTTTGCACAAATGACCCTTCATGGTCCAAGTCAGTTGACCTATGGCCTAGACGCCGCCCCATGGAACGGATTTTCAGTATTGGAAGAATTCTACAACAGTTACGAAGATGGAGATGCAAGAAAAGAAGCTAGTTTTCTAGTAGGACCCCAAACGGATTTCTCAGGTGCCGCGCTAATCGACTTTGCGGCTGATGACGATGATCTTCAAGTGGTATACACACCGCAAATCAATGAGTTGGAGCCTAATGCTCTTCGTCAAGCAGGAGTTCGTATGAAAAAGTTCAGCTTTGAGGTTTTAGGAAGAGCAGATGGAAACAATGACTACCCTATTGCTCGCTTAGGTGATATCCACTTAATCCGTGGCGAAGCACGTGCACGTGCCGCGGGTGACTGGAGTTTATCCCTTCCTGACGTAAATGCGCTTAGAGCTAGAGCTGGGGTTGGACCTTTAGGTTCAATCGATGCCGATGGTTTCTTGGCCGAAAGAGGTAAGGAGATGTTTCAAGAATCAAGCAGAAGAACAGACTTGATTCGTTTTGGCAAGTTCCAAGATTCTTGGTGGGAGAAAACCAATTCAGATTCGTTTAGAAATCTGATGCCGATTCCTGTTGAACAGGTCAACGCTTCTGAAGGAACTTTGACTCAGAATCCAGGCTACTAGTTTTAACTTTTTTAAACTAAATACAAGAAGGGCTGTTCTAAAAGAGCAGCCCTTTTTCAATAGCGCTATGATCACTTATAAATTGTACTTTCCTCCAAAATTAAGCAACTTTGCACCATGAAGATTTGCAATTTGTTTTACAAATTTGTTCTCGTTGTACTTAGTGTTTTCGTCGTTTCATGTAGCCAAGAATCAGTTGATGAAACGTTCGAGCCTCTTTTTGTATTAAAAGATTCGACCTCCGGTGTTTTTTTTGAGAACAGCTTAACGTATGATGAAGCATTCAACCCTTATATCTACCGAAACTTTTATAACGGTGGTGGCGTTGCCCTTGGCGACATCAATAATGACGGTCTTGTAGATATTTATTTCACCGGCAATATGGTCGACAACAAATTGTTCCTGAATAAAGGCAATTGGCAATTTGAAGATATTACCGAGAAAGCCAGGGTGGCCTGCCCCAATGTTTGGTCAACGGGTGCTACGTTCGCAGACGTGAACAGCGACGGCCTTTTAGATCTTTATGTTTGTAAGTCAGGGAAGCCCGAAGGGAATAATAGATACAACGAACTCTTTATAAACCAAGGCGACTTAACGTTTAAGGAATCTTCTAAAGAATACGGGCTAGCTATTGAAGGGCTATCCGTTCATTCCGCCTTTTTTGATTATGACAAAGACGGTGATCTGGATGTTTATATTTTGAACAACTCCTTGAAGTCCATCGGCGGGTTCGATTTGATCAAAGACCAAAGAAAGCTACCCGATGAAAGCGGAAATGGCAATAAATTTTTACGCAACGACGGCGGAAAATATAATGAAATCACTACTGAGGCCGGTATTTACTCTAGTAAAATCGGTTTTGGCCTAGGCATTACCCTAGGCGACTTTAATAATGATAATTGGACGGATATCTTTATTTCCAACGATTTCTTTGAGCGCGATTATTTATACTTGAATGACACGCAGGGTGGTTTTACCGAAAATCTGGAAGACTATTTTGAATCGATTTCAATGGGTTCCATGGGCGCAGATTTGGCCGATTTGGACAACGACATGCTACCCGATCTCATCGTATCGGAAATGTTGCCCGCAACAGACGCAAGAAAAAAGACCAAGACCTTATTCGAATCTTGGGACAAACAACAATTAGGAGTCAAACAAGGCTATTTTAACCAATATGCCAGAAACGCACTTCAAAAAAATTTAGGCGGTAATGGTTTTTTGGAAATCAGCAGGCAAGCAAACGTATCTGGAACGGAATGGAGTTGGGGAGCACTCCTATTCGACATGGACAACGACGGGTTAAAAGATATTTTCGTAAGCAATGGTATCTATAAAGATTTACTAGATCGAGATTATTTAACATATGAGGCCAATGATGAGAAAATCAAGAACCGTATCAACAGGCAGGAAAAAAATGTGATTACCTCACTAGTCGATGCCATGCCATCACAAGCGGTGCCAAATGCAGCGTTTCGAAATAAGGGGAATTTTGAATTTGAAAACTCAAGTACCCTATGGGGATTGGAGACTCCCAGTTTTAGTAACGGTAGTGCTTATGGTGACCTGGACAATGATGGGGATCTTGACCTCGTCGTGAACAATGTAAATATGCCCTCCTTTCTCTACGAAAATACAACCGACACCTTGAGTCAGCGAAGTATTCAACTCGATTTAGTAGACGATAATACCAATACGAAAGTAATCGGTGCTAAAGCCGTCATTAAAGCTGATAATACGGTTATGGGTTACGGTGAGAATTTTGTTTCACGCGGTTTCCAAAGTAGCGTACCCTATGGGATTCATTTGGGGGTTGGCAATGCTACCCGAATTGATAGCCTAATTATTTACTGGCCCAATGACCAAATCAGTTCTTTCGTAAATCTCAAAACGAACCAGAAGCTTACTATTGCACAACCAGAACCCCTGATTCAGCCGTCGACCAATAACAATCGATTTGACAAAAATGAGTCCCTTCTTCAAGAAATATCCCCTCTTTTTAACTTTCAACACAAAGAAAATCGTTATATAGATTTTGACAACGAACGCTTACTGAGCAGTATGAGCAGTAACGAAGGGCCCGCACTGGCCATAGCAGATATCAACAAAGATGGAAAAGAAGACTTTTTTATCGGGGGTGCAAAAAATCAAAGTGGTAAACTTTTTTTATCTCGTTTCAAGGGCTACGAGGAAATAGAAATGCCCTTTAGCAACGAAATGAACGCTGAAGATACCGACGCCCTGTTTTTTGATGGTGATGGCGATGGCGATTTAGACTTGTATGTATGTCATGGCGGCAAGGCTTTTTCACCGTACTCCATAACCTTGAACGACTCGTATTATATAAATACGAACAATAGCTTTGTCAAGGCATCCGCATCTCCTGTATTTCCTTCTACCCTTAGTTCTTCGGTTGTTGCCGCAAGCGACTTCGATAAAGATGGCGACCTAGACCTTTTTGTAGGCGAACGCTATAAAACGAATTTGTACGGAAAGCCAGGATCAGGGTATTTTCTTGAAAATGACGGTAAGGGCAATTTCACCGCTCGAAAAGACATGCTCTTGAACGAAATAGGGATGATTACCGAGGCGCAATGGAAAGACATCAACAATGACGGATGGGACGATCTTATAGTCCTTGGCGAATGGATGCCCATTAAAT
>JARFRH010000192.1 GCA_029287355.1 Maribacter sp. | reverse complement strand
ATTCTGTCACCCGAGGCGGCACGGTCATGCGTGAAACCGGTTCGATCGATTTGCGGATCGATGGCGCGGTTACCTTCGACGGGCGCTCCGCCTATCTGATCGGTTTCAGTGGGCGAGCGACATCGTTGTCGGAAAACGAAGGCGTTTCCGGCTATTACATCGTCGACGCCGATTCCGGTTTCATCCTTGAGCACCGCTTTGCCGGCCGGAACAAGGAATATTACAACCAACATATCGTCTACCGTGATCATTAAATAATACTACTATGACATCATCTTTTGTAAAATGTTCTTTAAACTGCAATACTCCTTTTATTGCGGCTCCCGCGGAGTTGCCGAGAAACATAGCTTCTTCTTTGGCCAATCTTTGGGTGTAAACGGCAGCATCTTTATCGGTCACTTTAGTGAAGCCGTCGATAATCTTAAAGTCAACATTTTCAGGAAGAATATCTTCTCCAATGCCCTCGGTGATATAGGGATATATTTCGTTTTCATCAAAGATTCCGGTTTCATGATATTTTTTAAAAACAGAACCATACGTATCAACTCCCCAAATTTTGATATCAGGATTTTTCTCTTTTAAATATTTACCAACTCCAGAAATGGTACCGCCCGTTCCGACCCCGACTACGAAATGGGTTATTTTTCCGTTGGTTTGTTCCCAAATTTCAGGACCTGTACTGAGGTAATGCGCTTTGGCATTCGATGGATTATCGTATTGGTTCACATACCAAGAGTTCGGAATTTCACTTGCCAATCTTCTTGCCGTAGAATAGTAACTTCTCGGATCCTCAGGTGCCACATCCGTTGGGCAAATATAAACCTCACTACCCATGGCGCGAAGAATATCGACCTTCTCCTTAGATTGTTTATCACTAATTACACAAATCATCTTATACCCCTTAATGGTCGCGACAAGGGCCAAACCCATGCCGGTATTACCCGAAGTACCTTCTATGATTGTACCTCCGGGTTTTAAAATTCCGTCGGCCTCGGCATCTTCGACCATTTGCAAGGCCATTCGGTCTTTAACGGAATTGCCAGGGTTGAAAGTCTCATATTTTGCGAGAACCAAACAGGGTAATTCGGCAGTCAGTTTATTGATTTTGACCAAAGGCGTATTGCCTATGGTTTCTAATATATTTTCGGCGTATTTCATAGATGTGCAAAGGTAAGAATAAGAACAGCCAATACTTCCACTACTCAAATTTAATAGCCTTGACCGGAGTGATTTTTGTAATGATATAAGATGGAAGTAGTAGCATCAGCAAACACAATAAAAGAACCCCTATATTCAAGACCAAAATGGCAAGACCGCTAATTTGTACGGGTATATAATCAATGTAATATTCTTCGGAATTTGGAAACTTGAAAAATCGGAATTTGTGCTGAAGCCAAATGAATCCCAAGCCGATGACATTTCCCCATAAAAGTCCAATCCCGATTAAATAAACCGCATTGTAAAGAAAAACTTTTCGAATACTCCAATCTGCTGAACCTAAAGCCTTTAACACCCCTATCATTTGTGTACGCTCTAAAATCAACACCAGCAATGCGGTAATCATATTGATACCACCAACGATGACCATGATACCGATTATTCCAGCAACATTAAAGTCAAAAAGACCAATCCACTCGAAGATTTTGCTATACTTGTTTTTGATATTCTGAGTATCCAAGGTAGACAGGGTTTTTCCATAAATAGCGTTGCTTTTTTGGTCGATTTCATTAAAGTCATTTAAGAATACTTCAAAATTACCTACCTCATCAGCTTTCCATTTGTTCATCCGCTGAATATGCCTAATATCTGTAAACAAATAGAGTTCATCAAAATCTTCATACCCACTATCGTAAAGCCCGACAATAGTGAACTTTCGTTGATTCGGAATCTGATCGGGGTTCTCATCTTTAAAAAAAATAGTAGAAAACGAATCATCGGTTCGCAACTTCAACCGACTCGACATTCGCCTTGACATCAGAACTTCATTGTTTAGTTCTCCAGCATAGTTTGGCAATTTACCTTCCACGAGGTATTCTTTGAAAACCTCCCAATTATAGTCCGTTCCAACCCCTTTTGCAATGACGCCTTCAAAGGTTTCTTCAGTTCTAATGACACCGCCTTTCATTGCGACGGCTTGAACGTGTGCTATCCCTTCAACAATATTGAAATCAGGATAAAACTCCTGCTTTGTAGATACAGGTACCACTGAAACTTCTGAATTATTATTGTCGTAATTATAGATTTGGATATGACCATTGAATGCGGTGATTTTTTCCCGAATTTTGTTTTGCAAGCCTGCTGCTGTTGCAATGGCGATCAACATCATTATGATACCCAATGCGATTGCGGCAATTGCGATTTTTATTATCGGAGCGGAAATACTAAATTTATGTTCCGCACCTTTAATGAGTCGCTTGGCGATAAAATATTCAAAATTCAATCTATGGCATTTTTATACGTTTTCAAAAGTACAGTTTTCATTTGGTTTTTGACTTTGGCCGCTTGCGGAAACCAGCCCAAAGCAGAGAATCAAGAAACCGTGATAATACAGGCCTCGGAAGAAGTGGTTACTAAAAAACCTATTGTAGTTGCGGCGAACCGCACCGAAGTATACCTCCCAAAATTAAAGGGAAAAAGTGTCGGAATTATAGCGAATCAAACCAGTGTGATTTTTAAAAAAGACGGTCATACCCATCTGGTCGATTCTTTACTTTCCCTCGGAATAAAGATCAAAAAAGTATTTGCTCCCGAACATGGTTTTCGAGGACAAGCCGATGCCGGCGAAAAGGTAAAAGACGGAGTGGATAACAAAACCGGATTGCCACTAATATCCTTATATGGAAAGAACAGAAAACCCACCGCCGAGCAATTAAAAGATGTAGATGTACTACTATTCGATATTCAGGATGTTGGTGTACGGTTCTATACCTACATCGCCACGCTTCAATTGGCTATGGAGGCCTGTGCCGAGAATGACATAGCTATCATTGTCTTAGATCGCCCCAACCCTAATGCACACTACGTTGACGGACCGAAAATGGAAGCAGATCACACGGGTTTTTTAGGGATGAACGAAATACCCTTGGTTTACGGAATGACCATTGGGGAATACGCCCATATGATTAACCAAGAAGGTTGGCTTGAAGGTAAGCTAAAAGCAAATTTGACCGTAATTGAATTGGCAAATTGGACGCATAAAATGGAATATAGCCTTCCCATAAGACCTTCACCCAACTTACCCAATGATGCTGCAATTTTTCTATACCCCAGTCTTGGTCTTTTTGAAGGCACAAACGTCAATGCCGGTCGCGGAACAGAATTTCAGTTTCAGCGTTACGGTGCCTCTTTTTTAGATAGCACCCAATATAGTTTCAGCTATATGCCTCGACCCAATTTCGGTTCTAAAAACCCTAAAGAAAAGGGAGCGCTTTGTTTTGGGAAAGATCTGTCAGAAATACCTCGAATGAAAGAAGTTTCGTTACAGTGGCTCATCGATGCCTATCAAAATTCAGTCGATAAAAGCAAGATATTCAATACCAATGGCTTTACGAAACACGCGGGCACTCAAAAATTACAGCAGCAAATAGAATCAGGAATGACCGAAGAAGAGATCAAACTTACTTGGAAAACGGACATAGAAGGATTCAAAAAAATTAGGGCGAACTATCTTAAGTACCCCGAATAGTGAATTTACTTATCCCCAACCATAACCGTTGGCTTTTTATATTTATGAAATGGCTGTTTCAAAAGCCCTTTGATGCTCGCATTTTCCACTTTATCAGGAAAAGTATCCACTCCATAAACAATAGATTCCCTGTCAAATTTCAAGTAGGTGCCGAATATTCTATCCCAAATTGAAAAAATGTTCCCATAATTACTATCGGTGTAAGGCAGCATATAATGATGGTGCACTTTGTGCATATCGGGTGACACCAAAACATAGCTTATAATCTCATCAACTTTCTTAGGTAATTTAATATTGGCGTGACTAAACTGCGTTGCCACTAACGAGAAAGATTGATAAAGCATTACAATTCCGATAGGAACACCAATTAATAATACTCCTGCCAGGGTAAAGGTAAAACGAATCACACTTTCTAAGGGGTGGTGCCTGTTAGCTGTAGTGGTATCAACATTATGGTCTGTGTGATGCACTAAATGTATCATCCATAAAGGTTTTACTTTGTGTTCGATATAATGGGCTAAATATGCTCCTATAAAATCCAATAGTAAAACACCTAAAACCACAAAAAGCCAAAGTGGCATTTCGGGTAGCCAATTTATAATTCCGAATTGATTTGCGACTGTCCAATCTGCGGTTTGTAACAATAAAAAGGCCAATACAAAATTTATAAGGATCGTAGTTAAGGTGAAAAATAGGTTGGGCAATGCATGTCGCCATTTCCTGTAATTAAATTTAAAAAGAGGCACTGCGCTTTCCAACAACCAAAAGAAAGTAATACCTCCTACCAAAATCAAAGAACGATGAGCAGCGGGTATTGTCTCAAAATAAGTGATTATAGTTTCCATGAATTAAAGATAATAAATTAGGTCAGATACTTGGGGTTATCAGCATGTGACAAAAAGGATTTCTATTTAAGTTTTATATTTTTCTTCATTTCCTCGACAATGTTAAAAGCAGCGGGGCAGATGGCCACATTCTTTAGGGTCAAATTACTGATTTGATGAAACTTTTTTCGGTCTGTATGTGGAAATTCGCGACATGCCTTAGGTCGCACGTCATAGATACTACAATAATTATCGTGGCCTAGAAAGGCACATGGCACTTGCTGAAGTACATAATCATGGTCTTCATCTATTCTTAAATACCGGTCAATGAATTGCTGTGGTTTTAATCTGAAATGTTTTGAAATACGTTGCAAGTCAGCATTAGTAAACAAAGGACCAGTGGTCTTACAGCAATTGGCACATTTTAGGCAATCCGTTCTTTCGAATTCATCATCATGTAACTCTTGCATCAAATAATCCAAATTCTTTGGGGGTTTCCTTTTCAGTTTTGTGAAAAACTTCTTGTTCTCAATATGCTTTTCTTTTGCCTTCTTCGGCAGATCCTTCAATATGTTTTCCATTTTCTATCTGCGAGACCTTCCTTTTTTTGTCCCTATTTCATTAGTACAGCCAAAAATGCCACATTTGCATAGAAAGTGCAAATCATATGGCAATTGATATTTTAGGAGAGGCTTTGCTCGACTACCAAAACGGAAACTATTCGGAAGACATCGTGACATTTCTGACGCTAAATAAACATCTAGCAGGGGAAGAGGACACCTTGCCCCTGGCCTATCTATTTAGAACCTTTGAAGAAATGCCTCCCTTGGAAAAAAAGGCATTGCGCCTTTGTAATGGAACGGTTTTGGACATTGGATGCGGCGCCGGAAGTCATAGCCTCTATCTTCAGGAAAAAAAGCTATCCATAACAGCTCTTGATGCTTCAAAAGGTGCTATAGAAACCTGTAAATTAAGAGGAGTTGAAAAAAATATACATTCAAAAATAATGGATTTCAAGGGCCAACGTTTTGACACGCTGCTCTTATTAATGAACGGTATAGGAATTGCCGGAACCATGCAGAAATTGAATGCTTTGCTCGACCATCTCAAAACGCTTTTAAATCCAGATGGTCAAATTCTTTTGGATTCGAGTGATCTCATCTACATGTTCGATGAGGATACGGATGGAGGACATTGGATACCTTTCGGGGATTCGTATTATGGTGAAGTAACATTTCGAATGGAATACAAACGAAGATCAAGCAAATCTTTCGAATGGCTATATCTTGATTATAATACATTACAAAATGTTGCTCATGCCCACAATTTCAGCTGTGAACTTGTAAGCGAAGGCAATCATTACGACTATTTAGCAAGGATTACATCGAAAAAACACTAGTTGGCCTATTTTTTACGTTATCTTGATAGGCCCATATTCAGGAAAATGAGAAAGACAAGTATATTGTTTGTGTTAAGCTGTTTCTTTTTAGTTCTTGCATGTTCAAAGAATTCAGATGATACTCCGGAGGAAGAATCAATTCCCATAGATAAATCAGCAAACCTCTTAGGCACCGGTGATTCAGCCAATGACCTACTTTCAAACGACAAATTCACAAGGCTAAAGATTGAGCTTGCTTATGTAACTGGTTTTAGACCGACCTCAAGTGCGATAAACGCCTTTGTCGATTATATCGAGGGCCATACCTTTAAACAAAATATTGAACTGATTTACAATGAATTACCATCTCCAGCAAAGGAAACACTCACCCTTCAAGAAATAGCCAAATTAGAATCCGATAACAGAACGGTTTATAATGATGGGGAAACCCTGGGTATTTATATTTATTTTGCCGATGCACCAGCAGATGATGACGATGAGGAGGAAGGACTCGTGACTTTAGGTGCGGTGTATCGTAATACCTCCATGGTTATTCATGAAGAAACCGTTAAAAGATTTGCGGGTTTAAGCAGTTTTATAACTGTAGCGGATGTTGAAAATGCTACAATTAATCATGAGTTTGGGCACCTATTTGGTTTGGTAAACTTAGGTAGTGACCAAGTGAATGACCATGAAGACCCTGAGGCGGAGAGTCATTGTGTAGTTACAGGGTGTTTGATGCGTGCGGAGCTGCAATTCACCGCTTCACAACTTACAGCGCGTTCATCCCAAACTGGTGATCTAAGTGAGTTGCAATCCGCTTGTTCGCTTTCAGGCCATAGTGTACTAAAAATGTTGGAGCAAACTACCGCAAAAGGTCTAGGCACTGCACCAGACCTAGATTCAGAATGCATTCTCGACCTTCAGGCCAACGGTGGCAGATAGTGTATGACACATCTCATCCATCGGCTATTCATGTTAATCATTCAGAAAGGAAACCCATATGGCAAGCACTTGCCAATTTCTATTGGATACCGAGTTACAAGACAATAATATCAAGTTTATTGCAGCTAAACTAAAGGAGAGTCCATATTCCATTGAACAAGTAAAACAAATCAATAAAGATGAAGTTTTCCCGGTACGCTACTGGAATTTGTTAAGTACAGCAAATGTTTGGACTGGATCACAAGGAGCAATGGCGTATCACCAACAAGTTGAAAAAAACAACGCGAATAAAGCGTTTTTTAATCGCATTGTTTACAGTAGGCTTAAACGGATGTTCACTGACCAATGGAACAAGCTCGAAGTAGAATATCGAAGATAATTATGGTAATTCCCAAAATGATCAGATCGCTTAGGGTATATTCAAATACTTGTGTGTCTGCAATGAAACCTTCCATTTCGGGTTTTTCATCACATAATCCACGATAAAAGGTATTACCTTTTCACTTACACTCCATTCGGGCTGTAAGTATAAAATGCAATCTTTGTTTGTTTTAGCAGCTTGTTCCTCGGCAAAAATCAAATCGTGTTTATTGTAAACAATGACCTTTAATTCATGGGCTTCGTGGTAGACCTTTCCCAAGGGGAGTTTGTTCTTTTTAGGAGAAAGACAAATCCAATCCCATATTCCGGTTAATTCATAAGCCCCTGAAGTTTCGATATGCGTTTGGAGGTTTTTCGCTTTTAAAGCTTCAGTTAGCGGAGTCATGTTCCACATTAGTGGTTCTCCACCGGTGACCACGATGGTATCCGAGAATTTTGCGGCATTATCAACAATTTGTACTATGGATGTAGGTGGGTGTAATTCCGCATTCCAACTTTCCTTCACATCGCACCAATGACAGCCTACGTCACAGCCTCCAACGCGAATAAAATAAGCCGCGGTACCTTTATGGAAACCCTCCCCTTGTATCGTATAAAATTCTTCCATCAACGGAAGCATTTCACCGATATCAACTAATGCCAAAACGTCTTCTTTGATCATCTGGCAAAGATAGAAAAACGCCATGGTATGGGCAGCAATGAATTTGGAGATAATTCTTAGCTGCTATCACTATTTCTCTTGCAACCAATTACTTTGTACACTTTTCCATTGCTCTTGGTGAACATATACAATTCATTAGAACCGTCCATACCGAATCTTAAATCTACACGCTCCTCCTCCGAAATTCCACTTAAACTGGTCGATTTTCCATTTAACTCCAATCCAATTTTATAAATCGGAGCTTGCTTACCTTCTATAATTTCCGAAACTTCCGAATAGAAAAGTGTTCCTCGCGGAATGTCGCCGAAAACGTATTTGTTTTTGAGTAATGGAATTTTAGAACCTATGTAAGCAAAGCCTCCCGAAACGGCATTACCCTCATCATGATCGAACTGAATTACAGGATAAGTATATCCAGAATCATCTTCCGGAAGCGGATAAACAATCTCGGTATTGGCATCCGTATCGAACAAGAATGTGCCCTCTCTATGCGGCCAGCCATAATTCGCTCCTTTTTTTAAAAGGTTAACTTCTTCAAGACTATGCTGCCCGATATTGGAAACGAATATGTTACCAGAACCACTTTTATCCCATGAAATACGATGTGCGTTTCTAAAACCATAGCTCCAAATCTCGTCAAGTTTATCTGGATCATTGGCGAATGGGTTGTCCATTGGAATACCATATTTTCCATTGGCACTTGTTTTTCCCAGAGGGTCGATTCGAATGACACTTCCCCATATTTTACTGGGATTATCACAGAGAAATGAATAGCCCGCCAGGGCCGCTGAGCCATCACCAATACCCAAATACAAAAGTCCGTATTCAGAATCCCCTTTTTTGGCCAAAGGATTAAAGGTAAGTTCTTGAAAACCATGGGCACTCCCCACCATATCAGCACGGAGGATTTCCCTTTTTGTTCCTGAGAATTTTGGATCGGATGGTTCATTTATTTTCCATTCGGTCACGACCCATTGCAGTTTTGTCGGTATGCTGTCATGGATTGCAAAATCTGCCATCTTGGTTCTTGATGGTTCCGTATGGGTGGTATAAAGAAGTCCGTTTGTATCGAATTCAGGATGAAAGTCGAAACTTCCTAATCCGGTGCCCCAACCCGGGTTGTCAATGAAGTCATCCAATTCTACTTTAAGGTCCATAAAAGTACGTGCCTCAGAAGCAACGATTTCATATAATTTTCCTCGTAGGTCGGCAATAAAAAGACGTTCGCCATGTTCGGTTTTCAAGGGCGAAAGTTTATTGATTCGCGCTTTAGGTGGCGATTCAGAGCTTGGTGGAACCGTTAAAAATTCTTCGATGACAAGCGTCAAATCCGAATCGGGAATTTTTACCGGTATCGGATTGAGAATTCCGCCAGGCCTCTTGTTTTTGTTCTTCTTTTCGCCTTCCGAAAATTTGTGAATAAATCCTAAAAGGTCTTCCAGATCATTCCCTTTTATGGCGTCAAAAGATGGCATGTAGGTCTTGTATTTGGCATAAAGCTCCATTGCTCTTTGATCACCACTTTCAATACTATTCTTGGGGTTTTCAATAAATTTGACTAACCAGTCTTTAGACACATTTGAAGTAACACCAGCCAAGTTCGGACCAATTACATTTTCATTGAAATTATGACAGCTTGCGCAATGCTGATTAAATAATACCATTCCGCGTTGAATTGTAAGTTCGGCAGTATCATAGTTGTTCATCTGTTCAGCTGCGGCTTTTTGTTCTTTTTCTTTCTTATCATTCGTGTTGCAGGCCGTAAAACAAAGAATGAACAAAGTTACTGCAAGCGCACTAAAAGTTTTCTTATCAAAGTATAGCATAGGGTCTTGAAAAATAAATTGGAAAAATTCTTTACAGGGCTTCATTCCTGTTAGGCATTTAAATTTATACAAAAATCTTCTTTTTGTTGGCCAAATGAATGAAAGTATAGTGGATTTCGGTTTTTTTAAACAAAAAATCCTCAAATTCAATTTTTTATCAACCTAATTATCCTGATATTTTGTTTGCATCTACAATTATCTCTTTTTGTGTTGCCTAAAAATGCCCTATTTTTATGCAAAATAATCCAAATGAGTACCAAAGATGAATTCTTTTCACACATTGAAAAGGGATATACCACCAAGGGTGATTTCATTATTATGGGAGCCGCCATGCTTGATGGGGAGGCTGTTACCAATGCCCATGTAAAAATACCTTTAAAGACCCTTAACCGGCACGGACTCATCGCCGGAGCTACGGGCACCGGTAAAACGAAGACCTTGCAAGTTTTGGCGGAAAATCTATCGGAGAAGGGAATTCCTGTTTTATTGATGGATTTAAAAGGGGATTTAAGCGGCATTGCCGAGCCAAGTCCTGGGCATCCGAAAATCGATGAACGTCATGCCAAAATAGGACTCCCTTTCGAGGCCAAGAATTTTCCTGTTGAAATACTTTCCTTAAGTGAACAAGCTGGCGTGAAGTTAAGAGCCACGGTTTCTGAATTCGGCCCTACTCTCCTATCTAGAATATTAGACCTAAGCCCTACCCAAGAAGGTATTGTTGCCGTGGTCTTCAAGTATTGTGATGATAATAAATTACCCTTACTAGACCTTAAAGACTTTAAAAAAGTACTTCAATACGCCACCGGTGCTGGCAAAGCGGAGTTCGCGAAAGAATACGGAAGGATTTCGACCAGTTCGACAGGCACCATTCTCAGAAAAATTATCGAATTGGAACAACAAGGGGCTGAACTATTTTTCGGGGAAAAATCCTTTGAGGTGGAAGACCTTACCCGGATCGATGAAAATGGAAAGGGGTATATCAATATCATCCGCCTAACCGATATACAAGATAGGCCCAAATTATTCTCAACCTTTATGTTGAGTTTACTGGCCGAAATATATTCGACTTTTCCGGAACAAGGTGATAGTGACCGACCTGAACTCATATTATTCATCGATGAAGCCCATTTAATTTTCAATGAAGCTTCGAAAGCCTTGTTAGATCAGATTGAGGGTATTGTGAAGTTGATACGTTCAAAAGGTATTGGGTTATATTTCGTAACACAGAATCCTACAGACGTTCCGAACGAAGTGCTAGCTCAATTAGGCTTAAAAGTGCAACACGCATTGCGTGCTTTTACCGCCAGAGATCGTAAAGCGATCAAATTGACCGCTGAAAATTATCCCATTTCGGAGTATTATGATACAAAAGAGGTATTGACATCATTAGGTATTGGAGAGGCCTTAATCTCGGCCCTCGATGAAAAAGGAAGACCTACTCCTCTAGCGGCTACACTGTTAAGAGCTCCAATGAGTCGAATGGATGTGCTAACGGATCGAGAACTTAAGTCCGTCATCAAAAATTCTGAGCTGGTCAAAAAATATGGCGAGGTCATCGATAGGGAAAGTGCCTACGAAATATTGAATGAAAAAATAGAGAAGGCCGAACTCGTCGCAGAAAAGGAAAAATCAAAAAAGACGACTAGAAGAACATCAAGTAGGCGAAGTACACGCCAAAACCCCATAATAAAGGTTTTGACCAGTGCTACTTTCATTAGGGGTGTATTGGGTGTTTTGAAAAAAGTGCTCCGCTAATTGATAATGAAATTCGAATTCATCAATCACTTCATAATAAAATCAATGAACAAGATCTTAATTTCAATTTTAGTTTTACTGTTACTAACAATGGGTTGCGAAAAGGAAATCGATACTACCTTTTTAATCACAAAGAATAGTATTGGCAAATTGGAGAAAGGCAGTTTGGCCCGTGATTTGGAAGTCATTTTCGACCAAGATTCAATAGTTAAGGATACGGTAAAACTTTTACAAGGTTTTGGCGCGACCAAAATCAAAATATTTGAAAAGGGAGGCACCCATTTGTTTACCCTGACACCTTCAAATGATAGTATTCCCGTAATTGAAAATATCAACGTTCGCGATGCACGTTTTCAGACCGAAAATGGTATTGGTATCAACAGCACTTTCAAGGATATTAAAGCGAAATATGCGATCAAGAAAATACAGACTTCATTGAATAATGTCGTTGTTTTCGTTAAGAATAGCGATGTGTATTTCACCATAGACAAGAAAGAGCTTCCGTCTAGCTTGCAATATACATCAAGTGTAAATATAGAAGCAGTTCAGATACCTGATGCTGCCAAAATAAAATATATGATGGTGGGTTGGGAAAGCTTTTGAGTTGTCTCTTTTAAGCGGTTTTAAACTTCTTCCGATTCTTTATTACGGTGTCTCCGTGCGAAGTTGCCCATTCTGTCAATTCCAATAATTTTCGCAAATAGGAGTGTCCAAAATTGGTCAATTGATACTCTACACGAATAGGAACTTCAGGGTACATGGTTCTAGTTAAGTATCCATCGGATTCCAACATTTTCAAACGCTCACTGAGTACCTTATTGGAAATTCCATAGACATATTTTTTAAGCTTATTGAAACGCAGTACCGGAAAATACCCAAGGTACAACATGATAAGAATGCTCCATTTATCAGAAGCCAATGCCATCACATCACGAATGGGGCAATAGGTTTCGGTTTTCAAATCAATATGACCGAACATTTTTTTTAATTTTTTAGCCACCTTAAGCTTTTGATTATCAGTAACAGTTTCCATTTTAATACTTAAGTTTAGTAATGAAACCTCTTTCGAATTTAAAAAAGAAGCCTTAATTTTGGTTATTATTACTTACCAAGTTACTAAAAGTAACTTGTGCGTCAAAATATGAAAAACCTAGCGCCGCTTCTTTATGGCAGCTATTTTAATTTACTTGCTCTATTTTCAAAAAAGAAGGTTGGGAATAAAGCGTTCCATCTTTTTTCTACTATAAGAAAGGGCAAGGTACTACCGCAACAAGTTGATTTTCTAGATACGGCCAAACATGAGCGTCTTGAAATAGCGGAACACACCGTACAGACCTATCTATGGCCAGGAAGTAAAGAAACCATTTTACTTATTCATGGATGGGAAAGCAATACCTATCGTTGGCGTATGCTCATCACAAAATTGAAAGAAGCCAACTTCAATGTTATTGCCTTTGATGCCCCTGCGCATGGGTATTCTACTGGCAAACAATTATATGTGCCCTTGTATGCGGAGGTGCTTCAAAATCTTATCGAACGCTATCGACCGCAAAACCTCGTTGGGCATTCTTTTGGTGGTATGACCATTATCTACAATGAGTACAAGAACCGAAATACGGCTATAGGAAAAACGGTCACAGTGGCCTCTCCCTCCGAATTTTATGAACTTATGGAGCACTATCAAAAATTACTCCAATTCAACAAACGGGTTATGGGTGCTCTGGATTCATATATTTTTAACCTATTCGGATTTCATATTCGTGATTTCTCTACCTCAGAATATATAAAATCCAATACCTCAACAGGACTATTATTTCATGATCGAGAGGATAAAATCACTCCTTATCATGCTTCACAAAAGGTACATGCCAATTGGAAAGGCAGCAAACTTATCAGTACGGAAGGATTAGGTCATTCAATGCAACAAGATAAAGTGAACGAACAGATCGTAGATTTTCTGAATTCGTAGGAAAGAAGTATTTTAGATTTATGTTTAACCCATATCACTGAAGCCATTCGACTACGCTCAGGATGACACTTAAAAAATATGCAAAACGTATCTCCCTTTCACATTGCCATACCGGTTCACAATCTATCTGAATGCCGAATTTTTTACCGCGAAGTACTGAATTGTGAAGAAGGTCGCAGCAGTGACCACTGGGTAGATTTTAATCTCTTCGGACATCAATTGGTGATTCACTACAAACCCAAATCAGAAACGGAAGAATTACATCACAACCCCGTTGACGGGCATGATGTTCCTGTACCGCATTATGGCGTTGTATTGCCTTGGGATACTTTTAAATCCTTCTCTAAAGAATTGAAAGCCAAAGGAGTTCAATTCAAAATCGAACCTTATATTCGTTTTGAAGGAAAACCAGGGGAGCAGGCTACCATGTTCTTTTTAGACCCTGCGGGGAACGCTTTGGAATTCAAGGCTTTTTAGGATTTAGGACAACTGTTTGCGAAATGACACCTCTGCCTATCCCCCGATAGCTATCGGTGTCCCCTTAACAGGGGAGGACATCTTTATAAAAATCGTCATTACGAGCGGAGTGAAGCAATCTGTCACTAGAAATAGGGGTTGTTTCTTCGTGAAAAAGCTCCTCTAAATCACAACTATTGCGACCATTCTGTTGGGGTTCTATCCCAGCGATGTTTTTTGAGTTCTTGATGTAGTTCTTTAGACAGACCTTTTCCATCGCTAGTCGCAACATTGGCCAACACATTTCTTTCTTTTCTCATGCCGGGTATAATGGTACTCACAGATGTATTCATTGTGATAAAACGGAGCGCCATTTCAGCCATAGTCATGTGTTCTGGAATCAAAGGTCTTAAGGCATCGGCGTGATCTACGCTCGAATTCAAATTTTCCGGCACAAAATAGGTACCTCTCCAATCTCCTTCAGGAAAAATAGTTTCCTTGGTAAGATTTCCTGTCAGGGTGCCTTCATCAAACGGAACCCGCGCAATGACCCCGATATTCAATTGGTCACATAATGGAAAAAGGACATCTTCAGGTGCTTGATCAAAGATGTTATAAATCACCTGTACGGCATCAAGCATTCCTGTCTTTAAGGCTTTGATTCCGTTTTCGGGTTCCCAGCGATTGACACTGATGCCCATAGCCCCGATTTTTCCCGAAGTTTTTAAGTCTTCTATCGCACGTTGCCATTCTTCTCGATGCGACCAGCCATCATCCCAGGTATGAAATTGCATCAAATCGATTTGTTCAAGCCCAAGGTTTTTCAAAGTCTTCTCCGTGTATTCCATAATATGGGAAGTAGGATAAGAATCTTCAAAAGCATATTCAGGCTTTGCGGGCCATTGAAAATTCTTTGGTGGAATTTTACTTGCCGTATACAGTTTTTGGGAAGGATGTCTGCGCACCAACTGCCCGAGTAACTCTTCGCTATGCCCTTCGCCATAGCCCCATGCAGTATCGAAAAAGGTAACGCCATTTTCTACGGCTACATCTAAACTCTTTGCCGATTGTATATCACTGCTCTCTGTCCAGCCTGCCATTCCCCACATGCCATATCCAATTTCACTTACGGGCCAATTGGTTCTTCCAAATTTTCGATATTCCATATTACTTTTTAATAAATTTTTCTCTTACTACTAAAAATACACCATACACCGCACCAAATAGAAGCCCTCTTAAAGCCTTTTCAATCCATACTTCTTGGGTATATTCACCCGCAAGTATAACGGAAATAATCGTGAATAATAAGGCGCCAATGAAAGCCTGAATCACTATTTTTTTAAAATCCATACTATTCTAATACTGATGAAATGCGTCGGAAACAAAACCTAAAACAGTGGGCAAAGCTTCGCGCCAATAAGTCCAGCTATGTCGCCCATCGCGCACGCGATATTCATGCGGAATTTCTTTTTTCTTCATGGCGATATGCACCAAACTATTCCCCTCATAAAGAAAATCGTCATCACCACAATCGATATACCAACGAACGGATTTCACCTCTTCCACGGGAACTGTTTTTAACAATTCCAAAGCATTGTGCTGTTTAAAATATTCTTGAATCTCAGTGTCAGTATATTTTACATCGCCTCTATTTATACGCGCTTTAAGATCCTCAACAGTCAAAGGACCAATATATGCACTCAACGGACAAGCCGAGGAAAACAGTTCAGGATGGTGCAAGGCGTACATCAAAGAACCGCCTCCACCCATGGAGAGGCCTGCAACGGCTCGGTATCTTTTCTCCCCTTTGATGCGATATTTTTGTTCGACAAAGGGCATGAATTCTTCAAAAAAGAAATCTTCATAAGGCCAAACTGCCCCTTGATTGAAATAGCCCATTTTACCGGTATCCGCATCTGGCATAATAATGATCATTGGTGTTGCCGTACCATCTTTGATCGCATTATCGGTAATACGCAAAACCTCCCCGAACTGCACCCAACCCGTATGATCATCCGTTGCACCGTGCAACAAATACAAAACCGGATAGCTACGCTCTGAAGTGTCATAATCCGGTGGAAGATATACCGCATAGTTGCGTTCGCCTTTTAATATTTTACTGGTCATGGAAAGATTGTCAAAGACCTTTCCTGTCTGGGCATTGGAAAAAAGTATGGATAAACAAAAACAGAGTATTGTAACTATATATTTCATTTTCTGTTGAATGGATTTATGATATGAATGATCGAACTACAAGATAGTAAAAGGAGATTTAGAATCCCGCTAAGCATACCATGAAATTATAACGGTCTTCACCTCATATCCATTATTCATTTAAGGTTTCTAAAAAGTGATGGAATGATTTTTCGGAAATACTCCAATCCGGGGGCTTGATTTTTCCCCATGCCTTAGGAGTGTCTGTCATGTTAAAATAGTTCACCCCTTTTACCCTAGGGTTATCACGAATGACTTTAGCAGCGTTTTCAAGCCATTTGGATTGAAATTCTTCAGGGCCTTTCACTCCGAATTCCGTTATAAAAATTGGTTTATCAATAAACCGAAGACGCCAAATCTTACGATTAAAAATGGTCGAAAAAGATTCTTGTTTTTCGGGATCCGTAATATTTTTATCGGGCAAGCCATAAATTGCAATGCTCATATAATCCACGACATCGTTTCCGGGCCACCATTCAATGGACCCTCTATCCCCTGCAGGACCCCATACCCGTTTTAACCTTGCTGGGAGCGAATCATTGAAGGTCATGAAATAACGGTATGATTTTATGTAATCCAAAGGGTCTTGGCTTTGCCAAGGGTAACGGGTAATCGGAATTTCCATTTCATGTGCATAGCGTAAATAGACGTGGTGATCCGTTGCTGTGATAATGGAATATAATCGGGCAATTTCACGATCATATTTTCCCTCGGTCACATGCCGAAGAACATCCAAGTCCGTTTTCTCCCTTGGGTTGCTCAATGGCTCAAAGGTCACAATGACATCGTGTCCGCGATCCAATACACTTTTAAAACTTTTTTCAAAGCTACCATTATTCAAGTGGTCAAAATCAGTAAAAAGATGTTCCACCCTTACTGATTCATCTTCATTCAACAGTGATTGTGGATCATAGAGCCCAATTAAGATTTCATTTTCAAGACCATCTCGAATCTTCACCTTTGGACGTTGGAAGTTCTCTTTTGCATATATGATGTATTTATGCGCATCGATCTTATTTGAGATTGAAGAAACGAGTTCGGCATTAATAGAATCATTGTTCATATTTTGGGACCCCATTACAAAAATAGGTTTGTTTATAAACCTTAGGCGATGCAACCTTCTCATTAAATCATATTCCAAAGAATAGTCTTTAGGGTATACGGTGAGAGGTGTTTCAGATTCGCTTTTAATGGTTACCGATGCCGCATCGACAACATCATCCCCTGGATAATATTCCATAGTTCCGGGATAACCGGCCGGGGCCCAAACTTGTTTTACTTGTGAAGCATGCGTTTTACATAGCAAAGAAAAGTGACGGAATGCTTCTATATAATGAATACCGTATCGCTGCCAGGGATATCGTTTTACAGGAACTTCCATTTCGGGATTAAAACGCAAATATACATTTGGCCGAGTCCCAATTAGTTCGGTGCAAAGTTGCTTGATAACAAGGTCATACTTGCCTTTTACCACTTCATCCAACGGGTTGTTCCAGCGTGAAATAATCATCCGACTATCCCAGGTTTCTACCGTAATCATCAAAGGGATACTATCGTCCAATTTGGCAATCTCTTCTCGCTTGATGTCCCAATGGTCAGTATTGGTAAGCGTTAGCCTATAATGATTGAATGATTCGATTACCCTTTTAGGTTCTCTAGGAAGGAGTGAAAATACCGCTAGAACCGGTTCGGAAGCCGCCACTTCAATTGCATTGGACTTCCCTATTGAATGCAGATTGAAAATAACATTACTGCGGTTTATAATATATTTTGCAAGCAATAATAGTCCTCCCAGGATTAATACTATGAAAATCTTCCTTGTTGAGTTTCTTAATTTCACGTTATAGTTTATAATGGATTAAATATTCGGGCGATACGGATATCTTCAAAAAAGAGGTAGTAATTCGACATTATTTAATTTGACGGATTCGTTGCCAGAATCATAGCAAAGAACATGAAAGTAATGAAAGTCAAAAGGGGCCTAACCTATTATAAGCCCCCTCTTCTTAATCCAGAAAAAAGCAACTATTATATTAGGCACCCAACATAACCAGGCCACAATGCGATATGCAATGGTAAAATCTTGAAAGACCAAGGACAACAAAGGCAACCAAATGCGCAGTGTAACCGCCGCAAAGCAAGCTGCATAGCTATAGATCATCATGCCTTGATGCAATTGTAAATCACCTTTACGCACAGCAAAATATGCTTTCAGGGTTGAAAACAGCCATATTATTGCAAGACACATAAACCCAATTGTGGTAATCAATCCACCGTTCGCATAAAAGGCAATAAAGAACCCGCAAACACCGCTAATAAGAGCGGCGACGACATAAATTTTACCGATGGTGCGGTGTCTTTTTAAATTCGTATTCCTTAATTTTTTACTGAACTGCACCCATCCTACTAAAAGTGCCACCCCCCCCAAAAGAATATGGCCATAGAAGCCGATATTCCATAAGACGTTAGCCAATAATTCATCTGATTTAGAGGCCAATAGGCCAAAGTCGTCATCAAACACAAAATACAGCAAGGGATAAAGGCCAACACCAATTGCCAAAAAGACGAAAACGAACCAGGCTACTTTATTTGTTTTATTCATAACATCTTATTTATATCTCCAACTTGTCAAATCAGCCCCTTTTGGCGCACTCTCCGCAATCCGCTTCATGACTTTGGGCACATACATACTGTTGTACCTTAAACGGCTAATCGCATTAGGTTGATCGGGATCACCATTCCAACAATGCTCTGCGCGATCTCCGTATAAAACTTCACCATCATAATACGGATTTGTAGTACTTTCTAAAAAATCTTCCATTAAATAGACGGCATTATTGAGATAGTAGTTGTCCATATCACCACAATAAATATTTATTTTTCCTTTTAGATTATCTCCTAGTTTGTCCCAATCACGTTCTAGAATGTATTTGAGATCGTAGTTCTCTTTCCAATATTCGGCAACCTTATGATCTATTTCTCCTGTCATTTTATCCCAAAGACGAACGGGGTAACCATCTTCTCCTTGCGGAGAATAGGTGGCCTCCCAAATATCCCATTGTTGACCCGAACGACTTTTATCACCGAGCACTAACTCCAGATGATTTCCTTGACGCAATGTAGATTGAATTTGACCCAAATAATCGCGATGCGAAGGCACTTCGAGTTTTTTATGATCACTATCATAATAGTATGCATTCTCGTCCTCATAGATATTGGTGAGGCAATACGCCCTGAAATCTATCGGATCCGGACAAGCAGCGAAACAACCGTTGTATTCCTCCGGGTATTTCACTTGAACCGCCAAAGCCTCCCAACCACCGGTAGATCCACCATATAGAAATCGCGACCAGCCGGCTCCGATTCCTCGAAATTCTTTTTCGATATGTGGAATCAGTTCATGGGTAATCGCGTCACCATAAGGTCCTTGACTTGCCGAATTTACCGCATAGGAATCATCATAGTATGGCGTAGGGTGTTGAATTTCAATAATCAACATTCGGGGAAAATCAGGTTCATTCCATCGCTTATAAAAATTATATGCTTCTTGCTGTTGTATCAAATTATAACCCTCCAAATCAAAACGTGCCGCATACTCTGGCTTTAGATTGGGATCAGGCGGAGTAGTTCGAAATCCACTGAAATCGGATGGAAAATGACCGTGAAATATCATCAGCGGATATTTTGCTTCCGGGTGTTCGTTAAAACCCTTTGGCAAAAGCACATGGGCCCCTAGATAAATGTCCCTTCCCCAAAACTCGGATAGCTTTTCAGACTTGAATTTAATATGTTTAATCCACTCCGTATCCTCAGGTTCTTTAATCGGAGGGATTATTTGATCCATGACCACAGCTACATTTTCGATTCCTTTTTCGGTAATGGTCATCTTAAAAGGCTTACTATATATGTTCCCGGGCGATTTATTCCATTGCTGTCCTTCTCCATTATCCATTGGCAATTTCACTGTATGACCTGTGGAAAGGTTGAACGTTTCATATACATGCAATAAAGCCTGTACATAATATTCTCCGGGCGGCACTTCAGAGAGGCTAGGATAAGGGTAACCAAAAATTTCCTCGTTGAACGTTATCACCCGGCCGGGATTCATTCCATCTACGTTCATCCCATAAATCAATTGAGTGCTTAGGCCATCATTGATTTGAAACCTTGGTTCTTTCTCATCATTATTGGACAACATCAAGAGCAGTCGACCATCTTTTATGGCAGGACTTATTTCTTCCGAAAAGGAGACATTTATACTGACCGTTCTAGTGTTATCGGAATTCGGTTGACAGCCTAGTAGACTCCATGCCAATAGGATGGAAAAAAGGGCGTATTTCATGATGCTGGTTATTTACTCAAAAGATACTGATTTTAAGTAAATCAATGGGCAAGAAAAGCTAGATTTCAACGTTACTAATTCACGGGCGATTTTAAAATAATCGACACATTTTAAAATAGCCTCAAACATGACCTACAAAAATAGCCCCATGAAAAAGTTACTTTTTATCGCGCTACTATTTACGACGATTATTGGCATGAGCAGCTGTGATTATGATGATAGCAATGATATTAATATTCTGATACCCAATGATACGACGCAAACAAGCAGTACTGTTTCTGAAAAGGGTTTATAGGTTTAGAGATATTTAAGAACGACTGCGGTGTCGCTCACGTGCGAGCAGTGTGTTTTTCAATAACATCGCAATGGTCATTGGCCCTACTCCACCCGGAACTGGGGTTATATAGGATGCCTTCTTGCTCACATTCTCGAAATCAACATCACCAGTAAGATAATATCCCCGTGGTCGAGATTCATCTGGAACCCTTGTTATTCCCACATCAATAACCACGGCATCGTCTTTGACCATTTCTGCTTTTAAGAAATTGGGCACCCCAAGAGCGGATATTATGATATCGGCCTGTGAAGTAATTTGGGTTATATTCTTTGTTTGACTATGCGTCAAAGTTACGGTCGAATTACCTGGCCAGCCTTTTCTTCCCATCAAAATACTCATTGGTCGCCCAACAATGTGACTTCGTCCGATGACAACCGTATGCTTTCCTTTGGTATCTACTTTATATCGCTCTAACAACTCTAAAATACCAAAAGGCGTGGCAGGTATGAAGGTGCTCATATCCAATGCCATTTTTCCAAAGTTCATAGGATGGAATCCGTCTACATCTTTATCCGGATGTACTGCCATGATGACCTTCTGTGTATCGATTTGGTCTGGTAAGGGTAGTTGCACAATAAACCCGTCGATATTATCATCTTGATTGAGTTCCTCGATTTTCTTTAACAATTCTTGTTCTGAGGTCGTGCTTGGCATTTGCACCAAGGTGGACTCAAAACCAACGCGTTCACAAGAACGGACCTTGCTACCGACATAGGTCAAACTTGCACCATCGCTACCAACAATGACAGCGGCAAGATGTGGTACTTTTTCACCACGCTCTTTCATTTTATCAACTTCAGCTTTGATCTCTGATTTAATATCGTTGGATATTTTCTTGCCGTCCAATATTTCCATGCGCTCTACTATATGAGGTTAGTATTCTAGTTCATTCCTTTCATCCCGCCCATCATTTGCATCATCTTCTTACCACGACTACCCTGCATCAATTTCATCATTTTGCTCATTTGATCAAATTGCTTGAGTAGCTGATTGACATCCTTTACATCACGGCCGCTGCCTTTTGCTATGCGCTTTTTTCGACTTGCATCAAGCTTAGTTGGTGTAGCCCGTTCTTCTGGTGTCATCGAATAAATAATCGCTTCAATGTGTTTAAAGGCATCATCATCAATGTCCATCCCCTTCAAAGCTTTGCCCGCTCCAGGAATCATCCCCATCAAATCTTTGATGTTACCCATCTTCTTAATCTGCTGTATTTGTGACAGAAAATCATCAAAACCAAACTTATTCTTGGCTATTTTCTTTTGAATTTTTCGTGCCTCCTCTTCGTCAAATTGATCCTGAGCTCTTTCCACAAGGGAAATCACATCCCCCATTCCCAAAATACGATCCGCCATTCGAGCAGGATGGAACACGTCAATAGCCTCCATTTTCTCACCCGTACCGATGAATTTTATCGGTTTATCAACGACTGATTTGATGGAAATGGCAGCACCACCCCTGGTATCACCATCTAACTTCGTAAGAATTACGCCATCAAAATTTAAAATATCATTAAATGCCTTTGCCGTATTCACGGCATCTTGACCCGTCATGGAATCTACTACAAAAAGGGTTTCTTGGGGTTGAATAGCCTTGTGGATATTGGAAATTTCATCCATCATTTTCTCATCAACCGCCAAACGGCCAGCAGTATCAATGATGATTACATTACAACCTTTTGATTTCCCTTGGGCGATACCAGCTTTGGCGATGTCCACGGGATCAGAGTTCCCACGATCTGAATACACCTCAACGCCTATTTGCTCACCCACCACATGCAATTGATCAATCGCAGCAGGACGATATACATCACAGGCAACCAATAAAGGCTTCTTTCCTTTTTTGGTCATCAAGTACTTCGCTAATTTTCCAGAAAAAGTGGTTTTACCCGATCCTTGTAAGCCAGACATCAAAATGATCGAAGGATTTCCTGACAGGTCAATTCCTTCGGTCTCTCCTCCCATGAGTTGGGTCAGTTCGTCTTTAACGATCTTCACCATCAACTGACCTGGTTGTAAGGTGGTCAATACGTTTTGACCCAATGCCTTTTCTTTGACCCTGTTCGTAAATTCTTTGGCTATCTTGAAGTTAACATCCGCGTCAAGTAGTGCGCGACGAACTTCCTTGGTAGTTTCAGCGACGTTTATTTCAGTAATCTGTCCATGTCCCTTTAGAACATGTAAGGCTTTATCGAGCTTTTCGCTTAAATTATCGAACATCTTTTTCCTAGATTTTGAAGAAAAGCAAATTTAAGGAATACCAATGGGAAAGCAGCTTTAGTACTGAAGAAAATATAGTATCACCCGAAATTTAATGGGCCATTTAATTTAAATCCTGATTTGGAATCAAAAGCAAAAGAGCACCTATCTTACGATAGATGCTCTTTCAAAAAACGTGGGGCAAAAAAGGTAGTATTACATTGTACCTTATTCTATTTGTTCCTAATTATTCACAGTCCTTTTCGATAATGAGATACTCATCACCTCGCTTGATCTTAAATCTGTGTGGGGCACATTCGATGACCGTCCATTCGCCTATATAATTGGCTAGTGTCATGCTCAAATTATTGAAAACCAAAACCTCACCATCAATACTCCAATTACCTTCGTCTTCAACTACGCCATCAGGATTTCGAACATGAATGTTCATATTTGAAAAATCAATATTCAAATTTTCTAGAAATCCTCCTTCCGCATTGGCTACTACCCATCTACATGTCGATAGTGTGTCCTGAATAAAATCAGCATCGCAAACTTCAGGCGCTTCACCACAGGTAGTTTTCAATACAATCTTATCACCCTCACCGGCATAGAGCTTTATTCGATCTCCGTCAATTTCGTAAACAAACCACTCTAGACTAAAATCAACCAAGACGTCAAATTCCAATTTCAACAATACTCTATAGTCAGAAACCCTGGTCATCCATTCGCCGATCAAAACATTACCTTCCCGGTCTTTAACTATAACACTACCATCCTCATTGAAATTCACTAAATAATTCTCATATTGTTCTGAATTATTTTGGTCGTTTCTTCTTAATTCTTTGACCAACCATGGGCATTCGGCCAAAAGGTTATCCAATCGTTCCTTCGTGAAATCGTCATCGTTGTAATCATTATCATCATCCTCATCACATGCTTCTTTGGCGCGCTCTATGGCAGCTCTCAACTCTTCTATATTGTTAACTGTAATCTTAGTTCCATCATACATTTCGAACATTACAGGAAATTGAAGACTGATAATATCTTCCATATCCAAGCCGGCAAAGAACCTTCTCATCTCCTTATCACTCTCAACAGTTACAGAACCTGTTTGTTGTTCTTCTCTGTCATACGTAAAGAAAGTAACAGGATAAATAACATCGATACATTCAATATCATCGTCATTCCCACCTTCAATACATTCTTCAGCGTGCTCACTTAATTCCGCAAGGTTATTGATGGTGATATCCGAATAATCGGCCATGGTAATGGTTACAGGAAAAATGATATCCAGAATATCATTATCCTCATCAAGGGAATCAAAAATCTCCTCGATCAAACGAAGATCGTCTTTTGAGTTTATGGTAAGTTCCAATCCGTTTACTGAAACGGTATAGGGAAAACGGACATCAAAACAGCTCGAACCATCAACGATATTATCATAAGAACCATCATTAGAGACCATGTTGGTCATTAAACTAGCTGCTGCAGAATTAGCAGTCATCGTTTCTTCCTCACTTGTTTCAACTATAGGGT
This sequence comes from Maribacter sp., assembly GCA_029287355.1. Taxonomy (GTDB): domain Bacteria; phylum Bacteroidota; class Bacteroidia; order Flavobacteriales; family Flavobacteriaceae; genus Maribacter_C. The sequence goes on along the minus strand of JARFRH010000192.1, from coordinate 4,559 downwards.
CATACTCCTTTTGACAAGCGGTAAAGCTCAGTGCAACTGCAAGTAGGCTTGCGAACATTGCAGATTTAAAATACTTTTTCATAACGATTTGGATTTATTTGTTAATTCGAGTTTAAAACAATCGATTTTAAAAACACCCTACTATCATTTTTTATTTTATTTGAAATATCTTTGAAAAGAAGGCGTTTAAAATTTGGTTGTAAGCGCTTATTTATCAGCACTTGACAATTGTTTAATACCGCAATTATTTCTTGTTAAAAAAATTTAAACTAGTATAAACAAAACCAACCTTTTGAACATCGAAACCCAAAATAATGTTTGTGAAGAGTCGATCTTCAGCACTATCTTCAAAACTAACTCTAAAACGGTTTTTAACTACATATATTATAAATTCGGCAACGAAGAGAAAGCCCATGACGCTGTACAAGAGGCATTTGTGAAATTATGGGAGAACTGCGCCAAAGTCTCCCCCGAAAAAGCGAAGGCTTTTGTTTACAAGGTTGCGAACAATCTATACCTCAATGTGATCAAGGCGGAAAAGGTTCGATTGAAATATGCCGACAAGAGTCTAAAGAGTACCAATGAGACTCCTGAATTTCTCATGGAGGAAGATGAATTCAGAGGAAAATTGGAAAATGCCCTTGATAGTTTACCTGAAAATCAGCGTACCACTTTCCTATTAAATAGGATTGATGGAAAAAAATACAAAGAAATAGCAGAAATGGAGGGTGTAAGCGTGAAAGCTATAGAGAAACGAATGCATTTGGCATTAAAGAGTTTGCGGGCGCAGATCGATGGAATCTAAAAAGCGAACGGTGCCAGTGTTAGTGAGCAGCGATAATTGTACCGCCTACTTCCATTGGGCACTGCACACTAAGAAAAGTAGGGTTTTTTATTTTCTAAGTGTTATTAACGTGTAAAGTATAGAAAACATGCAAGAAAATTACTTGGCAAAATGGTTAAATAACGAACTCTCTGAGGTAGAGCTCGCGGAATTTAAAAAATCCGAGGAGTATGCTTCTTATCAGAGAATTCTTGATGCTTCCAATGATTTGGAAGCACCGGAGTTCAATGAAGATGAGGTTTTGATGGCAGTCAATAACAGACGTACACTTCAGCAAACCAAAGTAGTACAGCTCAATCCATTCAAGAAATTCATGAAAGTGGCCGCGGTAGCAGCCTTTTTGGTTATTGGTTCTTATTTCTATATAAACACCCTTGATGAAAAAGTAACGACGCAATATGCAGAGAACAGGGAGGTTGTACTTCCGGACAACTCGGAAGTTATTCTTAACGCAGATTCTCAATTATCTTACAGCGAGAAGAAATGGGATGAGCAACGCAATGTCAAATTAAGAGGTGAAGCTTTTTTCAAAGTTGCTAAAGGCAAACGTTTTATCGTTGCAACTGATGCTGGTTCGGTTGCCGTTTTAGGTACCCAGTTCAATGTTGAAAATCGCGAAGGCTTCTTTGAGGTAACTTGTTTTGAAGGTCTTGTAAGTGTAACCTTTGAAGGAAAGGAAACCAAATTACCTGCAGGTAGTTCCTTCATGGCAATTAATGGGCAAATTGTTGAATCGCAAATTACGAAAGCAGAAGAACCTTCTTGGATACATTCTGAAAGCTCTTTTAAAAGTATTCCTTTGAAATATGTACTTCAGGAATTTGAAAGACAGCACAACCTAAGGGTTGAAACAGAGTATATAGATACTGAGCAATTATATACTGGATCTTTTAGCAATACGGATACTAATTTAGCGTTGAAGAGTATTAGCATGCCTTCGCAAATAAAGTTTAAATTAGAGGGCGATAAAGTGCTCTTCTATGCCCAAAAAGCGGAATAAACGTATAGTTTTTCTTTGTGGTCTGCTCTTTTTATTTACCCTTTTCCATATAAAGGCACAAGAATCAGCAAAGAACCCATCGTATCTCATCACGTATCTACACGAGCTCGAAACTCGATTCGATATCAAGTTTTCATATGTTGACGATGATGTGCGTAGGGTTGAGATTACTGCGCCCGATACAGTTCATCTTCAGGAGATATTAGACTACATAGCGGATAAAACCCAGATTAAAATCCAAAAACTAAATGATCGGTATTATGCGCTCACCAAAAGTACTACGGTTGACATTTGTGGTTTTGTTCTAGATAATTTCAAACAGAATACCGTAACCGGTGCCACTATAGAAGTATTGGGTACCGATCTTGCCATAACCACTGACCTAGATGGTAGCTTCTCATTGAATAACATCCCCAGAAATGCCAAATTACAAATAAAGCATCTGGGTTTCAAAACCTTATTCGTAGCTGCAGAAGAACTACTGGATTCAAAACCATGTTCAACACTGTTGCTAGCCCAATTTTATCAGCAATTGGAAGAAGTGGTTGTCTACGAATTCCTGACTAAAGGTCTGATAAAACAATTGGACGCCAGTATTGAATTGAATGCCGAGGAATTTGGCATTTTACCAGGATTAAGCGAACCGGATATCCTGCAAACCGTACAGGCCTTACCAGGCATAAAAAGTGTTGACGAAACGGTCTCTGACATTAATATACGCGGTGGAAGCAATGACCAAAACCTCATCCTTTGGGATGGTATCAAGATGTACCAATCCGGACACTTTTTTGGCTTAATATCCGCCTTTAATCCGTATTTGACTGGAAAAGTAACCTTAATTAAAAATGGAACAAGTGCAACCTACGGTGATGGTGTGAGTGGTGTTATCGATATGCGCACGAAAGACAAAATCGAAACCGATTTTTATGGTGGTGCAGGATTCAATCTCATCAGCGGTGATGTCTATGGGCAATTATCAGTTGGCGATAAACTCGCCTTTCAATTTTCCGCACGACGTTCCATGACTGATTTTTTCAACACTCCTACTTTCGATACCTTTTTCAATAGAGCTTTTCAAAGCAACAAAGTGGTCGGTGGCACAACGGAAACTACAACTATAGCGCGAGACGATCGATTTTATTTTTATGATTTTACAGGAAAAATCTTATATGACTTGAGTGAGAATCACAAGTTCAGAATGAGCTTCATCAATATCAATAATCTTTTGGATTATACGGAACGTCGACCTGAACTGGATCGCACTTCGGAGAGCGCCTTGGATCAAACCAATATTTCCTTTGGAGGGGCTTTGGACAGTCAATGGAGCGACCGATTTTCAACATCTGTAAACGCTTATTATACGCGCTATAATCTCGATGCCCGCAATATATCATCAAGAGGTCCACAAGAAATTTTTCAAAACAATGAAGTAATCGAAACCTCAGCCAAATTATCGGTGAATTATAAACTAAATGAGGCCCTGCAGTGGCTTAATGGTTACCAACTCAATCAAACGGGTATTACGAATGTAACCACGGTGAACGAGCCTATTTTTAAAAGTGATGTTATTGATATTGTGAATGCCAATTCTTTCTTCTCAGAATTGGTTTATGAATCACCCGACAAAAAACTATTTACCCGTGGAGGTGTACGGTTAAACTATTTGGAAAATCCTGGCAATTTCGAGGAATTCATTATAGAACCACGATTAAGCCTGAATTATTTGATTACACCTGAATTAAAGGCGATTGTACTTGGAGAATTTAAAAGTCAGGCCACCAATCAGATTGTTGATTTGGAACAAAATTTCTTGGGTATTGAGAAGCGCAGATGGATTGTTTCCGACGGAACCACTTTGCCCATTACCAGAAGTAAACAAGGTTCTTTCGGACTCAATTACGACTCGAGAAACCTTTATGTAGGCCTTGAAGGTTTTTATAAAGAAGTAAATGATATCAGTACTTCGACCCAAGGTTTTCAAAATCAAAATCAATTTAGCGGTGAAATAGGAAAATATGATGTGAAGGGCATAGAGTTCTTGATCAATCGAAAAACGAAGCAATACAGCCTTTGGGCCAGTTACACTTACAATATCAACACCTATACGTTTGAGGCAATTGACCCATCGAATTTCCCTAATAACCTCGATATCCGCCATGCAGCGACCTTGGCGGGGACCCTGACTCTGAATTCATTAAGATTTGGTTTGGGGTTGAATTATCGATCGGGGCGACCTTTTACCGAACCTATTGCCGATAATCCGGTTGACACTACTTTTTTTCCAGCACAAATCTTGTACGATGACCCGAATAGTAGTCGGCTTCCGGAATATCTAAGAGCAGATGCTTCGGTTATCTACGATTTTGATATCGGTGGAAATGTCAAAGCTTCACTTGGTGCATCGGTATTGAACTTTACCAATAGAAAAAATGTCTTGAACATTTTTTATCGGTTGGATGACAACGATCTACTCGAAACCGTTGAAAGTACTTCTTTGGGCATCACTCCAAATTTAAGCTTTCGAGTGAAGTTCTAAGTATTTTTAATTCGGTTTATCTCCAATACATGAGGAAATGTTATGGCAGCTAGGAAGGAAAAGAAAATAGAAAGTGATGTTTCATAATTATCTCTAAATAGATTAAGTATGATGCAATTTCGTATTAGGGTAATCTTCCTATACGGTCAGGAAGACTTGTCCTTATTTATAATTGTCTT
>JARFRH010000163.1 GCA_029287355.1 Maribacter sp. | reverse complement strand
TTGCCACGATGCGCAGTGCGTCGATATCCAAACCAGAATCGGTTTCGTCTAAGATGGCCAATTTAGGCTCTAGCATTGCCATTTGAAAGATTTCATTTCGCTTCTTTTCACCACCGGAAAAACCCTCATTTAGCGAACGCGACAAAAACTTACGGTCAATCTCCAACATTTCAGCCTTCTCGCGAATCAACTTCAACATCTGGCTTGCCGGCATATCTTCTAGCCCTTTTGCTTTACGAGTCTCGTTGATTGCCGTTTTCATAAAGTTCGTCACCGACACGCCCGGAATCTCGACCGGATATTGAAATGATAAAAACACGCCCTTGTGTGCGCGTTCTTCAGGAGCATCATCTTCCAAATCTTCGCCATCCAATTCCACATTGCCCTTAGTAACCTCGAATTCTTCTTTTCCGGCAATAACCGACGCTAAGGTACTTTTACCCGAGCCATTGGGACCCATGATCGCATGAACTTCCCCTGCGTTTACGGTCAAGTTGATTCCTTTTAATATTTCCTTATCCTCTACACTCGCGTGCAAATCATTTATCTTAAGCATACTCTTTAATTTAGAAATTTGGGTGTCTTAGGCATTTTATTAAAATCTTCTCTTGAGTGCTGTAGGTAGACTTTTGCATCCTTTTCTTTGGCAAAAGCTTCGAACATGTCCATACTGGCATTTGTCTGTTTTACATCATAATTGAAAATGGGAATTCTTCTAAACTCTCTGTTTTCGGAAAAATGATCTAAATCTCCCGATAAAAGCATAGGGCCGTGATTCACTAAATCTAAAAATAGTACTTGGTGACCAGGCGTATGACCAGGTGCGTATTTCAAGACCACCGTACCATCACCAAACACATCATAGTCTCCCTTAAGTTTCTTGATCTTGGTCAAATCTATTATGGCATTATACAAATCGGCATTATCTTTTTTCATTTCCTCACTCGTAATAAAATCATATTCCGTTTCAGGGACTAACCAGGTAGCATTTTTTAAAGCATTGGCGTGACCACTATGATCAAAATGGGTATGTGAAAGTGCGATGTAATCAAAATCATCTACCGTCATTCCAATAGCTTTCAACTGATTCACTAGGGAGTCCTTTCGAGAAACTGTAAAGGCCCCATCAGCGGATGTAAATGGCTCCGGCATGCCAACCAATCCTTCAGGAAGACCAGCATCCCACATGAGGTTGCCCTTTGGGTGTTGAATCACATAAAATGCATCTGCGAAGTCCTTGCTCAGGCCAGCGTAAGAGCTATCCTGTGAAAATAGTCGTAACTGATTAACCTGCACTGTGCCCCCATCAAAAGTATACAACTTAATAGCTGCTTTTTCCTTTTTTTCAACTGACAAGGCAGTTTTTGCATTTTCCTTTTTATTCTCTTTGCAAGCAAATACTACAAGTAATAGTAAAAGCCCCAATACTGATTTTTTCATTTACTTTTTTCTTATCCTACAGAACCTTCTAAGCTTATTTCCAAAAGCTTTTGTGCTTCCACCGCAAACTCCATAGGCAGTTTATTCAAGACCTCTTTACTAAATCCGTTTACGATTAAAGCAATTGCTTTTTCGGTTTCGATACCTCTTTGGTTGCAGTAGAAAATCTGGTCCTCTCCAATTTTACTCGTCGTGGCCTCGTGTTCTATTTGTGCCGATTTGTTTTTTGCTTCGATATAGGGGAAGGTGTGTGCTCCGCAATCATTGCCCATCAACAAAGAATCACATTGCGAAAAGTTTCGAGCATTTTCCGCTCTTGAACCAATCTGAACCAAGCCTCTATAGCTATTTTGGGATTTTCCCGCAGAAATACCTTTTGAAATGATGGTGCTTTTTGTGTTCTTCCCTAAATGAATCATTTTGGTGCCAGTATCCGCTTGCTGGTAGTTGTTGGTTACTGCAATAGAATAAAACTCCCCAACTGAATTATTTCCTTTGAGAATACAAGAAGGATATTTCCACGTTACCGCAGAACCTGTCTCGACTTGTGTCCATGAAATTTTTGCATTCTTCTCACAGATACCTCTTTTCGTAACAAAGTTGTAGACCCCACCTTTTCCTTCACTGTTACCGGGGTACCAGTTTTGTACCGTTGAGTATTTTATTTCGGCGTCGTCCAAGGCTATCAACTCAACAACGGCTGCATGCAGTTGATTTTCATCTCGTGATGGTGCTGTACAACCTTCCAAATAACTCACATAACTACTTTCATCCGCAATGACCAAGGTACGTTCGAATTGACCCGTACCGCCTTCATTAATTCTAAAATAAGTGGACAATTCCATAGGACATCTTACGCCTTTTGGAATGTAACAGAAAGAACCATCGGTAAAGACCGCAGAATTCAAGGCAGCGTAAAAATTATCCGTTTTTGGAACGACTGTCCCCATATATTTTTTGATCAACTCCGGATGCTCTTGAATTGCCTCCGATATAGGCATGAAGATAATTCCCTTTTCTGCCAAAGTCTTTTTAAAAGTCGTTGCTACTGAAACAGAGTCTACAACAATATCAACGGCAACATTTTGCAATTTCTTTTGCTCATCAACAGAAATTCCTAATTTTCGATACATTTCCAACAAATCGGGATCCACATCGTCCATTGATTTATTTGGGTCAGCAGCCTTGGGAGCAGAATAGTAACTGATCGCCTGAAAATCGGGTTTCTCGTAATGAACATTGGCCCATTCGGGTTCCTCCATTTTTTCCCAGCTACGAAAAGCTTCCAAACGCCAATCGGTCATCCATTCGGGCTCGTTTTTCTTTTTGGAAATCGCGCGAACAATGTCTTCACTTAATCCTTTTGGAAAGGTATCGGACTCAATATCCGTATAGAAACCATATTCATACTCTTTGGTCTCTAGTTCTTTCTTTAATTCTTCTTCAGTATATGCCATACATTCTCAATTCGTCAATCGGTAATTCGCAATCAACAATTTATAATGAAAAACTCTCGCCGCAACCACAAGTGCGCTGCGCATTAGGGTTATTAAACACAAAACCTTTTCCGTTTAGGCCGCCGGAATACTCCAATACAGTACCAACGAGGTATAAAAAGCTCTTTTTATCTACAATAATACGCACACCGTTATCTTCGAAAACCTTATCGGTTTCCCCCATCTTATTATCAAAATCCAATTCATAGGATAACCCACTGCAGCCGCCACTTTTTACTCCAACTCGAACGTAATCCTTTTCAGCATTAAACCCACCTTCTGTCAATAAACTGATGACTTTCTGCTTGGCCGTTTCTGATACTTGAACCATAGTTTTATATATTAATACCAAATTTTATTTGGTATGATTCTAAATAGTTTACAAATATAGGTCATAAGTCTGTTTTTACAACAGTTCCTAACATTAATATAACGAATGTGGTAATAAGGGGTTTCTATGATCAACCCTAGACTTAGATAAGCTGTTGGCCGAAGATTTGGCAGTAAATTGTAATTTGAATTCGCTATTTGATTTTGATAATGACAGTATCCGATTTTCCTTTGTTTTCAACACCTTCAAAATCAGCACTTGCAGTCTCGCCAACTAAAACAATGGCCCCGGCGGAAGTTTCAACGGCGTCAAAGCCATAATCCAGACCTGAGCCTCCAAATGATTTTTGCCAAACCATATCGCCATTGGCATCGGTCTTTATGAGCCAAATATCATTTTCGCCGGCGTTGACGTTGGCGCCCGAATCCAAACTTTTGGAATTTCCGACGATGATATATCCCCCATCACGACTAGGAGAAACACTCTGCGCCGCATCGAATTGGCTTCCACCAAATGATTTGTCCCAAACAAGACGACCGGAATCATCCACTTTAATCAACCAAATATCGGACTCACCGTGATTTTTTGAAACGTCAACATCAGTGCTAAAGGTACTGCCTGTAATGACATAGCCTCCATCATGTGTATTTGCTATATCTTGGGCTCTTTCAATTCCGGTACCCCCAAAAGAGCTTTGCCAGACCGAGTTTCCATTATCATCTATTTTGACTGCCCAAAAATCATAACTGCCCCGGGAATTTTTGACATCGAAATCATCACTTTCGGTAAAACCGGCCATTACATAGCCTCCATCATTGGCACGAACTACGGCATGCGCTCTATCATTATTGGTTCCCCCATAATACCCACGCCATTGTACCTTGGCCTTTTCGTCAATCTTTGTTCCCCAAAACTCTCCCACACCATGACGTGTAAGAGCACTTGATTTTTCCGTATTGCCATCTGCTCGCGCGGAGGTGATGTCCAAAAATCCTGCAAAAAAGAAGCCGCCATCACCTGTATCCAAGATATCATAGGAATGATCATGGCCTGAAAATCCATAACTCTTTTCCCATTCGACATCTCCTTGAGCATCTACTTTCACCACCCAGTTATCGTGAAATCCTTTGTTCACGCTACCATCGCCATCATCACTCATGGCATAACCGGTCAAAGCAAAGCCACCATCTTGAGTTTGAACCAAACTCTGCCCGCGGTCATCTTTACTTCCCCCATAAGTCTTGCTCCATTGTAATGCTCCGTCGCTATCTAATTTCAATAACCAATAATCGTTGACTGCCAAATTCTTTCCTTGTAGGTCACCATCAGTACTATTTGAAAATCCTAAAACGGCAAAACCCCCATCTGCAGTACCAATAATCGCTCGAGGTGTATCTTCCCCCGAGCCACCATAGGTTTTGATAAACTCCAATTCGCCCAAAAAAGAAACCTCTTTTACAGTGTCAGGACGAACCACTTCGAAATCTTTCGAACAAGAAATCAATAGCAGTACCAAAACGATATGAAAACTGTATTTCACTAATTTGATTTTTTGATAACGAAGAGACCAGAGTTTATATCACTTACAATTATTTTACCACTGGAAAAATAAGGGTAGACACTCCAAACACCTGTAAATTGAGCGCTATCGGAGCTAGTGAAAGTGTCAAAAAAATGTGTTTCAGAAATTGATTTTCCGGCAATGTTCGAAATATCCAGAACACGAACGCCAGCTGAATAATTTGATAAGTAATACTCGTTTCCCTTAACATAGCCATTATGATCTATTGCACTCGTGGCACCTTCATAGGTATCATGCAGTACCGGATTATCCAAATCGGTAAAATCGAAGATTAAAGTTCTGGTTTTAAATCCAAAATCAACCTCGTCGAGCTCATCGCCTAAAATAAAATAGTGTTGGTCATCGGTAAACCAGCCTTGATGGGTATAGGATCTGCTTGGATAAAATACGGAAGAAATAGTAGTGGGGTTCTCTTTATCCGTTACATCAACAATAATTACAACATCTTCATTTGAACCAATATAGATTTCTCGCCCTGCATAATCGGAATCCGGGCCATTGTAGCTTACAACTTGGGCATCATGAGAATAGCCATTTTCACCATAGCCACCTGCAGCTATAGGATTTTTAGGGTCTTGAATATCAATAAAATGCGCACCGCCATTAAAAACATCTGCACGATCTGTACCTACGATATAAGCAAAACCTGTGTTCTCATTGATGACTATATTATGTGCAGACCCCAAACCGGTGTAACGGGCATCTTCATCAAAAGTTTGAGGAGGACTGGCAACATTTCTAAGTCGCGTTAAATCAAATACTTGCATCCCATGGTCAGAAGCTTCTGAAACAATAAAAGCATGGTCTTGGTAAACCTTCAAATCTCGCCAACTACTTGCCACGGTTGCAGAAGGCAACTTGCCCAAATACTGAATATTATTTGAATCAGAAATATCTATGAAGGCTGTACCATTGTCTAGACCCATTATCGCATATTCTTTTCCAGTAACGGTATCAGTCCATCCCCAAATGTCATTGCCACCTTGAGCATCAAATTCGGTTAAATCTATTCTTCCAACAAGATCAAACCCGTTGCAAGGATATACGCCTGCCATCCCATTTTCACATGGTGCGGAATCTGAAGAATTCGCATTTCCATTATCCAACTGATCAATAATTATTTCCTGATTATTGGAAGAAGCATCATCATTGCCACAAGCAAGAAGCAAAATGGCGGTGAATACTATTAAGAAGCACTTTTGCATAGTTTCTACTTTGATTTCTTTTCAGCAAAGATATTATTTCTAAAACCGGATGGTTTACTACATAACGGTTTAAACCATGTTTACCATATCCCATTTGACGAAAAAGATGGGTAACCTTTCCGGAAATTGTATTTTATGCATGAAACATGAACCCTTTGATTGATTCCCCTTATTTTTGCAGCATGTTAGCTGATAAGAACCAAGAACGAACATCCCTTGAAAAATTAGGTGAATTTGGATTGATCGACCATTTGACCCGAAACTTCCCCATTACCCATGATTCCACCCGAAAAGGAATAGGCGATGATGCGGCTGTTATTGACCACAAAAACAAGACTATAATTTCTACTGATTTGCTTGTGGAAGGAGTGCATTTTGACTTGAGTTATATGCCCCTAAAACATTTGGGATACAAAGCGGTGATGGTAAATCTGTCAGACATCTATGCGATGAACGCAATTGCAACCCAAATCACGGTTTCTGTTGCTGCTTCGAATCGTTTTCCGCTAGAAGCCTTGGAAGAACTATATGAAGGTATCTCCCTGGCCTGTAAAAAATATAAAATTGACCTGATTGGAGGAGATACCACCTCATCAACAACAGGTTTGCTTTTAAGTATTACTGCCCTAGGTGAGCAACTCGAAAAAGACATCGTTTATAGAAGTGGAGCACAATCCAATGATCTGCTGGTGGTTTCCGGGGATTTAGGTGCCGCCTATATGGGTCTTCAGGTCTTGGAACGTGAAAAAGAGGTTTTTAAAGTCAACCCCAACAACCAGCCTGATTTGGAGCCTTACTCCTATATCGTGGAGCGACAGTTGAAACCAGAGGCACGAAAGGATATTGTCGAACTTTTGAGACAATTGGAAGTACGGCCTAAGGCGATGATCGATATCAGTGACGGACTCTCTTCGGAAATCTTGCATCTATGCAAGCATAGTAATGTTGGTTGTAATTTATTTGAGGATAAAATTCCCCTAGACCCCACTGTAATTTCAGTGACCGAAGAGTTCAAGATTGATAGCACTACAATTGCCCTAAGTGGCGGTGAAGATTATGAGCTGCTATGTACTATTGATCAAAAAGACTTCGATAAGATAAAAGGGAATCCGAATTTTACGGTTATCGGCCATATGACAGACGCCTCTGAAGGAGCACATTTGATTACACGGGCGAATACTAAAATTCCGTTGACAGCACAGGGGTGGAATTCGTTTTCCGAAGGGAATTAAATTGCGTAGTTTGTAGTTTCTTTATACCTCGACATATATGGAATTCATCTTAAATGCGGGATTGGGAATAGGCGCCCTTATGTTATTGCTCCTGTTTTTTAAGAGGAACAAAGACCAGAGCGATTATCTGTTTTTAGGATGGATTTTGGTCATCTTGGGCCAAATCGTCTTTTATGAAGTTACAATATACCAATTCGAAATCCGTGGCCTATGGGCAATACTGTCTTTTGGCCTACCTATGCTCGGCGCGCCATTGTTATTCCTTTATATTTTATCCCTAACCGGGCACCGCGTTTCTTGGAAAACCGCGCTGCTGCATTTGGGGGTATATGCCATTTATGTTGCCTTCTTATTTATTTTTCAACAAAAAGATAATCTTGACCTCAAAGTAGTCAATGCCTATTTTGAGTTTCCTGAAAATCCGCCACTATGGATGCAATACTACGCCATCCCTTTGGCCATCTCAGGTTTGGTATATTGCATTTGGGATTTGTTTTTGCTCAGAAGACATAGACAAACCATTGTTGCCCTTTTCTCATTTGATGAAAAAATCAATTTGAAATGGGTACGTTATGTGGTGTATGCCTATTTGATACTTTTTGTGTTAGCTTCCTTTTTGATTTTCGGGGCAATTCAATTTCAACTTTTTCCAATTAAAAATGCTTTTGCACTTGTTGGTATATGCCTAAGCCTTATGTTAATTGCCTTCGGATTTTACGGGTTTCGACAAACTGCGATATTCTCCAATATTGATTCTCAAGAAATTCCAAGTTTGGATATAGATAACAGTATACCCGGAAAAGCATCCTATTCCAAATCGGGACTTACCCCAGAAAAAATCAAAAGTTTGGCAAATCGATTAACGGAACACATGGAAATCGAAAAGCCATTTTTGGATGAGAACCTTAACTTATCAATACTTGCCGATCAAAGTGAAATCTCACAGCCACATCTCTCACAGATCATCAACCAGCACTTTGAGATGAACTTCTACGATTTTGTCAATCGCTACCGCGTTGAAGAAGCCAAACAGAAACTCTCTTCCTTAGATTTTGTCCATTTGTCGGTTTTGGGTATTGCCTTCGATTGCGGCTTTAAATCGAAATCTTCCTTTAACCGCTATTTTAAGAAGTATACGGGAGTCTCCCCATCTGCATACAAGAAAAATTTGGACGAATAGGTTTCAGCCCACGGGGTGGGTCGCTTGGCAGCAATGTTTTATTGAGGTTTGCCTAAAACAATTCACATGGAAAATCTTGAATTCTGGCATAAAGCCAACATCTTCGTACACGTCGCTAGCGGACTGATCGCACTACTCTTAGGAGTAATAGCACTGACCGCACCTAAGGGAGGGAAAGCGCACCGAAAAAGTGGTAGGTTGTTTTTATATTTTCTGACCCTTGTTGTCGCTACTGGGCTTTTTGGAGTCCTAATTTTTGAAGTCAACCAATTCCTATTGGTGATTACCGTACTTAGTGGCTACAATGCCTATTCGGGCATGCGGGTTTTAAAAAACAAAACCAACAAAATCAATCGTCAAGATATTTTAGCGGCCCTATTTGCCGTATCCACTGGTATTTACTTTTTATTCTATATCAAGAGCATTGGTATGATCTGGTCACCTGTGATTATTTATGCCACCTTGGGTGCCCTTTTTTTAATTATACTTTATGATTTGTTACGCTATTTGATTCCTGCCGACCAATACGGAAACCTTTGGCTATACGAGCATATTTACAAAATGGTTTCTGCTTTTACGGCCCTATTGGCAGCTGCAACAGGAACCGCCTTTGACGCATACCAGCCGCATAGCCAATACTTGCCTTCATTATTCGGCACGCTATTGGCAATCGGATTTATCGCGTATTTTTATAGAAAGAATGAACAAAGAGCTAAAAAACACTCTATTGAAGAAAACAAGACCAATATCAGCGATCATTAAGATCTTAATAAACCTGTTTATTTGTATTTTCTTTGGAATCTTGATGTACTCCTGTGCTTCTATTCCTAAACTTTCCAAAGAAGATAAAAAGACTATTAGCCTCGTGGTCAACAGTCCAATGCCTAGAATCATAAAGGGAGAAACCAAATTTGCCCAATCTGATGGTCATAAAATCTGGTATGAGAAAATCAGTCCGGATGTTACCATTAAAGGAACCGTATTGCTCATTATGGGTAATGGCCAAGATGCTATGAGTTGGCCCCCTGATTTCGTTGCAAACTTCACCAAAGCCGGATATCAAGTCATTCGATATGACCATCGTGGAACAGGCCTCTCCTCATCCGAGGAAAAATGGAATCGAAAAAAGCCGTACACCCTGACGGATATGGCGAATGATGCCATTGCAGTTTTGAATTCAGCAACTATTAAAAAGTCGCATATCGTGGGTGTTTCTATGGGGGGCATGATAGCACAGATTATCGCCATAGAACATATAGACAGAACAACTTCGCTTACTTCGATTATGTCATCGGGAGATGTCGCGGATGATGAATTGCCCCCTATTTCAGATGAAGTTCTGCCAAAAATGATACGTGTGGTACTCAAAAAAGGCTTCTTTGGAAACAAAAAAGGGCAAATAGAACGTCAGATTATTCAAAAAAGAATCTTGATGGCGAAAGCAACGGGAGCTATTGATGTCAAAACCCTATCAGAAGTTGCGTATTACAATCTTAAAGAACGAAAAGGCTATAATTTAATGGCGGCCAGGCATCATTATGCCGCTATTTTGAATTCCGAATCGCGCCTCGAAAAACTACAGCATCTAAATATCCCTACACTGATTATTCATGGGGAACAAGACCCCGTGATACCCATTTCCCACGGCAAAAAATTGGTTGCCACCATTCGGAACGCAGATAGTTTATGGATTGAAAATATGGGGCATGATTTGCCGGATGCGGCACTAAAAAAAATGACTGATAAAATGATTTCGAATTTTGAAAAAATCACAAACTAAGCAAAGACCCTGTTCTTAAATGAGGTAAATGTAAATTTTGAAATAAAAAATTCCCAAAAATCAAGCGCAATCCTTTCTAAACTGTTGTGGGGCGAACGACAGGTAAGAGTAGCGGAGCTAACTTAATTTCCGGGAATAAATCTTGAATTCTGACCTTTACGAATCAGAATTCGGGTGCCAAAGCATAGTTAAGCGGCTTGCTCAGCAGCGCTATGTCTTTTTTGATATATATTTTCCAGTGTTTTATTGATATCCTTCAATTCTGGAGTCAAAATGGAAAGGTTTCCACTCACATCGGTGGTCACTTGCTTGCCACAATGAATGCATTTGTACTCTTTGATGTGTTGGGTGACCTTTTTCGATACGGAGTAGTGATGTCCGAAGATGTTACAAAATACTTTTTTCATGTTTGTAGGTTTTGAATCTTTCTTTAGGCATTTGGGAACCTAAAAACCGATTTTGATGATTTGGGTCAATTGTTCAAGAGTCATAACGTGACACTTAGGATTACAGAACGCCACCCTCCTTTCTTTATTGGACGCCTATCTTCAATCTTCCCATATTTTCGATGAACTACATTTTTTTCGATGAAAGGTACATTTTAAGTGACGGAATAT
>JARFRH010000136.1 GCA_029287355.1 Maribacter sp. | reverse complement strand
AGGTAGAGACGAACATTACATCCTTTGACCATGTTACTGATGCTACTTATTTCAAGGTAAAGAGAACGCCCGCCAAATTGGGCAACTCCTTAGTAGATGAAAAGAACATTTTTAGTCGTAAGATCAAATCATATCTCTGTTGTGTAATTGGTAAAATTGGAAATTGATATGATTCGATTCGCATTTGTCTATTTTGTCCTTTCTAGTATCTGGTTACTTTTTTTGATTTCTTGTAATGTCCGTGACAAATCGGTATTGAAAAAAGAACAAGCCGATATGGCCCATATTTCACCAGCGCTTAGCAACGAATTCGTACTGCCTAAAGAGGTACCGGTAATTAAGAATATTAGGGTTAGGGAGTATTTTGAATACATGGATTCTTTGGTAACCAAGTATGACTCCTTGGTGCCATATCCCTTATCCGAACATCTTTTGGTCAGAAACAATCCATGGATTATGGATACTTTGGCGAATACCGATTACTATCGGATGATCGTTAAAGATTCCTTTGTGTACGATCAAAGGAAAATGATCGTACTGCCTAAAGGTAATGTCTTGAAGATTCCAGATTCGCTAAGTGCTTGTCGTATGTTGGAAGATTTTGGCAACACTGAAATCGATATCAATATCCCCGAATTTAAATTGCGGATTTTTCAAGATTCGATTTTGATGCATACTTTTCCCATTCGGGTAGGGCAAAATAGAGAACGCTATTTGAAATTTGGGGACCGCGTAACCGACTTGAGGACCAAAACTGGAACAGGCACTATAGTTGACCATGTAAAACATCCGGACTTTTACAACCCAGTAGATGGGAAACAGTTTTATTTGACGAAAAGGGACGATGAAAAAACGACCATGATGCCACAAATACCGTGGATCGAGACGGAAATCAATGGTGTAAGAAACGGGCAGATGATACACCCGACTACAAACCCTAATACATTGGGAAAGGCTTATTCCAATGGTTGTATCGGCACCAAGGAGGCCGATGCCTGGGTTATTTATTACCATGCACCCCTTGGCACTAAAATAAGGATACGCTATGATTTGGAGATTTATCACGAGGGTCTAGTGATAGCTCTTTTAAAGAATATCTACGCCGTAGAAAATTAATTCTACTCTTATCGATTTAGCCGTTTTTTCAGCAGCTGAACTTCATTTTGCAAGGCTATAGTCCTATCCAAAAGATGGTAAATAGCCCCAAGTCCCTCTAGATTGATATTGAGGTCACGATGTAAGCGCACCATTTTCTCTACTTTGGGAAGTTCCTCGATAAAAATACATTGTTGATTATTGACACTTCCCAAGTCTATCAATTCGTATTCATGTAGCTCGAATATAAAGCTTTCCTCTATGTCATGACTACTACAAAAATCTTTAATATATGTAAATTCTATTTCCATAAACGCTAGATTATAGATTTGTTTCTTGAAGTTGTTGAAAAAGCTCGTTTTGCC
The DNA here is from genome assembly GCA_029287355.1 of Maribacter sp. GTDB lineage: Bacteria > Bacteroidota > Bacteroidia > Flavobacteriales > Flavobacteriaceae > Maribacter_C. Next base: position 13,193 of record JARFRH010000136.1, on the reverse strand, counting down.
TTTTGTTAAGTTTTGTCGGTATTTTTACCTTGTAGGTAACGAAGAAATCCCCGAATTGGCCTTCCTTTTTATATTTTGGCAAGCCTTTACCCTTTAGTTTCACCTTCGTCCCGTTTGCCGTTCCCGGTTTTACTTTTAGTTTCACTTTACCACTTAAGGTAGCTATGGTAATCTCCCCACCGAGAACCGCTGTCGTCAAAGGTATTTCTTGTGATTTATACAAGTCGGCATTTTCCCGACCAAAGGCCGTATTATTTCGAATGTTGAAGGTAATATACAGATCTCCAGCAGGCCCATTGTTAACCCCTTGTCCGCCATGGCCGGCAATTTTAATGGTCTGGCCGTGTTCAACACCCGCCGGGATGGTAATTCGAATTTTTTTGTTGTTTACCGTCAGCGTTTGTTTATGTGAAGTAAGCGTATCGGTTAAGTTTAATTGTAGTTCCGCATTAAAATCCTGTCCTCGGAATCTTGCCGAACGGCGTGATGACCGAAAACCACCACCTCCGAACATGTTCTCAAAAAAGTCTGAAAAATCATCAGCGGATTGTCCTCCGGAATAGGTGTAGCCACCAAAACCACTCTCCTGCTGGCGTGCTTTCTTTTGTTTTTCAAATTCTTCCGCATGCTGCCAGTCTTTGCCGTACTGGTCATACTTCTTACGTTTTTCAGGGTCGCTTAGCACTTCATTTGCCTCATTGATCTGCTTGAATTTTTTTTCGGCTTCCGTATCATTTGGATTTAGATCTGGATGAAATTTTCGGGCCAGCTTCCGATATGCTTTTTTAATATCGGTTTCAGAGGCTTTCTTCCCAATGCCCAGTACTTTGTAGTAGTCTATGAATTCCATAAAGGGTATACTATTATTTTCCTAGTATCAAAACTATTATGGAAAATATGAAACAACTATGACGAATATCATTAGCTTCGGTTACTAGGACTTCAGAAATGAGGGGTAGCGCGTTACTTTCATTTTCCAATACAGTATACCCTAACTTCGTTTCTACCGCTTATTTTTTACTAGTCACCCGCTTCATGATTACCTTGCTTTTTCCAAATAGGTAAGGAATTCCAAATACTTCTTTGCAACCTAAAAACCGCACTTCATAAAATTTGGAGTTTTATGTTTTTAACTTATATAACTTCTTTACTAATTTTTCGATAGTCAAGCCCTGAATCAAAATTGAAAATACCACTACAATGTAGGTTATAAACAAAAAAAGCTCTCTTTCCATAACCGCTGTTAAACTCAATGCCAACGCTATTGATATACCGCCTCTGAGGCCTCCCCAGGTCATGACCAGATTTGTTCTGGGAACAAAACCAAGTTTTCTCTTAAAAAAGTTTATAGGCAATAACAGGGAAAGAAAACGACTTAGAAGTATTATGGGTATGGCCAACAGGCCCGCCAGCAAATAATCTTGCCTGAACGACAAAACGAGCATCTCCATGCCGATCAGTACAAATAAGATCGTGTTTAACAAAATATCGATGAGCTCCCAGAAATTGTCTACATATTTCTCTGTTTGTTCAGACATGGCATTTTCCCGACTCCTATCATTACCAATCATCAAGCCTGCTGTTACCATGGCCAAGGGAGCCGACATATGAAGTTGCTGTGCGATAACCGTACCAACCATTACCACGGCCAAGGTGATAATGACTTCGATTTGATAGTCGTCAATTTTTCTCATGAATCGATACGCTAACCAACCTAAAACAAGTCCTAATACTATCCCGCCAATTACTTCTACCAGAAATAATTCAAAAATGTGAGAGGCTTCCACCGCTGCTACGCCAAGCGTTGCAACTTGAAAAATCGTAAGAAATATGACAACTCCAACACCATCGTTAAAAAGGGATTCTCCAACAATTTTTGTTTCCAATTTTTTGGGGACTCCGGCTTTCTTTAATATTCCTAAAACGGCAATTGGATCTGTTGGAGAGATCAAGCTGCCAAATAATAGGCAATAGATATAATTTACTTCAAACCCAATAAGTGGGAGCATATAAAACAAAATGGTACCCACTAAAAAAGTGGATGCCAAAACACCTAAGGTTGAAAATATGAAAATCGGCCATCTTTGAACTCTTAAATGTTCGAAATTAGTATGTAATGCACCCGCAAAAAGCAGAAAGCTTAGCATCACATCAAGCAACAACCACTTGAAATCTATTTGGGTAATAATGTACTTTTCTGCGTTTAGAAGGGTATCGTCAAAATAACTCAAGCCAAACACCAAAAAGGTAAAAACTATAGTTATAAGCATCAACCCAATGGTATTGGGTAATTTTAAGAATCGCACATTTATATACCCAAATAAAGCGGATAGGAAAACCAATATGGCGGCAATTAGAAAGTAGTCCATAAATTTATATGTTGGGTTGACCGGTTTTTAAAGTATCTTTTGTTCAGTTGCTTATGGTTTTCTTGGTAAAGAAAAACGCAATAAATTAATCATTTAAGATATAAACATAATATTAAAAGGAAGAACTGTTATAAGATTGATCGCATAAAAGACGCAACCTAACACTTTGTAGAAATAATGGCAAGATTATATGAAGAAGATATAATTTCAATTGACTATTCTTTCTTGAATCGCACCTTACCGATCTTTTGGCTAAATTTGGAAGGACGCCACCGTTAGGCATTCGAAACGTTTATTGACAGATTTACAATAGTTGTACTTTACGAACAAGAATCGACCAAAACCGACCCTTTATGTCATCTTCCTTACTTGCCCTATTAGCCTTTACACCGATTCTCTTGGCAGCCATCCTTCTCATCGGATTTAGGATTCCTGCGATAAAGGCGATGCCAATTTCCTTTGCCCTTACCGCAATTATCGCTTTTGTTGTCTGGGATTTTTCGACCGAGTACATTTTGGCATCGGTCATTCAAGGTTCGTTTATCACCTTTGATATTTTGTATATAATTTTCGGGGCCATTTTACTATTGAACTTATTAAAGTATTCCAGGGCCCTTCGAGTCATACGCGAAGGGTTTACCAACATCACCGAAGATCGCAGAATACAGGTCATCCTCATTACTTGGCTATTTGGATCGTTCATCGAAGGCGCAGCGGGGTTTGGAACCCCAGCGGCCATTGTAGCTCCCTTGATGGTAGGTTTGGGTTTTCCAACTTTTTGTGCCGTAATGCTTGGATTGATGGTACAGAGCACGGCAGTGACTTTTGGAGCGGTTGGCACCCCCATTCTAGTAGGAGTCAGCGGTGGGGTACAGAGCCCTGAACTTACGGCGGAACTGGCCACGACAGGCATTGAATTTTCAGAATATCTTCAATTGGTAACCTCCAATGCGGTCATATTGCATGGAATCACCGGCACATTGATGCCTACCATTATGGTGTGCATGATGACCCGATATTTTGGAAAGAATACATCTTGGAAAGAAGGTTTGGAAGTAATGCCATTTACCATTTTTGGCGGACTGGCATTTACGATTCCCTATTTTCTAACAGGCACTTTTTTGGGCCCCGAGTTTCCATCGCTCTTGGGATCCCTGATTGGAATACCCATAGTTGTTCTTGCGGCCAAGCACGGTTTTTTGATGCCCAAGCGAACATGGAATTTCGATGACGAAAAGAACTGGCCAAAAAGCTGGTTCGGCACCTTGAAAGTGAAACTGGATGACAAGGATGGAGAACAAAAAATGTCCTTGGCAAAAGCATGGGCACCCTACCTTATGCTAGCAGGTTTATTAGTGCTATCGAGGATTACCCAACTACCCATAAAGGGGTGGCTTAGCAGCATTAAAATAAGCTGGGTCGAAATATTGAATACTTCAATTTCCGCTAGCAGTAGCCCCTTGTACTTGCCGGGAAGTGTCCTTCTTTTAGTAGGGCTCATCACCATTTTTCTGCACAAAATGAAATCTAAGGATGTTAGGATTGCTTTTTCGGAGAGTGCCAAAATGCTTCTTGGAGCCGGGTTTGTGCTGCTGTTTACCGTACCTATGGTGCGTATTTATATCAATTCAGGGGCCAACCCTTCAGATCTTCCTGGAATGCCCATTGCCATGGCGGAATGGGTTGCCGGCAGCGTGGGTTCCGTCTACCCTATATTCGCGCCTTCGATCGGGGCCCTTGGCGCTTTTATTGCTGGTAGCAATACGATTAGTAATTTGATGTTTGGGTTGTTCCAATTTGGGGTGGCCATAAAATTAGGCATGCCCTCATTTATCATTGTGGCACTGCAGGCTGTAGGGGCTGCCGCCGGAAATATGATAGCCATTCATAATGTGGTTGCCGCCTGCGCCACCGTAGGCTTTCTCGGTAGGGAAGGCATGGTACTCAGAAAGACCATATGGCCTACCTTGTATTATGTCTTCGTGGTTGGGGTATTGGGGTTGATACTATTGTGGCTGTCCACATGACCTTCCGACTTGCGAAAACCCACTAGGGTCTTTACATCAGCTGTTTCAAAGCCGCCATTAACATATTCACATGATTGGGTGTGGCGCTTTCACCCATAAGTCCGATGCGCCAAATTTTTCCGGCAAATGGACCCAAGCCCCCACCAATTTCAATATTGTATTCGTCTAACAGTCGCTTTCTAACCAGAGCTTCATCGACTCCTGCCGGAATACGGACTGCGTTCAGCATAGGTAAGCGATAGGGTTCCGACACTAAAAATTCAAAGCCCAATCGCTCTAGGCCATCCCGCAATAATTCATGATTTTTCCGATGCCGCTCAAACCGGTTTTCCAGTCCTTCTTCCAAAACAATCCGAAGGGCTTCCCGCATGGCGAACATAGCCGAAACAGGGGCGGTATGGTGGTATGCCCTTTTGGCTCCCGCCCAATAATTTTTGACCATCGTCAGGTCTAAAAACCAGCTTTGTACTTTCGTTTTTCTATTCTCTAACACATCGATTGCGGCCTGACTAAAGGTAACAGGGGAGAGTCCGGGAGGAGCACTCAAACATTTTTGACTCCCGGAATATAAGGCATCGATTCCCCATTCATCCACCTTTAGTTCCGTACCACAAAATGAGGTAACGGCGTCTACGACCAATAAGGCACCTGCCTCTTTAGTCATTTTACTTATTTCTTCCAGCGGTTGTAAAACCCCGGTTGACGTTTCGGCATGCACTATTGCCACTAATTTGGGTTTGCAACTCGCAAGGGCCTTTTTTACATTGTTTGGGTCGATGGGGGTGCCCCAATCTGCCTCGACCTTAATCACTTTGGCACCGCAGCGCTCTGCGATATCTGCCAGACGCGTTCCGAACACCCCATGTATACAAATCACGGCTTCGTCTCCAGGTTCCAATAGATTTACCAAACAGCATTCCATTCCGGCACTGCCGGGAGCGGATACTACAAAGGTCAATGGATTTTGGGTCTGCAAGGTTTCTTGTACCATGACCTTGATATCATCCATGACCATTAAAAATTCAGGATCTAAATGACCGACCAAAGGGGTCGACATGGCCCTTAAAACCCTTGAGTGCACATCACTTGGACCGGGGCCCATTAGAACTCGCGTACTAGTGTTCAATTCTTTCAAATTCTCCATTGGAATAAGTGTTTGTTTTCTATAGCTTTCTAAAGTATAACATTTGTGCTAACAGCGGATGAACTGATCAATTTAATTTTTCTATTCTGATTCAATCATTTTTTTATGGCCCGAATCACTTCCACAAAATGTTTAGGATTAGCTTTTGTAAAATGTGCTATTTGATGACGGCAACTAAATCCACAGGCAATTAGCTCATGGTTCGAAGCGAGTTCATCGGCAGCCGGAAAAAGAATCTCATCCCCAATTTTTTTTGACAGTGCATAGTGCTCTTTTTCATAGCCAAAAGATCCGGCCATACCACAACATCCTGAAGGAATTTCTGTCACAGCAACTTTATGGTTTTGCAACAATGATTTCATCGTTTGGGTTCCATATAAGGCTTTCTGATGGCAATGGCCGTGTATGGCCACTCCTTCCGATATGGGTTCGAAATCAACATCCAACTCACCGTTTTCATATGCATTGGCCAAGAAAACATCGATCATCATAACACCATTTTTCAGCTGTTCGGCGATTTCTTGGTTTGCAATTAAATCAGGCAGATCATCATTTAGGGCGGAGGCACAACTTGGTTCACAGACCACTACTTTCAGTCCTTGACCCAAATATGTACTTAAGCCCTCTATGGTACTTGCTGCATCCCTTTTGGCATCTCTCAAAAAACCATGTGAAATTTTCGGCCGCTGACAGCATCCAACATTCGCCAAGATGACCTCATAGCCACAGGAATTCAAAAGCTCCAATGCGCTGATTCCTATATTGGGCTCATGATAGTTCAAATAGGTGTCTGCGAATAGTACGACCTTTTTAGTGCCAATATTTGACTTTTCGGCATTTTTCTCAAACCACTTATAAAATGGCTCTTTTGCAAAATCGGGTAAGGTTCTTCTTCTATCGAACTTGGCCGTTAGCTCCAAAATCGATTTGAACAGCCTATTTTTTTGGATCCAATTCACTATTCCGGCTTTCCATCCTGAAATAATAGCCGCAGATTTGGAGGAATCACGTATGAGTTTATCCCGCAAGGAAATACCATTGGTGTCGTAATACATCTGCAGGGTATCGCTTTTCATTTTGGCCATATCAACATTACTCGGACATTCCGATTTACAGGCCTTACACGAAAGGCATAGATCCATCACCTCGTGCAGGCGCTTGCTCGATAAGCCCTGAGCCCCAAATTGGTTTGACATGGCCATTCTCAGGGCATTGGCACGCCCACGTGTAGAATGCTCTTCATCACGGGTAGCTTTAAAGCTCGGGCACATGGTGCCACCCAATACTTTGCGGCATTCGCCGACCCCTGAACACATGTGCACGGCAGATTCAAAACCTTCCTCTTCCTTATAGCCATACTCGGTCTTTACCCCATCATCTTTATATGCTGATCCATAGCGCAGATTCTTCTCAATGGTTTGCGCTTCGATAATTTTACCGGGATTCATTAAATCATTGGGATCGAATAGTTTTTTAACCTCTAAAAAAGCATGGTACAAAGTATCACCAAAAAAGCGTTTGTTGTAGGCACTACGCACCAAGCCATCACCGTGTTCGCCACTCCATGAGCCTCCGTATTTCATGACCAATTCAAAGGCTTCATCGGCAATGTGCTTTAGCCGTTCAATATCTTCGGCAAGACGAAGATCCAATATAGGGCGTACGTGAATGACTCCAACACTGGCATGGGCGTACATAGCCGCTTTGGTGCTGTGTTTTTCACATACTTTTAAAACTTGATCGATGTACTCCGGTAAATGTTCGGAGGGTATTCCGGCATCTTCTATAAAGGCCAAGGGTTTTTTATTCCCTTTTAAACCCAACATTAGCCCGAGTCCTTTTTTACGAATGACCCAAACATCTTCATAATATTCTCCTTCTGGAAATAGTGGGTAGGCATAACCAAAGCCATTGGCTTTTAACTCAGCAATCATTTTTTGGGGACGCCTCAAGACATCTTCAGCCGTTTCATCATAAAACTCTACGATCAAAATTGCAGCCGGCTTACCCTGAATAAAATGGCAGTTATGCTTGGTCGTTAGATTTGCCCTACTTAAATCAACTACGGTTTTATCTAAAATCTCGACCGCCGAAGGCTTGTATTTTAACATGGATTCGACTGCCGAAATGGCTTCCAAGACTTCTGAAAAGTGAACTACGCAGACCGATTTATGTTTAGGTAAATCGACCAAATTCAGTTTTAGTTCCAGAGTGGTCGCCAAGGTACCTTCACTACCGCAAATCAATTTGCACAAATTCCATTGGTCGGTATAAACGAATTCATCCAAATTATAGCCACCGACCCTTCTCATTACCTTCGGAAAACGATCTTTGATTTCTTCGGAATGTGCGCGAACCAGTTTTTCGAAGCGGCTATAAATTTCCCCTTCCCGATTATGCTGACCTGCTTTTTGCGTGTATGTCCCAGGATCGCAATTTTCTAAATGCAATTCCGTGCCCTCGGCCAGAAGAACATCAGCTTCGAGCAAGTGGTCAACGGTTTTTCCATACAAGATACTTTTGGTACCCGAAGAATTGTTGCCCACCATACCCCCTATATTGGCCCTACTGCTCGTTGCAGGATCTGGCGCAAAGTGTAATCCATAAGGGGCTAAAATGGCGTTTAAATCATCCCTTGCCATTCCGGGCTGTACGCGAACCCACTTTTCGGAGGTGTTGATTTCCAAAACCATGTTCATGTATTTTGAAAAATCCAAAATCATGGATTCCCCAACCGTTTGACCGGCCAAACTGGTTCCTGCACCTCTGGGAAGAATCGTCATTTTGTTTTTGTAGGCCAGGGCGACGGCCGCCTTCACATCTTCTCGATTTTTGGGCAGTACAATCGCAATGGGCCGTATTTGATAGATACTGGCATCCGTTGCGTACATTCCCAATGAATAATCATCGGTCAGTACATCGCCTTCGATTTCAAATTTAAGCGCATTGAAAAACTTCTTCATTGATCTATAGCTTACACGGCTGGGTGCATTCATGCATACCTATGGGCGGTCATTTCAGGGTAAAACCTACCGATGGATTTTCCCTGAACACATCAACACAAAATGTGGTTTGATCTCTAGGGCGATTATGGTCGTTGATTATTAGCTACAATATAGTACAATCTTAGGATGTTTGGAAATGCTGCCTTTACCGGAACCCTTTCAGCCTCATATGGTCGATTATATCCTTATCAACCAAAAATAATAGGACTGTGCCCATCGTCTTAAAACCGGTTTAGCTAAGAAAAAGAAATTGGCACAACAGCTTGCCAATGTTCAATGATATCTTTTGGAACCACTTTTCTAAGCTGTGTTTGCTGTTTTGTGGTTTTTCCGAAACCTGCTTGATGGTTAGTTCTGCTGACCGTAACGCTTTTCCTCATATGCCTCTAGACCAATAGATTACACATATGTGCTATATTAACCCTGACCCTAATAAAAAATGCGAAAACAAGGTTAATTCAGTATATATATAGGTTAATATTCATGTTTTCCTAAAGAAATTTCGATCTTAATTTTGTCTTTTCAAATCTAAAATTTCATATCATGAAGAATTTAATCAGAACAAGTATTATAGTAGTACTATTATTTACGGCATCAACAGGTAACGCAAAAGATATTCCAACATTGAGAAATCTAGACGACGGTAAAACTACGATGTTGACCTTATTACGTGTAAAGCAAGGCAACCTACTAATTATTAAGGATTTGTCTGGAAAGGCATTTTATGAAGAAACTATTCAGACCTCTGGAAAATTCAAAAAAGGGTTTAATCTAACATTACTTGCTGATGGCGCTTATTATTTTGAACTTAATCAGTACCTGGAAGTTAAAAAAATTCCTTTCGAGATTATTAATAATAGTGTACACTATAAAAAGGGAATGGAATCTATTAAAGCTAAAGCAATCATAAAATCAAAAGGGAACCATCTTTTAGTTCCTAGCCCATCTGAAATTAAAAAACCAACAGAACAAGTAATCCGCAGAAGAGTTTTGAGCTTTAAAGGCAGAGATTTCCTTAACTATTAGTTATCTGACGAAAAAGCAACTAAAGTCAATTCAAAATGCGTTAATTTAAGGAATTGATACTTCCCATTGGTAGTCTACCTAGTACGTGGCAACTTTTTAAGCACATTTCGTCCGGTAATGGCCATACTAGTCAATACTCCTGAAAACAATGCACCCCCAACCCCGGCAGTAGCGATATCTTGACCGGTGAGGAAAAAATTCTTAATGGGTGTTTTGGGTTTTAAAAAGGATTGCCTAAACCGAGAGGGGCTATGATCTAAGCCATAAATCTCCCCTTTTTCATAGTTGACAAAATGCTGGGTAGTAAGTGGTGTGGAAAGTTCGTAGCAATTTACCTTTCCTTTCACTTGTGGCATTTGTTTATAAAGTTCCTTTAACAGACGTTGGGAAAACTCCTCTTTCAATGCCTCATATTCCGCTCCTCTTTTCTTCCATGATTTGTCGGACCACTTTGCGAATACCTCGTACGGAACCAATGTAATGATATCGATTGTGCTTTTGCCCGGGTAGCGATTTGACCAGTCGGGGTCTTTGGCTGATGGAAAAGAAATATAGACTACTGGAAATGGTTGAGTCAAATCTTCCAAATAGTTTTGAATGCACGAATCATGATCACCTTCAGCCGGGTAAATCCAATAATTGGTTTTTGGAAGCCGAAGTGTTTCCGGAGAGCCTTCTAAACCGATATACAAACTTAAATGTGCGCCTGAAGGTTTTACTTTTTGCAATTGTGCAGCCAATCCATGGCTTTCAACCGTTTCGGGTGGTAATAGTTTATTATACGTGGTTATAATACCAGCATTACTCACGACATTTTTGGATCGAAGTAGCGCCCCATCTTTCATTCGCACACCGATGGCGGTATTCTTTTCAATAACAACTTCTTCTACCTCTGCACTGACTAAAATAGTTCCGCCTGAAGCCGCTATGACGGCATCCATAGTTTTCACAATCTGAGAGGAACCGCCTATTGGAAAACTTCCTCCGCTAAAGTAATGTTTGACCAAGGAAGCGTGCATATAGAAACTGCTTTGCCTTGGTGGCAGACCGTAATCACCATATTGGCCGGTAAGCACTTTAATCAAGGTTTCATTATCGGTTAAAGACCGCAGGACTTCATCTGTTGTCTTATCTGAAAATTTATACAACGGGCCTTTCATAAATCCGCCTATCAAGGCAGTTAAGAATGAAGACAGGGTCTTACTCAGGTAAAAGTTTTTACTTGTTTTAACCGCCTTAAAAACCAAATCGACGTATTTATGTATTGCCGGCTCTTCCTCTGGGAAATATGAAATCAGTTGGTCCTTGAAGTTTTTGACTCCTTTTACTAGATCGTATTGCTGATCACCTATAACTATTCGATCATATACCTCCCCCATATCGGCCCATTTCAATTGACCGTCACTTACATAGTCGAAAAGTTTTCTCAAGATGCTGTTTTCTCGATGCATCTCTCCGATATAATGAATTCCAACATCCCATTCATATCCTTTCCGTTTAAAAATATGCGTAAAGCCACCTGCGGTATAGTGCCGTTCAAGTACCAATACCTTCTGACCTTGCTTTGAAAGTATAGCAGCTGTAGCAAGACCGCCCATTCCTGAACCTATGATAATCGTGTCGTACGATTCATGTAATAGGGGTCTTTTCTTGTAGGATTGAATCATTTGGTTGGTATTTTAATGGAATTGCAAGATAAAATGATCTCTTTTAAATTCAGTATTGTTATGATCCTATTAGACTTCGGTAGCTTAAATCGATTTTTTTAGAATTTTTGACTAGCTGAAATGCATCCTAAAAAATTTGGGTACATACCCAATTTTGCTTTTATATTTCAAAGACAGATTTATGAACCTTGAATCCTATGCTTTCATATCGCCACTGAGCATTGGGGTTTTTATTTGAATCTCCAATCGGAGGGTGTCTATTGTTTTAAAGCCAAAATATATTCCGCCACGGCCATTTTCGCATTATCGTCTAAATAGTCTTGAGGCGGCATCTCAGGATAATCTTCACGAAGGTTTTTCGGATTATTAATATAATCGACGATACCCTGAGGATTACCATTATGAATGGCCTGAATAATTTCGGTAGGGGGCCCGATCAATCTAGTACCAAAAGCATGACAACCCGCGCATACACCGTAATACGTAAGCTCGCCAATTTCTTCTTTTGATACCGATCTAGCAGCTACAGGTGATGGCGTCCTCATAGTAGGTATATCATCGGTATTGGTTATCTGTGCGACCCCATAACCGCCTAAACCAAAAGTGCGGTATTTATTCTTGTCTCGTATGGTGCTTCCTGTACCGCCGCCATAGGCGAAAATGTCTGGACCACGGGTATCCATCTGGGTGAGCATGATAGCTTTAAGTTCGCCGGTCGGGTCGTTCCCGTTTTCGTACATGATATTATCAAGGATAACCACCCGATCAGGATTTCCTTCTGAATTCGGGTCATTGGCCTTGGGGTCACCTGTTGCCAAATCGACAATGGTTATGCCTGAATTTTTGTTCCCTGTAATGATATTGTTTTCGACAATAACATCATCCGCGGCCATGATAAGAACTCCCGTTCCTGAAGGGATACCTGCCACTGTTGATCCAGGAGCTCCAAAATTTTCATGATTATTGTTGACCACAAAGTTATTTCTGAGAATCACGTCAAACGTTGTTTTTATTGGTAGCCCCGGCGTGACAAAAGCTAGAAGACCGCCTGTATTGTCATGGGCATAATTATTTTCGACCAAACAATGACGAGAATTTTCAATCTCGATACCGGCTACACTATCAAATACCTCATTGTGAAGCACATCCACATTATCACACATGCCTACATAAATAGCAGCATCGGCAATTACGCTTAAGACGTTGTGCTCAATGAGTCCGTTTTTACCGTACTGCGGAAAGATGCCATACACTCCGGTATCGATAATCCAGTTATTGCGAATTATAAAATTGTTTCCGGCTTGCCCCATAATGCCATTTCCTTTGTAATTGATAATCTTGAAATTCTCTATTAGAATTCCGTTTCCTGAATAGAGAAAGGCATCGTTTATTTCCTTTTTTCCATCCAAAACAGGCCATTCTCCTTTGATAACGACTCCCTGTAGACTGATATCATCTTTGTCGATGTATACATTCTCTGAATAAATTCCGGGGTATACCCGAATCAAATCACCAGGATTGGCGGCCTTAACAGCTTCCTGAATAGAACTACCATCTTTGACTTCAATGATTTTTCCATTAAAATCGTTGCTTTGGGCAACTTTAGTAGTGTCATTAGACAGCCCGACATTTCTATACTTGATAGTAGAGGGCATGGGTACGGTATCTACATTGGGCGATGAGAAAAATGATTTTCCCAAAAACACACCAACGGCTAATACCACGATTGCGCCAATAATTTTTGATAGTGTTGATTTCATGTAAATTAAATTAGAATTGATTAAACAGAAGGTTTTAGCCCAGAGGGTAGCGTGTCTGGTATTTTTGGTGTAAAAGTTTCGTCGGTTAATGTTTTCAGGAAATCCACAAGGCGATCCAATTCATAATCGCTTAGCTGTGGATTCCAAATATGCCAATGTAGGATAAGATCTTCCTCTTCAGGCACGGCATGACCT
>JARFRH010000130.1 GCA_029287355.1 Maribacter sp. | reverse complement strand
CCACTCAGCACATTGCCACTTCATTGCGTTACTCTTCATTTCGGGGAAAGAGCCTCATTGAATAGGTCTTGGAAACAACCCCAAACCCAGTACTTTATGGTTACGTCCGCTTTAACTGAAATGGGAAATTATTGAAAACTGTAAGTAATTGAAAATCAATTGTATAAAAAAAGTTAGCAATTATTAAAATTGCTAACTCATTGATAATCAAGTATTTAAAAAGTGACCTGGCTGGGGCTCGAACCCAGGACCCTCTCCTTAAAAGGGAGATGCTCTACCAACTGAGCTACCAGGTCAAAATTTCAACGCAAAAATTTCCCGTTTGCGGGTGCAAATATAAACCGATTCATTTATTCTACAAGTGCAATTGTAGAGAAATTTTCGAAATCTTTGATATCATCTAGAATTAGGTGAACTTTGCCCAAAATAAGAAAGGTGAAAATTATTTTGGTGGGTTATATGGGTAGTGGGAAAACCACAGTAGGCAAAGTACTCGCCAAAAAATTAGGACTTCCTTTTTTTGACCTGGATGATTACATTGAAACAACTGAAGGAAAGACCATTACGGAGATTTTTGAGACCGAAGGTCAAATTCGATTTCGCAAGAAGGAGCATGAACACTTAAAAAGGCTTTTGAATGATATAGATGAAATGGTATTGGCAACTGGCGGGGGAGCACCTTGTTATAGTGGCAACATGAAAACTATATTGGATGCCACTCCTAACGTATTCTTTTTAAGGGTGACTATTCCTGAATTGGTATCTCGCTTGACTTCAGAGAAAGCGACAAGACCTTTGATAGCTCATTTAAGTGAAACTGAAATGCCGGAGTTTTTGGGTAAACACTTATTTGAAAGAAATTATTTCTATTCAAAAGCGCATCATACGATCACTTGTGATGGAAAATCGATGGAAGAGATAAGTTCTGAAATCGAACAACTCTCAATCTAGATATACCACATCGTTCTTCGCCTGGAACTTCACGTTTACATGCTCATGAAGCGATGTTGATAGTGAAATGCCTTTATAATCTGCTTTGACAGGATATTTTTTGTGGTTTCTATTCACTAATACGGCGGTCTTCAATTGCTTTAAAGGTGTCTTGAGAAAGTGATGTACTCCATAAATTAAGGTTGTACCCGAATTTAATACATCATCGACTAAAACCACCGATTTATTTTTATACCTCTCTTCCGGTATTGACGTAGTGACACCACTTTTGAGAGGGTTTTCTTTATCCATACTTACTTTACAGAGCGTGATTTCGGCTTCTGTGATATCCTGAAGAACGGATTGTATTTTCTTCGCAAATTGAAGTCCGTCACCATCGATGCCAGCTATCATGATTTCTTTTTCGCTTACATTGGCCTCATAGATCTGATAAGCTATCCGTCTTATTTTATGCTGTATTTGCTGGTGAGATAATATTTTGTGCTCCATATTGGAAATTGTTATGTATTTCAAAGATAGCCAATCATCAAATTATAAGCATGCTATTCTTCCTCTGAGTCCTCAAACGGGTTTTCTACATACTCAGAGATTTCCCTTCTGTCTTTTTTAGTTGGTCGGCCTTCTCCTTTTTTGCGGTAATGATTTTTTGCATATTGGAGTAATTCATCGTGTTTAAAAGCCTCCTTAGGCGTGGTGTCTTTTCGATAGCTATCGACCAACTTGGCACTAACCCTACTTTTAGGTATATCCAAAACAGTGAGTTGGTAGTCGATTTGGTTTTTACGAACGACTATTTTATCCATAGCATATACTTCTCGAGATGGTTTGGCAACCTGCCCATTGATTTTGACCTGCCCCTTTTTGCAGGCTGTTGTGCCTATATTTCTTGTTTTGAAATATCGGGTACTCCATAAGTACTTATCTATGCGCATAGCTAATTAAAAATCTTTGTTAAGGTCTTCCACAAAAATAACGGAAAATTGTATCTTGCCGACCTCAAAACAAAATGCATGAAAAGGAATCAGCTAATTGCTTTATTTCTAGTGATAATTGGAGTATGGTCTTGTAGGAATGATGACGATGGATTACTGGATGCTGAAACCGTTCCGCCTAGAACCATGAGTGAGGTCGCTATTGAAGACGATGCCGAGATTATGGCGTTTCTCCAAACCCATTTTTACAATTACGAGGAATTTGAAAACCCACCTATAGATTTTGATTTTGTAATCAAGTTTGATACTATAGCTGGGGATAATGCGGATAAGACTCCAATAATAAGTAGGCCAGAGTTGAAGTCAGTTGTAATTCGTGAGGAATCGGCCACTTTTGGGCGAGAGGATGGTGAGGAGATTGACCATACCTTATATTATTTAGAAGCAAGAATGGGGGTAGGAGAAAGCCCTACAATTGGCGACAATGTAGTACTTCAATATGAAGGAACACTCCTAGATGGTACGCCCTTTGATGGGCATAATACCCCCTTGAACCAGTACTTGTCAGGTGGCTTGATACGTGGATATTCCAATGGAGTAGAAAAATTGCATGCGGGTACAGGCCCTATTGAAAATGGCGATGGCACGGTAAGTTTTGAAGATTTTGGAGTGGGGGCTATTTTCATACCTTCAGGTCTTGGGTATTTTAGCCGACCACCTCAAACGTCAATTATCGGGGCATACGCTCCGTTAATTTTCAAAATAGCGTTGTTTGCTTTTGAAAAAGACACTGATTTTGATGGAGACGGCATTCCTTCCATTTTGGAAGACCTTGATGGTGATGGCAATTTGAACAATGACAATACCGACGCCGATACCGAACCTCCAACGGTTTTCTTCCCTAATCATAATGATACTGATGATGACCAGGATGGAATTCCAACTATCGATGAAATTGAATTAGATAGCGATGGTAATTTTGTTGGTTTCAGAGATTCTGATGGCGACGGGATAGATGATCATTTGGATAATGATAATTAGGAAAAATCATAATGCATAAAAAAAGCCCCGATGTGTTTAATCGGGGCTTTTTTATTTCCTAATATTTAGCGTCTAAATTTTCAAAGAGAGGCCGAAAATAATTTGTGAGGGTCTCGAATCAACACGACCGTCAACATTGGTGACATTGGTGCCTATAAAGTCTGCTTCATTATTTGAAAAACCTCTTTCGTAGCGAACATCAAGACCTAACCTACCTAGATTCACGCCTATTCCGGCATGCAGTCCAACGGTGAAATCTTTTTCGGCTCCATTGATGCTAAAACCTTCCAAATCGTTTTCTACTTGATATTGAAATGCGGGTCCTGCAAAAACATGTAGCGGTCCTATCAAATTTATGCCCACTAAGACAGGTACATCTATTTTAGTGATTTTTAAATCCGTACTAGTACCGTCAACTTCATAACTACTCGACGTACTTGTGTATATAGCCTCAGGTCTGATGTAGATTTTGGCCAATTCTATTTTACCGAATAAACCAACATGATAGCCAATCTTGCCACTGGATCCTTCTACAACGTCCGCTGCAGCATTACCAACCGATGCTATTAAATCTCCATTTTGATTGTAATTGAGTCCTCCTTTGATTCCGAAGCCAGAACCTTTTTGTGCAACTGCAATAAGACCACAGAAGGCCAGTACCACAAGAAGAAATGTTTTTTTCATAATGTTCCGTTTTATAAATATCAATAGTGATATCAAAACGATACCCCTATTATTTTCTTTTCAATACCTTTAAAACGGCTTTTACTATGGCTTTATTGTTCAATCCGTATTTCTCCATCAACTGAGCGGGAGTGCCGCTTTCTCCGAAGGTATCTTTGGTAGCGATAAATTCTTGTGGCGTTGGAAGTTGTGTGGCAAGCACTCTAGAAATACTTTCTCCAAGACCTCCCAAATAATTGTGTTCCTCCGCGCTTACGATGCATCCTGTTTTCTTAACGGAATTTATCACCGCTTCGGAATCAAGAGGTTTAATGGTATGGATATTAATGACTTCAGCTGAAATACCTTGCCCTTCCAAAGCTTCGGCAGCAAGCAACGATTCCCATACTAAATGTCCCGTAGCGACAATGGTCACATCGGTACCTTCTCGTAACATGAGGGCTTTTCCGATTTCGAACTTTTGGTCTACTGGAGTGAAATTTGCAACTTTAGGCCTTCCGAAGCGCAAATAAACAGGACCTTCATATTCGGCAATGGCTATAGTCGCAGCTTTGGTCTGATTGTAACCACATGGATTGATAACTACCATACCAGGCAACATTTTCATAAGCCCTATATCTTCCAATATCTGATGCGTGGCGCCATCTTCCCCTAAGGTTACACCGGCATGGGAGGCACATATTTTAACATTTTTCCCAGAGTAAGCAATAGATTGACGTATTTGGTCGTAGACCCGTCCAGTAGAAAAATTGGCAAATGTACCCGTAAAGGGAATTTTGCCTCCAATGGTTAAACCAGCAGCAATACCCATCATATTGGCTTCTGCAATACCTACTTGAAAAAAACGATCAGGATTTTCATCAATAAACGTCTGAATCTTGAGGGACCCTACTAAATCTGCACAAAGTGTAACCACATTTGGATTAGTTCTTCCCAATTCGGTCATTCCTGCTCCGTAGCCACTTCGTGTATCGTTTTTTCCCTGATCTATATATTTAGTCATCTTCCTTTATTTTCATTCCCGCGAACCTGCCTGTAGACAGACAGGGGCGGAAATCTTTAGAATGAATTTTCTGTTTCTTTAGTATTCCCCCTTTGGGGGCTAGGGGTCCTAATAATCCCCTAAAGTTTCAGCGTTCTGTGACAAGGCATTTTCCAATTGCTCATCATTAGGAGCTTTGCCATGCCAAGCATGTGTATGCATCATAAAATCAACGCCGTTGCCCATCATGGTATGTAATAAAACGCAAACGGGTTTTCCTTTTCCAGTTCTTGATTTCGCTTCCTTCATACCAGAGAGAATCGCTTCAAGATCATTACCTTCTTTTATCTCAAGAACATCCCAACCGAAGGCTTCGAATTTTGCTTTAATGTCACCCATGGGCAGTACGTCGTCTATAGCACCATCTATTTGTTTGCCATTAAGGTCTATGGTTGAAATCAAATTGTCAACTTTATTGCCGGCAGCATACATAATGGCTTCCCAGTTCTGACCTTCTTGTAATTCTCCATCACCATGAAGGCTATAAATCACGTGATTGTCTTTGTTCAGTTTCTTGGCTAATGCTGCACCAATGGCAACCGACATACCCTGACCCAAAGAGCCAGAAGCAATGCGTATGCCAGGTAGCCCTTCATGTGTTGCAGGGTGGCCCTGTAAACGAGAATTAATCAAGCGAAAGGTACTCAATTCTTCTACCGGAAAGTAGCCCCTTCTGGCAAGTACGCTATAGTACACTGGTGAAATATGACCGTTTGATAAGAAGAAAAGGTCTTCGCCATTTCCATCCATATCAAATCCATCTTTTAATTCCATGAGTTCATGGTAGAGTGCTACAAAGAATTCGGTGCAACCTAGAGAACCACCTGGGTGACCTGAATTTACCTTATGTACCATCCGTAGAATATCCCTTCTGGTTTGAACAACGATGTCTTGTAATTTGCTTAATTCCGGCATTTTGAATTATCTAATTTATTGGCCTCAAAAGTAATCGCAATCTTTTGGGTAGACAAGTTGGAGTTATCATATTTTATCAACGAGGTTCAAGTTCAGGTGCAAACACATAAATCAAACTCCAATTATTGCTCGTGTAACAAATACATAGCGGACTAGTTAACCCTTTATATCATTAAACAACCAACTCCTCCAACTTTATTTTTTCCTTAGCACAATATGGGTTTGAGTTCTATATCTTTGCCGCTGAACTGATTTGAGCTTTTTGCTTTCTAGCGAAAATTAGAAATAGTTGAATCCATTTGATGGCTTTTTAGAGTTGCATAGCTTCGCTTCGGAAGAAGAAAAAGGGGAAAAAGGGGTTCTAAAGAGCCATTTTTTAGTGAATGGAAAATACTCAGATCAGTTCATTAGTTAAATCCGATGAAGTTTACTTTAGAACATACTGACCCAAATAGCCGGGCACGCGTAGGGCAAATGGTTACCGATCATGGTGTTATAGAAACACCGATTTTCATGCCTGTGGGTACTGTCGCTTCTGTAAAGGGGGTGCATCAGAAGGAATTAAAAGAAGAAATCAATCCGGATATTATTCTTGGTAACACCTATCACTTATTTCTGCGTCCTAAAATTGAAATTCTGAAACAGGCCGGTGGGCTTCATAAATTCATGGGGTGGGATAGAAATATTCTTACCGATAGCGGAGGGTATCAAGTGTATTCGCTTTCAGCAAACAGAAAAATCAAGGAAGAAGGGGTCAAATTCAAGTCACATATTGACGGGTCTACGCATTTTTTTACGCCAGAAAATGTGATGGAGATTCAGCGCGTTATAGGTGCTGATATTATTATGGCATTTGACGAATGTACCCCGTACCCTTGCGATTATCAATATGCCAAACGATCAATGCACATGACACATCGTTGGTTAGATCGTTGCTTGGCACATTTGGAGAAAACCCCTTTGGAGTATGATTACGATCAAACTTTTTTTCCGATAGTTCAGGGATCTACGTATAAAGACCTAAGAAGGCAATCAGCAGAGTATATTGCGAATGCAGGTGCTGAGGGAAATGCAATTGGAGGTCTTTCCGTAGGTGAACCCGCAGAAGAAATGTATGCCATGACCGAAGTGGTGACTGAAATTTTGCCGGAGGATAAGCCACGATACCTTATGGGCGTAGGCACACCCATCAATATTTTGGAGAATATTGCCTTGGGTATTGATATGTTCGATTGTGTTATGCCTACCAGAAATGCACGAAACGGTATGTTATTTACCGCTCACGGTACTATAAATATCAAGAACAAGAAGTGGGAAGATGACTTTTCGGCAATTGATGAAATGGGCACCACCTTTGTGGATAAGGAGTATTCCAAAGCTTATTTGCGCCATTTATTCGCTGCAAAGGAATATTTAGGCAAACAAATCGCGACCATACATAATTTAGGATTTTACCTTTGGTTGACAAGAGAAGCACGAAAACATATTTTAGCAGGAGATTTCTTGGACTGGAAAAATAAGATGGTCAAACAAATGGACAAACGACTCTAAATTGGGCATCCTTGATAAATACATACTCAAGCGTTATCTGCTCACATTTATTGTGATGCTTTTGCTATTCATCCCTATTGGAATCATGGCGCACCTCGCTGAGCAGATTGGCAAGATTCAGGAACGCGAAGCACCGTTAAATGAAGTTTTGGCATACCTGGGGGATTTCAGTATTTATATTGGTAGCCTGTTACTGCCCATTTTTTTATTCTTATCCGTCATATTTTTCACATCAAAGCTAGCCAGTAATACGGAGATTGTGGCGATGCTCAGTTCGGGTATCTCGTTCAATCGCTTTCTCAGACCATATTTAATTGGAGCAACTATTGTTGCCGTTGCGGTATTGCTAATGGGGATGTTCATTGTGCCTTCGGCAAGTAAAGGTTTTAATGAATTCAAGTTCAAATACCTGAAAAGGGGAGGGGAAGAACGTGTGACCACCAATATTTATAATCAACTGAATGAACATGATTTTATTTACGTTAGCAGTTTTGATCCAGCGAGGCAAATTGGTTACAACTTTACCTTTGAACGCTTCAACGAGGATAATACATTGGATTTCAAAATGTCGGCTGCCAATATCAGATGGGTTGAAAAAGATAGTAACTATCGGTTGACAACATATAAAAAAAGAACCATGCGGGCCGATTCCGCCCTCATTGAAACCAAACGACGATTAGATACACTTTTCGCTTTCAAAATAGATGATTTGACCCCGGTATCTTATGTTGCGGAAACAAAGAATTTGTTAGAGCTTGATAAATTCATAGCGGATCAACGCAAAAAAGGAGCCTCTAATATTAACTCTTATATATTGGTAAAATACAAGCGTTGGGCACTACCACTTTCCGTTTTTATTTTGACCATTATAGGAGTTGCCGTATCCTCCATGAAAAGAAGGGGCGGTATGGGTTTGAATCTTGCCTTTGGTATCGTGGTGGCATTTGTATTTATCTTTTTCGATAGAATTTTCAGTACGCTAGCAGAACAAGCGGGTCTTGACCCGCTCTTGGCCGTTGTGATGCCGAACACCCTTTTTGCGATACTTGCGTTTTATCTGTTACAAAAAGCGAAACGTTGATCTTTCTGGAGCTCGAAGCTCAAGATCTTCCCTCACCTTTATTTCATTGTTTTTATTTAGGGATTCACAGTCGTCATAGGAAAATTGGTATCTATTGATGCCCTGCCTTTGGTTTGGAACCGCTCTAATAGCTATTGGGATTGGCTTTTTTGCCCTGAAGAAGATAATTTTCAGTAGCATGACCTTACTTACAATATTCAAAAATGGGAAAATCAAGGTGAAAAACCTACCGGCATGCAGGTGAGAAATTTGCAGGTAAAAGAAAAACTCAGGGGGAGTTCACTATTATATTTTATATTTGTCAAGTTAAACTAACGAAACCTACCACATGGAATATTTGGATTTTGAACTGCCTATCAAAGAACTCGAAGACCAGTTGGATAAATGTATGATAATTGGGGAAGAAAGCGATGTTGACGTTACCGAAACATGCAAGCAGATAGAAAAGAAGTTGGCCGAGACCAGAAAGGATATTTATAAGAACCTTTCAGCTTGGCAACGTGTTCAGCTTTCTAGACATCCAAATCGCCCCTATACCTTAGACTATATCAACGCTATTTGTGGTGATACGTTTTTAGAACTACATGGTGACAGAAATGTAAAAGACGATAAGGCTATGATCGGTGGTCTTGGAAAAATTGGGGACCAGAGTTATATGTTCATAGGTCAGCAAAAAGGATACAACACCAAAACAAGACAATACCGAAACTTCGGTATGGCAAATCCAGAAGGGTATCGAAAGGCCTTGCGATTAATGAAGTCGGCCGAGAAGTTCGGTATTCCTGTGGTGAGTTTAATCGACACCCCGGGAGCTTATCCCGGCATTGAAGCAGAAGAGCGTGGACAAGGGGAGGCAATAGCACGGAACATCTTGGAAATGACTCGTTTGAAAGTTCCCATTATCGTTGTTATTATTGGGGAAGGTGCATCTGGTGGCGCTTTAGGAATTGGTGTGGGAGACCGTGTTTTGATGTTAGAAAATACATGGTACTCCGTAATCTCCCCTGAATCTTGTTCCTCTATTCTTTGGAGAAGTTGGGAGTATAAAGAGATTGCCGCAGAAGCCTTAAAGCTGACCGCCAACGATATGAAAAAGTTAAAGCTTATCGATGAGATTGTACGCGAACCAGCAGGAGGAGCACATAGTAATCGAGACAAGGCCTTTGATATCGTAAAAAACAAAATCAGCACCCATTTTGTGGAGTTGGAAAAGTTATCCCCAAAAGAACTGGTTAAAATCCGAATGGACAAATATGCCGAAATGGGCGTCTTTAACGGCTAGCCCTAGGTTTTAACAAGGGAAATAAAATCTGGAGAAATCATTCTCCGGATTTTTTTTGTTATCAACACAAAATCGTAACTTATAAACACCTAATTGTTGAACACTTGTGAATATCGTAAAACACATATTCCATGTTAACTAAAGGTTAATTGCATACTTTCGTCCCATGGAGAAAAGGAACCCGATTATTGGTCATAAGGTTGACAAATCAACTATCATCAGCTTGGAGCGTGGAAAAATACCACCACAATCTGTTGATTTAGAGGAGGTTGTGTTGGGAGCAATGATGATTGATAAAAAAGGAGTCGATGAAGTAATAGATATCTTACACCCTGATGTTTTTTATAAGGATGCACATCGCCATATCTACGAGGCTATTTTCAAATTGTTCGAAACCTCCGAACCGGTTGATTTATTAACCGTTTCCTCACAATTAAAGAAAAATGGCAAACTAGAGGTCGTTGGAGGGGATTTTTACCTGATAAAACTGACCCAGAAAGTAGCTTCTTCAGCGCATATCGAGTTCCATGCGCGAATCATTCTTCAGAAGTACATCCAACGAAGTCTGATAAAAATTTCCAACGAAATAATTGAAGATGCCTATGATGAAGCAACGGACGTTTTTGATCTTTTGGACAATGCCGAATCAAAACTATACGATGTTACCCAAGGCAATTTGAAACGCTCGGCCGAAACGGCTCAGAATTTGGTGATTCAGGCAAAAAAACGAATCGAGGAAATTGCAAACAAAGAAGGCTTAAGTGGAATTCCTTCCGGTTTTGATAAAGTCGACAAATTGACTTCAGGGTGGCAACCAAGTGATTTGATTATCATTGCCGCAAGGCCTGGTATGGGTAAAACGGCATTGACGCTTTCCATGGCAAGAAACATGGCCGTAAACAATAATGTACCCGTGGCTTTCTTTTCTTGTGAAATGTCTTCGGTACAGCCTGTCTCTTATACACATCTGACGCTGCCGACGACTAGTGCTCTGGGTAGATCTCGGTGGGCGGCGGAGGAGTAAAAGCGGGGGGGGGGGGGGGGGGGGGGGGGGGGGGGGGGGGGGGGGGGGGGGGGGGGGGGGGGGGGGGGGG
>JARFRH010000122.1 GCA_029287355.1 Maribacter sp. | reverse complement strand
TGCCCATCAATACTTCATCTACCTTGCTTGGATCAAGTTTAAGTTTGTCCAAAGCACCTTTTATGGCAATAGCGCCTAATTTGGGAGCAGGTATGGTTGACAATTTCCCCATAAAGCTACCTATCGGAGTTCGAACCGCTGACACTATGACTACTTCTTTCATAATAAATTCCAATTGACTCTTATGGTTGCGAAATTAATAAATTATGTGGGTTAACCTAACATCAAATCCTTTAGAAACAGCTATAGGTGTCATCTTGAAAACCTAAGGTTTTTTGATTTTCTGGAGAAGTCACCCATTAAAATGGATGACTTCAGAACTTCTTTTACGGGTATATTTTTCTATTTTTGATATCTGACTACCTTTCAATGAGCAAATCCTTAGACAAACTCTACAAAAACCAATCGCTGGTTTACAAGTATATCCTTTATGCGGTCAGTGTTTTTGGTATTGTATTTTTTTTCCCAAAAGGCGGGAAGTTCAAATACGAATTTCAAAAGGGAAAGCCATGGCAATACGAAAACCTATACGCCCCTTTCGATTTTTCGATAACCAAGTCTGCATTGGAAATTCAAAATGAGCAAAAACTTGTCAAAAGTAATCAAGTAAATTACTACACTGTTGATACTTCTGTTTTGGCAGAGGCTCAAAAAAGTTATGATGAGAAATTCCCATCGGTTTTCTCATCCGATAATTATAACCAAAATCAGCTGCCTACGCTCAAACAAGCTGGGGCAACAATACTCGATAAGCTTTATGTTAAAGGGGTGCTTGAAAAAGCTGCGGAAAAGAACCCTGACGATTCCGTTTACCTTATTAGTAATAACCTTCAAAAATCAGTGTCGTACAAAGAACTCTATAGGCTCGAAGATATCGACTCTACGATTAGGGACATGTTGCGTGAAAAAGGGCTAGGTATGTTCAATCGTCAGTTTCAAGAGTTATTCGGAGGGATTGTTCGGTCGAATATAAGCTATGACAAAAACCTTTCAGATAAGGCATTGGCCGATGAAATTTCGAAAATATCACATACCCGAGGTGCTATATATGAAGGAAAACTGATTATCGCTAAAGGGGAAGTCGTTGAGGCAGAGAATTACAAAATACTGGAATCATTAAAAGCGGAGTATGAATCTGAACTCTGGACAGCCAATAACTATTATTTTATACTCTTTGGTTATACCGTTCTTGTGGCCTTGGTTCTTATGATGCTTCTTTTCTTTTTGCAAAAATATAGATTTGAAATCTACCAGAATAACACCAAGGTAACCTTCATTTTTTTTAATATTTTATTGATGGTTTTCGTGACCACTATAACGGTCAAATACAACGAAGCTTATGTATTTGTGGTGCCTTTATGTATTTTGCCTTTATTGTTAAAAACATTCTTTGATGCCCGTTTAGGTCTTTTTGTTCATGTATTGACCGTATTGATTCTGGGTTTTGTAGTGCCCAACAGTTTCGAGTATATTTTTCTTCAGATAATTGCCGGTATTGTCACCATATTGACCATTTCCGAGTTGTATAAGAGAGCGAACCTTTTTATTTCGGTGGCACAGATTACTTTGATTTATATCATCGGTTATTTGGCATTTCATATCATACATGAGGGAAATTTGGAGAACATCGTATGGTTCACTTTGGGTCTATTTTTACTCAATGGCATGATCACGCTCTTTGTGCAACCCCTAATTTATATTTATGAGAAGATTTTTGGACTTGTTTCCGATGTCTCGCTTTTAGAACTTTCCGATACCAACTCAAAATTGCTAAAGGAAATGTCAAACAAAGCGCCAGGCACATTTCATCATTCGCTCCAGGTTGCGAATCTGGCTGAGGCGGCAGCGAATGAGGTTGGAGCAAATGCTATGCTAGTTAGAGTTGGTGCACTATATCATGATATTGGGAAAATATTGAATCCGACATATTTCACAGAGAACCAGATTACTAATGTAAACCCACACGATGAGCTATCGGCAAAAGATAGTGCAAAGATTATCATTGACCATGTCATTGGCGGCATTGAGTTGGCCCGCAAAAATAACCTCCCTGATCGGGTTATTGATTTTATCAGATCACATCATGGCACCACTTTAGTCTATTACTTTTTTAAAAAGCAACAGGAATCGGATGCAGACTTAAATGAAGATGACTTTAGATACCCTGGACCTATTCCGTTTTCAAAGGAGACGGCGATTTTGATGATGGCAGATTCCGTAGAAGCTGCTTCTAAAAGTTTAAAGAACCCCACATTTTTGATAATCGACGAATTTGTCAATAAAATCATTGCCGGTCAAATGGCGGCAAATCAATTCATAAACGCGGATATTACGTTCAAGGAAATTGAATCTATCAAGAAAATCTTCAAGCAAAAGCTTACTAATATTTACCATCTGCGGGTGGAATACCCTGAATAACAAATTCCTTAATTCAGCGATAAAAAAAGTAAATAAAATATTGTGTAATCGCAATGGAAAAATGTACATTTGCATCCGCATTTTGTGCGATAGTTCATTGAGAAAATAAAGGAGAGGTGCCTGAGTGGCCGAAAGGAACGGTTTGCTAAATCGTCGTACCCTAACAAGGGTACCCAGGGTTCGAATCCCTGTCTCTCCGCTAAATTCTGCGGGAGAAGACAGAATTGAAATATTGAAAATAAAAAGATAGAGGGCCCATACACGCTGATGCTTCGTTTAAAATGTCGGTTTGTCCTTTACACTCAAGATAAACTACCTGAGGCAGTTCAGGTTTTTTGAATATTATTTTTATTGAAATTGATAACCAATTCGGGGTGTAGCGTAGCCCGGTTATCGCGCCGCGTTTGGGACGCGGAGGTCGCAGGTTCGAATCCTGCCACCCCGACCAAGAAAAGCCAGACATGAAAATGTCTGGCTTTTTTATTTCCCGGCGTCAAAAGCTGGCTTTTGTAAGCAAGGGAAATAAAAAACAGGAACGCGATGCGTTCTGGCTTTTGTTGAGCAACGACCTCTAACAGGTTCAGTACAGCTAATCCTGCCACCCCGACTTTTAACATTTTAACCCTGATAATCAATTGATTATCAGGTTTTTGTATTTTTGGACTGGACTACAAAACAGTTCAAAACAATACAAATTTCATATCGAACGTGTCCTAATACGTGTCCTATTTTAAGCTTACCTTTTAAAAGCCGTTTAATTAAAGGGCTTTAACATTAGATTCGTCGGGGAACTAGGATTTGAACCAAATGAATAGAACTTCTATAGCTAAAGCGTCGGTTTAATTTTTATTCACTCACTACGATATTTATACATCTAAAAATGTCTCATAAAAGGACAAATTAAGAATCTACTAAAAGAGACCAGCAATTAAAACCTTTGAAAATCAATTCTAAACTATTGGCAAAGTGTCCTATCAAATAGCCGTGCTATGCACTATAATTTGAAAAGAAAATACTATTGTAGTTAGAAGAAATACTAATGGTTATATTTTTACTATTATTTAGTATTATAATTTGGAATATTAAATCCATTCAATATGTAACGGTTTTTGCATCCAGGGCAATTTGATCAAAGATAAATTCCAGGGTATCGACTCTACTAGTATATCAACTGTTTTTTTGGGGATGGTGAGCTTGTAATTCTCAGGACCCAAACTCAAAATACCCTCACGCTGTAGAAAAGTCTCCTGAATGCCTTCAGGAGAAGAATCATGTACTTTGGGCCAATTCTGAATTAGTCCGTTCATAAGGCTTTCAATCGTCTTTGATTCTTCAACACTAAGATTTTCAGGAGGAGATAAGTATTCTGGAATTGGCATTCCTACCAAAATCTTGTTCAGCACCAATTCGTATTCTGGATAATCGACAGCTCCAAAGACGAAATATTGGAGCGCGTAAATAGCCCTCATTTGCATAGAAGAGTCTACGAATTGTCCATTCTTCACCATTGACAATTGCTCAAATAAACGTGTCAAGAATGGCCATATAATGATCAACCCGGCATTATTGATCCTGATTTCGTTAGTTGAAACATCATCGAGTGTTGGGTCTGAACGCTCTTTGTCCATATCAACTGCTAATTTCTTTTTATTGCCGCTCTTTTCAATCAATGCTAATAATTCAGGTGGGAACGCCATGCTGCCCAAAATCGGGGAACGCTTGGTATTTCGGTAAACGGCCATAAGAATTGCATTCCAAGGGATATCGCTATGTTCCTTTTTCAAAAATCCATAAAAGGAAGAATGAAGATTTGTTTCCTTGCGGAGTCCAGGGTCACTGCCATATGAGTGGGCAAAAGTGTATACGTAATGTCTCCATTTTTGGGGGGTTAAATTTCGAAAATAAAAGTAGGGCGCAAGTTTTAGCAAAATCACCATTTGACCTTTTGGAATTTCTCCGTCAAAGATTGTTTTTTCAAGTAGTTCTTCGTCTTCCAAAAAGTAAATACCT
>JARFRH010000092.1 GCA_029287355.1 Maribacter sp. | reverse complement strand
GTGGTATAGTTCAAGATACTTATGGTGTTATGAGGAAAGTTGAAATCCAATTTTGGCATACGCAACGTAAAGGCATATACCTTAATAATAACCATTCGAGAAACGTAAAGTGCCACAAGAGCCTTTAAAAAAAATACTACGGAAATGACTTCAAAATAAACAAGCGCCAATAAAACCATTGTACCCGCCCTTACATAGATTTCTTTCATGAAATTACCAAATACGGATTTCAAATGTACGCGTGCCCACGCATAGAAAATTTCAAAATAGGCCATAGATAGCGCAATTATGAAGATATACCAAACATAATCCTTTACGATAGCGTTCTGGTTTGACAAAAAATTGCCTATGGTATCATAAGCCAAATAAGATACTCCACATATCGGTAGTATCAATAAAAAAGGCAGAAAGAGCATAAGGGTCAGAAAACCATTGACTTCATTTGAGCCTTTAAAAGCACTATAATATTTTATCAGGGTATTTGGTACCCCAAAAGCCATTATCGACATTAAAAGGGTTGCTGCGGATAAAATAACAGTCACAAGACCAAAATACTCAGGAGTCAAAAAACGTGTAAAAAGAAAAAGGTGGTTTAATGCGCCAATACCGAAACCTAGATAGGTAATCAATGTATTGTTCAACGATTGTTTGAAAACAACACCCATTAGAGAATTTCCGCTAGTTTATTGGTTAATGCCTTTCGACTATATTTCTCAATGTTTTGTGAAGCAATTTGAAGTTCTCCGTTTTGATAGGCCGTGAACCATCCTAACAATACATTTTTTAATTCTTCTCTATTTTGATAATCAAATACATAGCCGGCTTTACATTCATTTATGACATCTCCTGCATCCCATTCTTTGGGACCTATCGCCAATATAGGCCGTTTTGCAGCAAGGTATTCGAACACTTTTCCCGGAATTATCCCGGCAGTTTCAGGTGAGTTGATTTCGACCAATAACAAAACTTGTGATTCTTGTTGGCGTTTTACGGCAGCGTCATGAGATAAATAAGCTACCAAGTGTACATAAGGTTCAAGACCATGACCATATATATTATCAAGAACATCTTTACTCACGACTCCGGTAAGATGCAATTCAAACACATTTTTAAAAGCCTCGTTTTCTTGGGTCAGTTGGCTCAAAACCGCCCATAAATTATCTGGGTTCCTTCCGGTGAGTAGTGAACCAATATGGGAAATAGTGAACTTGGTGTCAAGTTCAGTGCTTTGATTCACCTCCACATCATATCCGTTTGTAATGACATGGATCGGTACACTGGTCAACCTTTGAAACTCTTTTTTTGTTGTACTACTGGTTACAACAATGGCATCGGCATCATTTAGAACTTGACGTTCGAGTTGTTTATGCCTTTTTTTAGAGGAATTGGTCAGTTTTAATTTTTTATGATATCCTATAGTGGTCCAAGGGTCTCGGAAATCGGCAACCCATTTGAGTTGACCACTCTGTTTCAGACCCAGACCGATAAGATGTAAACTGTGTGGTGGGCCTGTTGTAATTAGGGTGTCAATGGCTTCGGTTGCAATAATCTCAGTCAAATAGTTGATGGAAGGCTTCACCCAGTTTTTGCGTGCATCAGGAATAAAAAAATTACCTCGTACCCAGAGCATAGCTTTTTCCAATACAGACTGATTCTTGGTTTGGATGATTCCCGAACTGATTCGTCTTGCTTTATTGGAAGATACAAACGATGCTAGACGATACGGTTCCCTGATAGCGTGCGTATATATTTTGACGCCCACCGGAATTTCATCGATCAAGGAGCTATCCTTAATAGGATAATTGGGGTTTTCCGGTACATAGACTACTGGATCAATACCAAAATCCCTCAGGTATTTCACGAATTTTAACCAACGCTGTACACCAGGGCCACCTGCGGGTGGCCAATAGTATGTGATGACCAACACCTTTCGCATTAGACTTCTTCTTTTTCTTTCTTTCTAGATTGCCAAAAGGAATATCCAATTCCCCCAAGTAAAATAAGGCCCAGCAGCATAGAACTGGCCAAGGTGATTTTACTGCCCTGTTCAACTACTTTAGGCTCAAATTTGAATTCTACTATATGTTCCCCGGCAGGCAATTTCATAGCTCGTAAAACATAATTGGCCCTAAAATGCTCTTGAGCTTTTCCATCTACATAGGCATTCCAACCATGACCATAGTACATCTCTGAAAATACGGCTATACCCGCATTCGCGTTCTTTGAAATGTAAGACAAATGATTGGGTTCATAATCGGTCAACTTGATGGTAGTTGTAGAATCCGTTCGAAAATTAAACCGATTGACATTCTTGAATTCATCTGTATTTATCACTGCTTCATTAGCCGTATCCAACCCCTCGAGGGCTTGAATCTCATCGTCCGCATTTTTTACCTCTTTTAGTTTCGAAACAAACCAAGCATTTCCATTCGCTTCCGGGTTGATTCCTGCATATCTTTTACCCTCATCATCCTGTTGAATGACATACTTGACATTCAGCATATTCAAGATATTGAATTTACCACGGTAGAGGTAAAAATCAAAAAGGTCTTGCATACCCGCGGGTTTTGCAGCATGATAACCTACTATTGATTGATGAAAGTAAGCCGTTCTCGCGCTATCAAAGCCCTCCGATGGGTCAAATACCCTAAACTTTCCTTCATCTTCCTTTATTTGCTTATCAACCGTAGTTTCTTGAAATGGTTGCGACATTCTTCTTTTGGAGACGAAGTCATCTTTATTTACATAACGTAAATTGACACCGACCAAATCCATAACGATTAAAATTCCTAAAGCAATTATGACGCTATTTTGTTTTATTTTTCCTGTTAGGTAAAACCAAAGTGAAGCCGTTGCCAGAAATACGAATAACAGGGAGCCTGTCTCTTATAAACAACACCGAGCCCACGATACTGTTGTCCGGATCTCGTATAACCTAATCTGCTTGAAAAAATGAGTGTGGTGGGGG
>JARFRH010000038.1 GCA_029287355.1 Maribacter sp. | reverse complement strand
GTGGGCTCGGAGATGTGTATAAGAGACAGGTGGGGCAACGTTCAAATTCATTACCGATCTTAGCGATTGGGACAAGACCCTCATGATCAATTCACCCGGTCAATCGGAAGATTCTCAAAGTCCCTATTACGGGAACCTTTTTGAACTTTGGGCTAAGAACCGGTATTTTCCGGCCTACTATTCAAGAGAAAAAATAGAGCAAGTCACCAATGAAAAAATACGATTGGCTCCAGCCAATTGAGCATCGCTTAAAGCACCTCTAGCAATTGTTTTTGAATATAGTCAAGAATCAACATCCAATTCATTTTCAAGACCAATGCTGCCGTGGGCACATTGTCCTCTTCAATTGCGGAAATTATGGCATCGTGTTGGTTGTCGGATTTTGAATATAATAGGTCATCGGCCATGAATTCACGCTCATAAAAGAAAATTCTTATTTTCAAATCATCCAGAATATGCTGTGCCAGAGCATTTTTATAATTCTGCGTGAGCAAACGATGAAATTCAAGTTTCGCTCCAATTCGGGTGATGGTATCTTCCGCATTTTTGAAAACTAGCTGTTGGTTTTTAAGGTTCACGATTGCTGCTTCGTCAAATTCGGAATTTTCAATTGCAAGCACCTCCAAATCCGCAACAAGGTCATAGAGATCTTGTGCCTCCTTAAGACTAAGCTCTGAAATAATGAAGCCGCGATTGGGAATTGCAGTAATAATTCGGCTTTGTTGTAGTTGGGTGAGTGCTTCTCGAATTGGGGTAACACTCACGCCTAACTCCCTAGCTAGGGCCGCTAAATTTATGGTTTGACCTTCCTGCAGATTGCCTAAACGCATTTCTCTTAAAAGATATTCACGCACTTGGTCGCGAAAGATGGTCTTTTTGATCATAGTACTAATATAATATATCGTATACGATT
Source organism: Maribacter sp. (assembly GCA_029287355.1). Classification (GTDB taxonomy): domain Bacteria; phylum Bacteroidota; class Bacteroidia; order Flavobacteriales; family Flavobacteriaceae; genus Maribacter_C. Next base: position 8,307 of record JARFRH010000038.1, on the reverse strand, counting down.
CATAACGAACTATAACCCTAAAAATTACGGTTTAGGTGTCTAATCCGCCTTTTGGAAAAGGGTAGAAGTGGGCTTCTTGATGAAAAATAGGTCAAAGTACTTGCCTAAACGGTACTATCGACCTATCTTTGGAGCACACATAATTGACACGAGGTGTTTATATAATCGAGTCTCAAGGTTATTGTCATAACGGGATACGCAGTTCGGTAATTCGATTTCAAAGTCTTTTTCCACTAGTCCATTTCAAATTTCAATGACTTCCATAATGTGGAGAATGCAGAACGAATTACAAAAACAAGATTAGATTTTTATGGCTAGAGCACAAGAAACTTATGGCAAAAAGGAGCGGGAGAAGAAGCGCCTAAAGAAAAGGGAAGAAAAGGCTAAAAAGAAAGCAGAGCGTCAGGCGAATGCAAAGACAGGTAGCACCTTGGAAGACATGTTGGTATATGTGGATGAGAATGGCCATTTTACAGACACTCCACCAGACCCTACCAAAAAAGTAAAAGTCGATGCCGAAAGTATCGTTTTAGGAATTCCGAAGAAAGAAGAGCAAGAGGAAGAAGATCCAATTCGAAATGGAAAAGTCGCTTTTTTCGACACCTCTAAAGGTTTTGGCTTCATTACCGATACGGAAAATCAAGAAAAATATTTTGTTCACGTCAGTGGGCTTATCGATGAAATAATGGAAAATGACAAAGTCTCCTTCGAACTAGAAAGAGGAATGAAGGGCATGAATGCCGTTCGGGTCAGAAAAGTATAAGCGTGCAATTACCCTGGGCAGTTTGCCATACTGTTCATAGCAATTGTTGATAAAACCAAAAATTAGGCCCAAAACATCTTTGCGCCAAACCATTGCCTTCGCATTTGACTTCATAATCCTCAAAACTTCAAAATAGTACAGCAAGGATATGCACCTTAGATAGTACTTATTTTACTTTATAGTTAAGGGTTGCTATGAATTTAGCTACTTTTCCCACTAGCAATGGTGGGGATAAAACTGTGTTAGCCAAGATTCCCATTGTTAGCATAGCAATCTGTTTTCGACTAAAATTGCACTATGGGAATGTCGGTGTATTTAGAACCGTATTTTAGGGTAATGTTCGGGATATTTGTCTTGACGGGTTTTTCATGTTTTGCACAAACTCCTGAATGTACGATGTTATCACTGCCCGCCGACGGCGCCGTTGATGTACCTGTGGATACCACTTTGGAGTGGCCAGCCGCAGTCAATGCAACTGGCTATAGGGTGACTATTGGCAGGTCGCCCAACGGTACGGATGTTTTGGATAACTTCGATGTAGGTAATGTAACGGAATATAGACCCGATGGAAATTTGCCTCCATTGCGTGTGTTGTATGTTCGCATTGTAGCCTATAATATTTCGAGTGAGAATACTACCTGTGACGAAATTAGTTTTACAACTACAACTGGCGGAATACCAAGTTGCACAGAGATAATCAATCCATTTAATGGAGATGAGCTAGTAGCTTACAACCAAAATATTACCTGGATTCGTAATTTCAACGCTACTGGCTATTTAATGACTATTCGAGTTAAAGATCCAGATGGTGCATTCCTTTTAAATAGGGTAGATGTGGGTAATGGTACAAATTTCAAGCCCCCTGATTTTGAGCCTAGAACAAGGTATTATGTGACTGTTATACCTTTTAATGATGAGGGAGCTGCTGGCGATTGTGAATTTACTACGTTCACAACAGGTGATGGCCCTCCATTACCCGAATGCCCAATACTAATAGACCCTATCAATAATGCAACGGGCGTGAGCACTACCACCGCCTTGCATTGGGAAACAATTGAGAAAGTCGATGGATATATTGTTTCTATTGGCACGAGCATAGGCAGTGGTGACATTGTCAATAATCAAGATGTTGGCAATGTCGATTTTATTCAACCCAATGTGGAATTACCCAAAGGCACCAGAATCTATGTTCAAATCAATTCATATGTAAATGGGTTGCAATCAGAGACTTGTACGATTAGTTCTTTTGTTGTTGAAGCTCCCTCAATTGAAGCCATAAAAGAACAAGTCCCTTTGTTTTTTACTCCAAATAACGACGGTCATAACGATATCTGGATGGTAAACACAATCGAAGATATCACAATAACAAAAGTCTCTATTTTCAATCGCTATGGAAAACTGATAAAACAAATGGAGGTGGGTCAGGGCTGGAATGGTACTTTTAGCGGTCAAAATCTTCCCTCAGACTCGTATTGGTACCAACTAGATCTTCTAAACGCACCAATAGTCAAGGGGTATTTTTTGTTGAAGAGGTAATAGATAGATTTCCAAAGAGAGTCCTTAAAATCGGGTTAACCCTTACCTTTCATCGTTTTTTCTGTTAAAACTTTGCCCTACATAGGTAATAAAACTATTCAAAGCACTAAAATCAAGTTGTGTTCGTTTCATTGGTTAGTATAAACCAAAAATTATTGATGATGAACAAACTAATGGGTGCAAGTACAAAGACACTACTTCTGAGCGGATTACTTCTAATTGTATTCAGTTGTAGCAAAGACAAAGAAGATATACAACTCGATCTAGATCAAAAAGTATCTAAAACCGAAGTAAAGACTATTTTAGAAACCGATGAATTTTCAAGTGCTGCCGATGGGGTGATCACGGACCTCTTTCAACAAGGTTCTGCCAAATCAACTCAAAAGGTAGATTGTTATACTGCAACCTATTCTGAAACAGGTTTTACCGTAAGTTTTGACGAGTGTAGTGTTGAAGAAGGTGGTGAAAGGTTAAGCGGTATGTTGACTGTTACCTACAAAGTAGGGGAAGAGTCTACAGCCTTTACGGCGACATATACCGACTTGAGTGTTGATGATATTATAATCAATGGTACACGAAGCTTTACCTTTAATAGCAATAGTGAAAATGAGAATGTATCTTTTACTATTGTAAGTGAGATGAGCGTGAAATTAGCTGATGGTTCGATAATCGAAGAAGCAGGAACCAAAACGTTTACCATTCTTTTCGATTTGGAAGACTTTGCGAACAGTGCATTGGCTATAGATGGCAACTGGACCGTGAAGGCGGATGGAAATACCTATATGGTGAACGTGTCTTCTGAACTCCTAGCGAATTTTGGATGCGAGCATGTTGGTAAAGGGGTTATGGCATTGGCTAAGAACGGACTTGAAGTGGTCATTGATTTCGGTGACGGCACATGTGATGATATGGCAAACATGACCTACCCTGATGGTACGGTTGAGGAAATCTCCTTAAAAGACTAAGTATAATTATTCTCATAAAAGCCACTACGTATTTGAAAGAAGGGCTTTTTGAGTACGATAAAAGGGCCATGCAAATTAATGCATGGCCCTTTTAGTATTAACAATTGTTCGAATATGATCTGTAACCCCTTTCGGTATTCCAGATTTGTGTTCTCAAAGTTCCAGATACTTCTCCTGATTGATAATTTTCAAAAAGTACTTGCTGTTTTCCGGTTTTCGATTTTATGCTCATACCATCTATCGGTACTCCAACCAAAACCTATTCTGAAATATAACTCGGGACGTAATTGATGTCTATGTAACCTTTCCATGATGATTGTTTTTTGATTGTTCCTAATTGACTTACAACTAATAGACGATATAGGATATATTTTGTTACAGTACTATGCATAAAAAGGTACTATCTTATATAAATTTTAACAATACAGTTGCTGTAGATTTTTATAATTCATTGAATATGGGGTATTTATACAAATATGAAGTTTTGTGATTTTTCACACCATTTTTCTGTTTGTACATCAAAGCGGTTCGCATATATTATTCTAAAGCGGTAAGAAGGGGAGAAGCATATTCTGATAACCATACATCGATCTCTTGTGAGCCCGAAAAATAAGTCAGGCAAAATGGTGTTAGGGTAATACTAGATATAATAGACGTATCATGACATATTCAAATGCCAAAGGCAAAGCTGCACTGTGCCATTTTAGTTTCCTATTAGTGATTCTTTTCTTTTTACACTCCTGCAGTACCGATTCGGTTCGTGACATCGTAATGGAAGATGCCCTAACGGATGATATGGATAATCCCATAGAAGACCCATTGGATGAGAATGGAGATACAGAAGAATTGGAAGCGCCGGAAACGGGCATAATCTCCTTTGAAGATGGGTTTCTTTTGGACGAGGACCGAAGATTGGCCAGTCTTGTTTTGTCCCAATCGGAGTACAATGCTTTTATAGCTGGAGAAGGTGACTTAAAACTTGTATCGGAAAAGGCATATCAATATTTAAAAGACGATTTTGATTTTTTGATCATATTGTCCGTTGAGGCCACCCAACCACCTGAATTGTTTTATGGCCGTTCGACAGGGGTACAAAATGCGGTTACAGGACTTGGTAGTGGTACCTATAATAATTCCAGTGCTTATGGTTCGACAGAACGTTTGAAAAGTATTATCTATATGCCTCGGAGTGAATACATCAAAACGGGTCCCTTTTTACATGAAATCGCCCATACTTGGGGAAACAAAGGATTTATACCCACCACGGTCGGAGGACATTGGGGCTACGCCAGTACGGCTGGACAATTGGGAGGCTTCGACCAACTTGAAGAACTGGGTGGTAACTCTTACAGAGGCCAGTTGAATGGAGGTAATGGCTTTGGCACTTTTGCCAATGGTGGTAATTCCGTTCCTTATGGAAATCTTGAACTATATCTTATGGGGCTGATAAGTGCTGAGGAACTCGAGTCGATTCAAGTAGCGGTAAATCCAGAAACGGGATCTAGTGCCGGTGAATTTACAGCAGACTCCATTACAACCTATACCGCTGCGGGTCTTATTGCCGAACACGGTGAAAGGGTTCCTTCACATGCAAATTCTCAAAAAACATTCAAGGCCTTAACGGTGATTATTTCAATGGAAGCACTGTCCGCAGAAAAAATAAGTGCCATCAATACAGATTTAGAGAACTTTTCAAGAACTTCAGCACCTGATAGCAATTGGGGAAGCAGCAACAATTTTTGGTCAGCTACTCAAGGTATGGCATCCTTTGACTTTAGTATAAGCCAGGAGAGTGTGAAGTAAACTATTCCTTATGCAGTGTTTCGAGTAATTTATCATAGGCCTCGATACGGGTATACAATCGACCGCCTAAATTAAAAATAGGCGTGGTAATGGAATCTAAAGTAGTAGGATAGGATTTTTTTAATTGTTCCATAATTTCCGGCCTTTCACTAAGTCGATGTGCCTTAAACTTGTATTTTCCCTTTTCCATATGAACCAGCATACTATCGCAGCGTTCACAAACATCAGTAATGTAAAGGGTAATGGATTTTTTCGGTTCTACTTTAATTCGTTTTGCTTCTTTCTTAAGGGCCCGTCTCGAAAGACTGTCATTTACGGCTAGCTCATAGGTATAGTTTGGCTGTTTTCCACGCACTAAAATTATCGTTTTCAGATGTACTTTTGAGACCCCCGGTACTCTTACAAGTCTTGGCCTTCCTTTACTTTGTCTAAAGTTGGTTCCTGTCAATGTAAGCATTACATCCACATCTTGGTCATTCTCGTTTACTGCATAAAATGCCAAACGATTAGGTATATCTTCGGTGACTACTTTAATCGGAAGTTCTTGTGCATTCGTTTTAAGTATGAACAATACCAATAGGGGAAATACAAATTTCATTTTTTTCATAGCTTCTAAAAAACGTAAGGTATGAAATACTAAAGATATTCCATTTCCATTCTTTTAAAAAGCAATAAAATCCGACGAGCAACTTTAAAGGTCATGCAATTTGTTTGTGATGAATTTAGGTGGATTATTTCTGGAGAAATAATATCTTAGAAGAATGGATCTAAAACCACTGTTTCTGTCACTCTTTTTCGCTGTATTGGCTTCCATAAATGGAGTTGCCCAGTATTCTTCGGAAGATTGGGAAGAAAGGGATGCCTGGATGAACGTCGCCGAAATTTACGAAATGGCCCAAATTGAAGAAGGAATGCATGTTGCGGATGTGGGCTGTCACGAAGGCTATCTTACTATTCACTTATCGAGAAAAGTGGCGCACGGTGGGAAAGTATATGCGGTAGATGTCGAAGATTACCGACTGGATGATTTAAAAGAACATTTAAAAGAACGCAAGTTGAATAATGTTGAAGTCATTTTGGGCGATTACGACAACCCTAAATTGCCTACCGGAAGATTGGATGCCGTTATCGTGATGGATACCTATCACGAAATCGAGGAGTATATGAAAGTTTTGGCACACATTAAAACGGCGCTTAAACCAAATGGAAGGTTACTCATACTGGAAAAACTTAAAATAGAGAAAAGAGGAATGAGTAGGGCAGAACAGGCGAGGGGCCACACCTTATCTTCAAAGTACGTGGAAGAAGAACTTCAAGAGGCAGGGTTTACAATTGAAAAGGAGGTCAAAGACTTCGGGGATTGGCAAGAAAACGACGAAAAACAAATGTGGATACTGGTTGCAACAAAAAAAGATGAATAGCCATGAACGAAACAACTACATTAACCGGAACAATTATGAAAATATTTCAATGTACACTTCTTATTAGTATAGTCGTTACGATAACTTCATGCGCTATTTCATCAGAAAAGTCCTTTAGTTTGTTCAACGGTGAAAATTTGGATGGATGGCATATTGACGTTCCAGAAATGGATTCTGTTCCTGATTTACGCAATCCGTTTATCGTAAGAAAAGGGATGCTGGTGAGTTTGGGTACCCCACAGGGTCATGTGATCACCGATAAGGAATATGAGAACTTCCGATTAGAGGTGGAATATCGGTTTGCCGGTGAGCCCGGCAATTGCGGTGTTCTGGTTTTCGCTTCTACCCCAAGGTCACTATACAAGATGTTTCCCAAGTCCATTGAAGTTCAAATGATGCATGAAAATGCAGGGGACTTTTGGTGTATCGTTGCCGATATCACTACGGATAATATGGAGGAGCGCCGAGGTCCAAAAGCGGAATGGGGCATTACCGAAGGAAAAAAGCGAAGAATTATGAACTTGACCGATGGTTCAGAAAAACCACTTGGGCAATGGAACTCCATGACCATCGAATGCTTGAAGAATACTATAAAAGTATGGGTGAATGGCGATTTGGTCAACTATGGCTATAATGCAACGGTGAGCAAAGGTCAAATTGCCCTCCAGGCAGAAGGTGCAGAAGTAGAATTTCGAAAAATCGTATTAACTCCGATAAATAGCGCAAACCAATAGAAATTAGAGCGATAAATATCTTTTAGATCTTTTACTGGCATCCAATCGAGTACTTCAACTGTTTGACCATAAATACTTCGATAAACCCCATAAAGGGTTATTTTTGCATGCGCAAAAGAAAAGGCCATGATAACGGATATCGAAATAGGATTGCAAGTACAAAAAACGGAAAAAGAACTTTACAGCTACCAACAGGGGGCCATTCAAAGAATTTTTGAAAAATTCGATACGGCACCCGACGATTATCACTTGTTGTATCAGCTACCTACTGGTGGGGGAAAAACGGTGATTTTCTCGGAGATGGTGCGTCAATATTTGAAAAACCATAATAAGAAAGTATTGGTAATGACCCACCGTGTGGAACTTTGTCGCCAAACATCCGAGATGCTTACTGGCTTCGGTGTTACCAATAAAGTAGTGGATAGTAAAGCGGATTTGGATGATCAGGATGATTATAGCTGTTATGTAGCCATGGTCGAAACCCTAAACAATCGCTTGAACGATGAAAAACTTGATATTTCCGATGTGGGTTTGGTCATTATTGATGAAGCGCATTATAACTCGTTCACCAAACTCTTCAAATTTTTCGAAAAGTCGTTCATTCTTGGCGTTACGGCAACTCCCTTAAGCTCAAACAAAGAGCTTCCGATGAAAGACAATTACAATGAGTTAATTGTGGGGGAAACCATTGAGGCGCTTATTGATAATGACTTCTTGGCCAAGGCGGAAGTTTTTCAATATGATATGGCCTTGACTTCGCTTGAAGTGGGTTCTAATGGGGATTATACAGTGAAATCATCAGAGGACCTCTATTCCAGTCCGCTCATGCTTGAAAAACTGCTTAAGGCCTATGAAAAACATTCTAAGGGCAAGAAAACCTTGATTTTCAACAACGGCATCAATACCTCTATCAATGTGTACCATACCTTCAATGCAGCCGGATTACCGGTCATGCATCTTGATAATACGGCAACGAAGAAGCAACGAAAGCAGATTCTAAATTGGTTCAAAGAAACACCAAACGCTATTTTGAGTTCGGTGAGTATTTTGACCACTGGTTTTGATGAACCCACTATAGATACCAT
>JARFRH010000301.1 GCA_029287355.1 Maribacter sp. | reverse complement strand
GTACTACCTCAAGGTTATGAAGTGACGCATTGCAACTACCCTTCACAGGTGCAATTGACTTCAGAAGGGCAAATTAAATTGAGTTTCATGAATGATGGGCCACAGGTGATACCACTAGAAATCAAAGCGACTCCTCTTACTTCAACCGTTACGATTAAAAAACCTGCTTCGAATGGTTACACCTTTGACAATACCGGAAGTGGACGAAACAAATCAAAGGTTCGCTTAGGATGGGAATTCGATGAACGTGCCTTTCAAAATCGAGAAATCGTATACTTCTTACAACAACCTGAAACACATTCCTTCAAACTCTTTCATGACTATACCGAAACACGAACGGGAATGGACCGTTACCTCAATATTGTACGTGCAGGTAGTAAAGCTTCTGACCCTTCGGCCGTTTTATTGGATACTGGCGAAGCACTAAAAGTTGAAACCCTGAAGGGGGAGAAAATCACGGAAAAGGGAATTGATATCAGTAGTCCCATTACCTCCGAGTCTGAAGTTATCGCTATTTGGTATGATCCTTTAAAAGAAGGAGAAACCAAACGCCTGCGTATTGCAGAAACCTATACAGATCCCAATCGATATGTACTTAATGAAGACGAATTGGTCTGGGATAGAAGTTTCGGGAGAAATCGCAACGTGGTGATTTTGCCACCAGGATGGTTTTTGACCACGAATTCCATACCTGCAGTTATTGACCAAACCGACGATGGATTGACGGCCTTACATTTTGTAAATGGCAGACCTGATACTATTGATGTGTATATCAAGGCACAACGAAAATAATTTGAATTCTAAACCAACCACAATGAGAACACTACTACTTCCTTTTGCACTACTAATCGTATGTATCGGTTATAGTCAAACGAACAATGACACCATTCCGAAAGCTGAAGTTGCCACGACCATGCAAAGTGTTAATATTGATGGAAAGACCATCTATTTAACCGCCAAAGCAGGAACCTTTCAAGTACGGGATGAAAATAATAAGCCCATTGCGTTAATGGGCCACACTTACTATAGCAAAGATTCTAAAACCAGAAACAATAGGCGCCCGATTGTATTTGCCTTTAATGGGGGACCAGGTTCATCATCATTTTGGCTGCATATGGGCATTCTAGGTCCGAAAAGAATTGTGGTTAATGATCCTGTATCCACCCCTGCAGCTCCCTATAAATTGGTCAACAATAACTTTTCCATTCTAGATGTGGCTGATTTAGTGATGATCGATCCAGTAGGAACTGGCCTAAGTGTGCCCGTAGGAAAAGCGAAATTCAAAGACTTTTGGGGAGTAGATCAAGACATTCGAAGCCTATCCTTATTTATTACCCAATTTTTGATTGCTTCGAACCGTATGAACAGTCCGAAGTATTTATTGGGTGAAAGTTACGGAACTTTCAGAAATGCCGGTTTAATGAATACACTATTGAGCCAAGGCATAGCAATGAACGGGGTGATTATGGTTTCGGCAGTTTTTGACTTGCGAACCTTGGTTTTTCCTCCGGGGGATGACATGCCCTACATCTCACATTTTCCCACCTATGCGGCTACGGCCTGGTACCATGATAAGGTCACAAACAAACCAGAGGATGTCTACTCTTTTTTAGATGAGGTAAGAAGTTTTACTGAAAATGAATATGTACCTGCCCTTTTCAAAGGGGACCAACTTTCGGATGCCGATAAAAAAGCGGTGGCCGAAAAATTGGCCAACTATACAGGAACGGATTCCGAGTATTGGATAAAAGCCGATTTAAGGGTTACCGCCAGTGAATTCTTTGCTGAATTTGGTCGAGATGAGGGCGAAATCGTTGGTCGATTGGATTCCCGTTTTACTGGAATCAACCAAGATTTGCTATCACAGGACGGAAGTCATGACCCTCAGAGTGCGGCCATCTCCCCGGCCTATATCACCGGGTTTTTAGATTATTTCTACGGATCGCTTAAAGTCAATAAAAAAACCACCTACTCCATTACTGCAGGTCGTCGGGAAGGATTTAAATGGGATTGGGAACATGAAGGAAACATTCGCTGGGGAACACAGGCTGCCATCAATAGCGGCATCGATATGGCAGAAGCGCTTTCGCGTGACCCCAATATGAAAGTCTTGATATTGAATGGTATATATGACATTGCTACCGTTTTTTACGGGGTGGAGTATTCAATAAATCATTTGGGACTCAAAAAAGAAATCAAGGATAACATCAGTATGGAATATTATGAAGCCGGCCATATGATGTATACCCACCAGCCCTCCATGGTAAAATTCAAAAAAGATGTGGCCGGATTTATCCTGGAGACATCCAAATGAAAATAGTATGCGCGTAAAAGGTGCTAAACAAAATCAAGAAGCTATTTTATCCGCCGAATTATTGGCCCAAAAATTGGGTGCTATTGAAGATGTTGGTATGAAAAGAATGTTTGGCGGAACTGGCGTATTCCATGAAGGTAAAATGTTCGGTATAGTAGATTCAAGAGGCAACTACTTTTTCAAAGTGGACGAAACAAACAAAGCCGATTTTGAACTATAAGGATCGGTCAAACTTAGTAGAATGCCCTATTATGAAGTTCCTGCTCAAATATTCGATTATCAAGACGAATTGGTGAAATGGGCAAGAAAGGCTAGTGAAGTAAGCAAATAGATACTTCAAGTCTCGAAATTGGATAGTGGGTCGTTCATTACCCACTTTTTTGTACCCTACCTCCACTCCATTGTTTCTATCATCACAAATCACCTCATTTAAATCCTATATTTTTCATTAACTTTAGTTCTTTCTGTAACTAATTAAAACAATACTGTTTATGAAGGGTATGAACCAAAAAAAACCAGGTACTTCGAGAAGATCATTTATCAAAAAAGGCGCAATTGCTTCTTCCATATTCATCGTTCCGAGACATGTGCTGGGAGGTGTAGGTTATTTAGCCCCTAGCGATCGTTTGAATTTAGCTGCCATTGGTGCGGGAGGAAAAGGATCAAGTGATATCAAAAATGCCTCTGTAAATGGTCGTGATAAGGTAAGAGCGCTTTGTGATGTTGATTTTTCGGGGTCAGCAAAACGTTCTGTTGAAAATTTTCCAAAAGCAAAACTGTATAATGATTATCGTATAATGCTCGATAAAGAAAAGAGCATTGATGCAGTTACCATTTCTACGCCAGACCACATACATGGCCCTGCGGCGGCCTATGCGATGGAACGAGGTATTCACGTGTACGTTCAAAAACCCATGACCCATAATATTCGTGAAGCGCGATTGCTGACGGAAATGGCCCGTGAGAAAAAGATCGTAACCCAAATGGGAAACCAAGGGGGCTCCAATCCTCTTTTAAATATGGTTCAAAAATGGATCGATTCCGATGCTATCGGAGCAATCTCAAAGGTACAAGTCTGGACCAACAGACCTGTTTGGCCGCAAGGTGGTCAAATGCCGGCCCCAGATGAGAGCCTGAAACCAAAAGATCTTTATTGGGATCTTTGGCTAGGACCTGCCGAGTCCAAGCCCTTCACCCCAAACCTGCATCCCTTCAATTGGAGAGGTTGGTGGGAATATGGAACCGGAGCTTTGGGAGATGTAGGTTGCCACCTGATTGATATCCCTTTCAGAACACTAGGGTTAAAATATCCTACGGCTGCAGAATGTAGTGTGGGATCCGTATTTTCTCAAATGTGGACGGCCGACTATCACCCTGAAGGTTGCCCAGCTTCTTCCTTTATCACTTTAAATTTTGATGCTACGGAAAAAACAAAAACACCTATAGAGATGACTTGGAGTGACGGGGGCATACGCCCATCACACCCAGACATCATTCCCGCTAATAGCGATATCGGTGGAAAAGACAGTGCCAACGGCGTACTAATTATAGGAGAAAAAGGGATTATTTCAACAAACATCAATGATAGTTCTCCCCTGATGCCAAAATTATATTTAAACGATGGTACTACTGATTTTGGGCCCGAAGTAGAAGAAAACGAAGAACCGGAATACGGACACCAACGCAAGTGGGTAGATGCTTGTAAAGCAGGGTTCGGGAGTGAAGAACATTTGGGGTTGACCTCATCATTCGATTACGCCGGACCGATGACCGAAACGGTTCTAATGGGGAATCTGGCGATTAGAAGTTATATGCTTCGCCGTGAAAATTCCGAAGGTAAAATGGAGTTCTTTGCCCGTAAAAAACTCTTATGGGATGGTGAAAATACCAGAATCACCAATCTTGAGGAAGCAAATCAATTTGTGGGCCGCACCTACCGAGAAGGTTGGAAAGTTTAAGCGCGAATAGTATAATTACAATAAAAAGAGCCGATTAACGGCTCTTTTTTATTCATCATTTCTTTATCCCAGGCAAGCCATCTGGTTTCTTCGTTTGCCAATTAAAGGTTTCCGCTTTCTTCTCTTCTGGCCATACTTCATCTAAAGTATTGGCATCATAGACTTTTCCATTTTTAATCACATGGGTTAGGGTATTGGAGTTCCGTATATTCTCGAGAGGATTTTCATCCATAATCAATATATCGGCCAGTTTCCCTTTTTCCAAACTGCCTAGGTCGCCATCCAGACCTAAGGCTTTTGCACCCAATATGGTAGCCACCTTTAGGGCATCCGAATTTTTCATTCCCCCACTGGCGACGGACCAAAGCTCCCAATGAAAACCAAGGCCTTGCAGCTGTCCATGACTACCAACCCCAGCAAGTCCACCCGCTTCGACAAGGTCTTTCATAAATTCCGCGTGCTTTTTAAAGACATGTTCCTCATCCATAAACCAACCTGGTCTTCTTCTTGATTTCTGGGCCAGTTCTTGGTATGGCGTAAAATACTGCAGTTTTTTATCTCCCCATACGTTTTCTCTTGAATAGTAGTAATTCTCCGCCCATGGGCCTCCATAAGAGACTAATAGTGTCGGGGTGACCGCCATTTTGGAATCTGCGATAGTTTTCACTACATCATTATAAATGGGATAAATCGGAAGTGAATGTTCATGCCCAGGATACCCATCTAGCATTTGGGTCATGTTCAATTTAAAATCCAATCCACCTTCGGTGGTCGGCATCAACTTTAATTCTTTGGCCGCCATAATCACCCATTGACGTTGCTGGCGATTACCTACTAAATACATTTTAATACTCTTGGTATTGTAGTACTCACTATATTGTTTTAAAACATCTTTAGCGTGATCTAAACTCTCTATTTGATACTTCCAAAAGCCTACTCCGGGTCCTGTACTATATACTCGAGGCCCATGAAGCATTCCCGCTTCGACCATGTCGGCATAAGTCAACACATCAGTGGTAGCTGTTTGGGGATCCCGTGTCGTTGTCACTCCGTACGCAAGATTTGCGGAGTATATCCACACCTGATTTTTGTGCACGCCCCAATTCGGCCACATATGTGCGTGGGTATCAATAAAACCTGGGGTAAGCGTCTTGCCGGTAACATCAATCGTAGTTGTATTTTCAGGAAGGTCCAAACTTCCTGAGGTACCAATTGAGGTAATCCGGTTGTTCGTGATGAGTATATCCCCGTTTTCGATAACCTCATCTCCTTTCATAGTGATGATACGACCCCCTTTCAACAAAACTGTACCTTGTGGAATATCCTTCGTATAGGAAACTTTTATTTTGAATTCCTTGGCTAAGAATTTGGGTTCCTTCTTATCTTTTTCACCCTCCTCATCCACATCGGTAGTATCGGTTTTCTTTTCCTTGGCCTTTAGTTCCTTTTCCTTCTTTTTGGCCAAGTCCAGACTATCCTTGAATGCTCTTCCATCTATCAAATTGTATTTAAAGTGACTGGCACCCAAAGACCAGTGTACCATCTTGCTATCGGAAGCCCAAACTGGAAATTCTCCTCCCAAAACAGTTAACTTCAGGGCAGGAAATGCCGCATTATCAACTTTGGCCAAAGAAACACTTGGTGTCTTTCCATACTTCGGAATCGTAACGGTGAAGATATCATTATTAATCAGCGCCAAAGCGGTCTTTCCATCTGGGGAAGTATGAATCTCGGTTGGCTTGGAGGCTTTTTTAATATCGGTCCAACCCTCTTCAGCGGCAGGCAAAGCTGCATGGAAATTATTACCATCATGGTCTTCACCAAAAACATCTTGTGAACCATAGGTCTCAATTCCTGTAAGCTTCAAATGTACTTTTTCATCTGTTCCATCCCATCGTATAGAGAGCAGGCCTTTTTCATTGCTACTCAAATAAACGCGATTGTCGAACTTTGTAAAATGAGGCATTTGCCTTCCTTTTGATTTATCGATAAACTGAATAGGGCCTCCATTTGAAGCGATCCAAACCAAGTCGACTTGAGCTCCTCTTGAAAAAGGACCGATGGCGTCATCATAAGTTTGTGCGGCCCCGCGATGAAAAGCGATTCGATCACTTTGATACGACCAAGCCGGGTTGGTGTAAATGCCAGCTTCTTTAGTCAACTGTAGTAGTTTAGGTCTTCCTTCAACATTGACCCTGTAGAGATGACCCCCACCTTGTTTCCATGTCGTAAAGACTATATATGTGCCATCAGGCGACCATGTGGGCTGTGCCTCGGTAAAATCATTTTCGGTTAACCGTTTAGGCGTACCGTTTGGCAAATCCATAATATACAAGCGATTCAGGCCCGTAAAAGCTAATTGTGTTCCATCAGGAGAGGGTTTAGCATCACGAATCTGGGTAACCAAAGCTTCTTTGGTGTCTTCAATTGGATACTTGAATTCCAATTGGGGCCCTAATTCGAGCTTTATATCCGCAGTGAACTTAATTTCGCTAGCAAGATTTAACTCAACGGAAATAGAATATATTTTACCGCCGTAAGAGACAATTAGATTTTTGCTGTCAGGAGTAAAAGACATTGCTGGCAATACACCCAGGGGCGCAATGGATTCTTGCTCATCACGTTGCACAGGATAGGCCAACCAACGCTCTTTTCCGGTTTTTAAATTGCGCAACACCAATCCGGTTTCATCTTCGAAACGCGTACCATAAACCATCCAATTTCCATCGCTTGATAAGGTAGGTGTGAATGCCGATCCATAGCGCGAAGTTATCACGGCCATATCTCCATCTTCCATATCGTAGGTGCCAATTTGATATTGAGGGAGCTGAGCATTATAATTCCATGAATTTTTTCTTTGTGAGAAATAAATCAACTTGCCATCCGCGCTGAATGCCGGATCAATAAGCTTTATCTCTTTAGGCTCACTAACCAATTGGCTTCCTGAGCCACCATCTTTATGATAAATATGGGGTTTGATGTTTCGACGTCCTTTTACACCAACCAGATACTCTCCATCAGGTGTCCATTCTGCTGAAAAGAAATTATGTTTTTTGTCCTTGGTAACTTGTTTGTCCTTTCGGGTTTCCAAATCCAAGGTCCAAATATTATCAGAGCCACTTTTATCCGAAATAAATACCAGCGATTTGCCATCTGGACTATATCTTGGATGCACATCATACTGAATTCCAGATGTGATTGCCGTCGCCCTACCCCCGCTTATGGGCATCGAATAGATATCGCCCATTAAATCGAAAACGATTGTTTTGCCATCTGGACTTACATCAAGGGAAATCCACGTACCCGTATCGGTCGTGAAGGCTATCTTTCGTTCTGGTTCTAAGGGAAGTTCTTTCGTTTCTTTTTTAGTGGAATCTATTCCTTTTTGTGCGAAGGCCGGGGTGAAAATCAGTAGGGCCAGGCAAAGTGCGAGCCTACTAACTAGAATTTGTTGCATCAAAATGTTAGTTTGTAATTAGCATTTAAATATAACCATTGTTTTACTTATGGACCATAAAAAAAGCCTCAACATGGTTGAGACTTGGCTTTTTTAACATCAATTTTTATTCTTCTTCCGAAGATGCATCTTCATCATCATTAGAAAAATCCGTAATTCCGTTTTCATGAAGAAGATTGTACCATTGAATGACCTTTTTGATGTCACTGCCATAAACACGATCTTCGTCGTAATCGGGGAGAATTTCAAAGAAGTATTCTTCCAATTTTATTTTCTCGGATTTATGCTGAATAGATGTCTTGCCTCCCTTTTCTTTTACCTGTATTTTTTGGAAAACTTCTCGCAAAGGAAGTTCTGCTTCCAATGTATAGATAGCGATTTCAGAAAGTATGCTGACATTACTTCTTAGGCCAACCGTTATTTTTTTTCCATCAAGAAGTGATTCTGCCACGAATCCACTTCTGGTTTGGGTTATCAATTTGAACAGTCCGGGTTTCCCCCCTATGGATAAAATTTTATCTAAACTCATCTATTTTCAAAATTCTAAGTGGCAAATATGAAACATTAAGTTCAATTGCTGCATCTATTTAACGCCCTTTTTTCATTTCAGGGAATCGCATTCGGTAATCGACCTTAATTTTACCTTTCGATATATTGGCCAATCGCCCTTTTAAAAGACGTTTTTTCAAAGGTGATAATTTGTCCGTGAACAAAATCCCTTCTATATGATCATATTCATGCTGAATTACGCGGGCCAATATGCCGTTATAGGTTTCTTTTTTATTTTCGAAATTTTCGTCTAAATAGCTGATGGTAATCGTATCCTTACGTTTGACATCTTCGCGAATATCAGGGATACTCAAACAGCCTTCATTAAAGGTCCATTCTTCACCTATTTCTTGATCAACAAAAGCATTGATAAATACTTTTTTAAAGCCATCTAGCGATTTTTGTTCTTCCTCAGACAGTTCTTCATCATCTGCGAACGGGGTAGTATCCACCAAAAATAGTCGGATTGGCACATTAACCTGCGGAGCGGCAAGCCCAACCCCATTTGCCAAATACATAGTCTCCCACATATTGGCTATCAATTTCTTTAAATTTGGGTAATCAGCATCGATTTCCTTTCCTACTTTTCGCAAAACCGGATCTCCATATGCTACAATGGGTAATGTCATTTTACTTTCTGTTTAAAAATGCCTGCAATATGATCGTTGCACTGATTTCATCTATTAAGCTCTTATCTCTCCTTTGCTTTTTCTTCAGCCCACCATCTATCATGGATTGAAATGCCATTTTAGAAGTAAATCGTTCGTCTTGTCTTTCAATAGGAACATGAGGAAAGATTTTTCTCAAACGTTTCAAGAACGGCGCTATGAACATTTCGGCCTCAGAAGGGGTATTGTTCATTTGCTTGGGTTCACCAACAACAAAGCAATCGACATCTTCTTCTTCAATATACTTTTTCAAAAATTCAAGCAATTCATGTGTAGCAACGGTCGTGAGACCTGATGCAATGAGCTGTAAGGGATCGGTAACGGCGACTCCGGTCCTCTTTTTCCCATAATCCAAAGCAACAACGCGTCCCAAATCAATTTTTTTTGCAAAAATAGCCATAATTTGTTACACCTTTAAAATTAAGCGTGCAATTCCTAAAGCTCCGCTTATATTTGTCAAAATTTTAGAAAACAAGATGACTGAACTACGTACTATCATAGAAAATGCCTGGGAAAACAGAGTGCTTCTCAAAGAAAATAAAACACAAAATGCTATTAGGGAGGTCATAAATTTATTGGATGATGGCAAACTTCGCTGCGCTGAACCGACCGAAAATGGCTGGCAAATCAATGAATGGGTAAAAAAAGGAGTCGTACTCTACTTCCCTATTCAAAAAATGGAAACTTTAGAAGCCGGTATTTTTGAATATCATGATAAGATTCCGCTCAAAAAAGGGTATGCCAAAAAAGGTATCAGAGTCGTACCTCATGCCGTAGCACGACACGGCGCATATATTTCGAAAGGGACCATCTTAATGCCCAGTTATGTAAATATTGGGGCCTATGTTGATGAAGGTACCATGGTCGACACTTGGGCAACGGTAGGTAGTTGTGCCCAGATAGGCAAGAATGTGCATTTAAGTGGAGGCGTTGGCATCGGAGGTGTTTTAGAACCATTACAAGCAGCGCCTGTTATCATTGAGGACAATGCCTTTATTGGCTCTAGATGTATTGTGGTAGAAGGCGTTCGGGTAGAAAAAGAAGCTGTTTTAGGAGCTAATGTAGTCCTCACCGCATCTACAAAAATTATCGATGTCACTGGAAATGAACCCATCGAAATGAAAGGTAGGGTTCCTGCCTGTTCAGTTGTTATACCAGGGAGTTATACCAAGACATTCCCCGCTGGGGATTTTCAAGTGCCTTGTGCGCTCATCATTGGTACCCGAAAGGAAAGCACCAATAAAAAGACCTCCCTAAACGATGCATTGCGTGAATACGACGTAGCGGTTTAAAATTGAAGGAAAATTCCGCATCGAAATATAATTTTTTGCTTTTTTTACAGTTAGTAAAGAAGACCACGCTATGACAAGTAACCTACAGAATAGTATTTATGGTGCTTCAAAAGCAAAAAATATCAGCCCTCGTTATCACTTATAACGAAATTGGATATATTGAAAACTGTATAAAATCAGTCGATTTCGCAGATGAAATTATTGTGGTCGATTCATATAGTACTGATGGTACCTATGCGTATCTCTTGGCACATCCGAAGGTAAAGGTAATTCAACATCCATTCAAAAACTATACGGCTCAAAAGGCATATACCCTTGAACAAGCCTCGAATGATTGGGTTATTTTTGTTGATGCCGACGAAGTGGTTACACCTCAATTACAAAGCGAAATCATCGCTACGGTAAATGGACCAAAGGAGCATGTCGCTTATTGGTTTCGCAGAAAATTCATGTTTCAAGAAAGGAGGCTTCGTTTCAGCGGTTGGCAAACCGATAAAAATTATCGGCTTTTCAGAAAAAGCAAGGTAAAATTCTCGGAAAAAAGAATAGTACATGAAACCTTGGAGGTGAACGGAACTTCTGGCATACTTAAAGAAAAACTTATACATTACTGCTACCGTAATTTCAATAACTATAAAGGTAAAATGCTTTGTTATGGTCGACTTAAAGCCAAAGAGGCCGTCGTACAGAACAAGAGATTTAGTTTAGGTTTATTACTTTTCAAACCTACCTACAGATTCTTGTACAATTACCTCATACGTCTTGGCGTGCTTGACGGAATGAAAGGTATCACGGTATGCTATTTGAATGCACTTGGCGATTGGGAAAGATATTTGGAATTAAGACGTTTAGAACAAGAACAAAAAGTGCCTAGCCTCAATACAGCACCACAACAAGGAAATTAATTATTCAAAATTCATCCCTGTTTGTTCCGAAAATCGCAACTACATACATCATTCTTTATCAGCTGATTAGTTTGTGGGAAATTTTGCTCATACTAGCTCCTATTTCATCATTTAAGTTATAGCTTTGTACTCCCCCACTATCTTTTGATGATTGTTATGAATGACCCCAAAGTGAAAATTTCGGCTGTGGTGATTGCTTTTAACGAAATAGGATACATTGAAAAGTGTATCGAATCCGTTGAATTTGCAGATGAAATCATTGTGGTCGATTCTTACAGCACGGATGGTACGTACCAATATTTACAGGCCCACCCAAAGGTCAGCGTGCTACAACATCCTTTTGCGAACTTCACTTCACAAAAATCTTTTGCCTTGGAACAAGCTACCAATGATTGGGTGCTTTTCTTAGATGCCGACGAAGTAGTTTCTACGAAACTCAAATCTGAAATCACGACGACCGTGGAAAGCAACACTGACTTTTCAGCCTTTTGGTTCTACAGAAAGTTTATGTTCAAAAATGAAGTACTTCGCTATAGTGGTTGGCAAACTGATAAAAACTATCGTCTTTTTTGGAAGAGTAAGGCCAGGTTCTCTGACCGAAAAATTGTACATGAGACTTTAGAAGTGAGTG
>JARFRH010000296.1 GCA_029287355.1 Maribacter sp. | reverse complement strand
GAGGTATTTCCTAAAAACTCTATGGTAGCCCCATCATTAAGAACTAGGTCACCATAAATAATAAGGTCTCCTTCTATTCGTAAAGTGGCACCACTCTTCACGGTGATATCTTTTCTATTATTATTTCGGCCCACCACAAGGTTACCGTTCATCTCGAATAGTGCGTCGGCATTAACCTCCACATCATTTTTAACGGTCCAACTACCACAAAGAAGTAATTCACCACTAGTATCAATACTCTTGAATCGTTTAGAACCACGATAGGCCAAGTCTTGACCGGCATTTACTGTAAGCGTTGAACTTCCTTCATACAATGGACTAGAAGCACATTCCTCAACAAGGCTCGTGCTCGGTCTGTTTAATTTAATGACCTGTACCCCGTTTTTACCCGCAGCGGCAAAAATATAATCCCCTTTAGAGGCTACATAATTGATGGAACCGTTCAATTCGATAATGCCGACCAAATCAGGGTTGTTTCCTTGTTCTTCGGAAAGGCACAATCCAGCTCCACCATTGGCCATTAATATGATACCATCATTAAAAGCAACCGCATTCGTGACAACATCTTCCAAGGCGACACCATCAGGGTTGATCAATATGGGCAAATACTCTATTAGGTTCCCTGAATTGGCATCGTATATACCTGCTCCTTTCGAACCTTCGGAAACAACGATCATGTCGTTTGTATAGTCCAAAGTGCGTTTAGAGAAGTTGCCAAAATCAGAACTGATGTTGATTTCTTTGGTTACCCCAAAATCACTATTCAGAATCTTAACGCCTGAACTTGCATCAAGCACGGCAATTTTATCATCTTGAACGGAAACAGATCGCAAATCTGCAAAAGGGATATCATCAAGAGTTTCTAAAGTATTCTTGTCATAAGCAGTCAAGAAACCATCTCCACCACTGGTAACGAGCACCTTATTGCCTGAAACCTTAACATCTGTTGCATTGAAACCTTCTTGAAAGCCGTATTCAATTCCGGCCCCTAGATTAAATATACCGCCACTAACCTGGATTTTGGCAACGAATGAATTACTATCAGACCTTGTGCTTTTCTCTGAATCAAAACCACCAACGGCATATACATTGCCATTGTCGTATGCAATCGAATTAATATCCGCATTGGAGTAATATAACCTTCCGGTTACCGTAGGATTATTTGGATCACTAACATTAATAATATCGATAGCTCCGGCATAACCATCCTCAACCGTGTTATACGACACATAGGCATAATCGCCATCCATATCAATGTGGGTTGCTCCTAAATTTGTCGCTCCCGAATAAGATGGAGCCGAAATCTGCGTAACAAGTGTTAAGGGGTAATCACCTGCTTGCTCGTCGGCCTTCGAAGATTTTCCCGATAGCGCATCCTCTTCAAAAATATCGAGCACTCCGGCATTATCAAATGAAATGCTGCCTTCCAATTTGGCTGCATTTTCTTCGAGTGAAATATCATCTTGTAATTGGTCTTTGTAAACGGTAGTTTCATCACTACATGAAGCTACAAAAATCAGGGCCAGAATGGCCCCTAGGGATACTTTTTTCATTATAAGTAGGTTTTCTTATATTAGATTTGGGCTCTAACGTAACGGCTAAATTATAAAAAGTGTATATTTTCCTACACTATTTTCGACGAACTACATACTTTTAGGTGAAATGAAGTCATTCCTGCATTTTATTAAAGGTGAGGCCTATATCTTGCCCAATTTTTCCATGACAAAAAGTATGACAATGGGCACGGCCAAAAGGATAACCATAATAGTGTCGGTAACCAAAAGGTCAGGTTTGAATATGAGCACCGTAATATAGCCTCCAATAGCGCCCCCGAAGTGAGCGGTATGGCCAATATTGCCCAAACGCTTTTTCATGCCATAGATGGAATACAACAAATATCCGATACCTACCACATATGCCGGAACAGGTATGGGTATAAATAGTAACCCTAGGCGCATGTCAGGCTGTAAGAGAATAGCGGCGTACAGAATACCGGTAACCGCCCCACTAGCGCCCACAGCACTATAGTGAGGTTCATTTTTGTGAAAGAATAGCGCCAACAGACTACCAGCCAACAAACTGATAAAATAAATTCCAACGAACTTGGTCGGTCCAAACCACGTAATAACTACATCCGCAAAAAAATAGAGGGTGAACATGTTGAAAAAAAGATGGGCCATATCAACATGTAAAAAGCCAGAGCTAAGCATTCGTTCTTTTTGTCCGGCATTAATGGCCCCCACTCCGAACTTATATCGTTCAAAAAATGACATATCGTTAAAGCCTTTCAAAGAAACCAGAACATTTGCGGCCATTATGGCCAAAGTAGCATAGTGAATACCGTACATAAGCACATCGAATTTGGATTCAAATATAACTATATTTGCACGATACCATTTTCATGCAGCTACTTGTTTTTATACTTGTTTACCCATTTTTGTGGTTGATTTCCATTCTTCCGTATCGGTTGTTCTATTTATTTTCCGATTTCGTTTTTTTCTTGGTGTACCATGTTATAGGATATCGAAGAAAAGTGGTGCGTGAAAACCTCGAGTTGGTGTTTCCTGAAAAAAGCACCAAAGAAATACACCGCATTCAAAAAGATTTTTTCAAGCACATGTGTGACCTATTTTTAGAAATGGTCAAAACCATGAATCTATCCAAAGCGGATATCAAGAAAAGATACCACATTGTCAATGTAGAACTCATTCAAGAAATCGAGAAGGAGAAGAGTATTTTAGTTCCCTGCTCGCACTATGCAAATTGGGAATGGAATGTAAGCCTGAACCTCTATGTACAGAGTAAAGGATATGCCGTATATCAAAAAGTAGCGAACAAATACTTTGACAAGATGGTAAAGGACTTTCGTTCGAAGTGGAATACCGAGATGATTACTACTCATGAAACGGTTAAAACCGTAATTAGGAATGAAAAAAAAGGAGTGAAATCCATTTATGGAATGGTCAGTGACCAGTCTCCCATGGTGGTACATGCCCATTATTGGGATACCTTTATGGGCGTAACGGTACCTATTTACAACGGAACTGAGGTTTTGGCAAGAAAACTAGACCTTGCTGTGGTCTTTTTGAAAGTTTCCAAAGTGAAGC
The DNA here is from genome assembly GCA_029287355.1 of Maribacter sp. GTDB lineage: Bacteria > Bacteroidota > Bacteroidia > Flavobacteriales > Flavobacteriaceae > Maribacter_C. Next base: position 6,807 of record JARFRH010000296.1, on the reverse strand, counting down.
GCGGGTATTATCAAGCGGAGTTTATTCCGATTACGGTATCAGCGAGGAACACGGAGCCCAATGAAATCACTAAAAAATTCATTGAATTGACCGAGCAACAAATCAAAGAACGCCCTGAACATTACTTGTGGAGCCATAAAAGGTGGAAGCATCGCGATAAAGTTCCACCTGAATTTCTAGACCTATCCAAGGCTTAGAAACCCTTCACAGTTTACCTACTGTAGGTTTTTCAGTAGTTTTAGGGAACAAAAACCAAACTAAAACATATGGAAATACTTGAAACACTTTATAATGAGCTCGTTGGGTTCTTAGGCATCACTAGTGCCTGGGAAATATTTAAGGAGGGAGATTACAGTGCTTTTAAGACCTATGACGGCATTGTTTCCTTGATTTATCCCATTATTCCTTTACTATTGCTATTGGAACTTATTCTAGGCCTGGTTTACAAAAAGCCACAAGCAAAGGTTTACAAAGTAAACTTTTTGATTTACCTCTTTAATCGTATCGTGGGCAGGTTTATCGCCATTGCGATGGTAACTTTTCTCATAGGAGTTTTGCAACCCATAGCGTTATTTCAGGCGAACATTACTTGGTATTGGTTGATTTATGGGTATATCGTTTGGGAGTTCGGACATTTTCTGTATCATTATTGGGGGCATAAAGTGCGCCTTTTCTGGTGCCTGCACTCCACCCATCATGCTCCTGAAGACATGAATCTCTCTGTTTCGCATGCCCATTTCTTTCTCGAAGCTCCATATGCAGATACCATTCGCACTACGGTATGTCTTCTTTTAGGCCTTTCCCCAGAATTGTTGTTTTTGATTATGTTCATCGATGGTACGTATGGTGCGTTCATTCATATCGGTGAAAACCTTCTAAAAGACGGGCGACTAGGCTTCTTGAACAAGATGATTTTGACGCCCTCGCATCATCGCGTACATCATGCTAGAAACCCCTTGTATATGGATACCAATTTTTGCAATCTCTTGAATATTTGGGATAAGGTTTTCAAGACCTATCAAGATGAAGATGCGGATGTTCAAATAGAATATGGCATCACACGGAAAATGGATTCCGGGAATTTTTGGGATGTGTACTTCGGAGAGCTTATAGCCCTTATCAAAGATGTAGTCCAAGCCCCGGGGATATTAAATAAATTGAAGTATATCGTGATGCCTCCAGGATGGCATCATGAAGGGCAACATCAAACAGCGAAGATGGTTCGCGAGGCTTACCTAAACGAAAAAAAAATTAACTGAATTGAACCCCTATTAAAAACATCATTGCACACCTACCACCATGACGGACATCGACATTGCACGTAAAATTGAACTTCAACCTATTTCGCAAATTGCAAGTAAACTAGGATTACCTGAGGATTGTATTGAACCCTATGGAAGGTATAAGGCTAAGATTCCCTTGAAGTTCATTGATCTTTCCAAAGTAAAGGAATCAAACCTTATTCTCGTTTCCGCTATATCACCTACACCAGCTGGAGAGGGCAAAACGACCATCTCCATCGGATTGACCGAAGGTTTGAATCGTTTGGGTAAAAAGGCTACAGTGGTACTACGCGAACCTTCTTTAGGCCCAGTATTCGGTATCAAGGGTGGCGCAACAGGGGGAGGTTATTCACAGGTGCTTCCCATGGAAGATATTAACCTTCATTTTACGGGTGATTTTGCGGCCATTGAAAAGGCCCACAATTTGCTTTCGGCAATTATCGATAACAACATCCAAAGTCAAACCGCTTCTTTGAATCTTGACCCGAGAACCATTTCATGGAAACGCGTCATCGATATGAATGATCGTTCATTACGTCATGTTATCGTTGGTCTGGGAGGAACAGGTTCGGGTATTCCAAGAGAAACCGGGTTCGATATTACCGCAGCCTCGGAAATCATGGCGATTTTATGTTTAGCAGAAGATCTTCCGGATTTAAAGAAGCGTCTTGGTACTATTTTCGTCGGATATACTTTTGATAAAACCCCGATCTACGCGCGTCATCTAAAAGCCGAAGGGGCAATGACCGCTTTGCTTAAAGATGCAATTCAGCCCAATTTGGTACAGACGATAGAAGGAAATCCGGCTATCATTCATGGTGGACCGTTTGCCAATATTGCCCAAGGCACAAATTCCGTAATCGCTACGCGAATGGGCATGACCTTTTCCGATTATACGGTTACCGAAGCTGGCTTCGGTTTTGACCTGGGCGCAGAAAAATTTTTCGATATCAAATGCCAAAGCGCTGGGCTATCGCCTAAGGCGGTTGTTTTGACAACAACTATTAGAGCATTGAAATACCATGGCGGAGCAAAACTCGATGAATTGACCAAAGAGAATATAGAAGCCTTAAAAAAGGGAATTCCAAATCTTGAAAAACATCTTGAAAATATCAAACTGTTCAATGTGAAACCGGTCATCGCCATTAATCGATTCATTTCGGACACCGATGCCGAAATCAATCTGATAATGGAAACCGCCAAAAAGCTTGGTGTACATGTCGCTTTAGCCGAAGGCTGGGCAAAGGGTGGTAAAGGAACAATTGAGCTAGCCCAAAAAGTTGTTGAAATTGTGGAAGCCACTAGCGAAGATTTTACCCCCATGTATGATTCGGAAATGCCCATAAAAGATAAAATCAAGACCATTGCCACCAAAATATACGGGGCAGAATATGTTGATTATACGAGTCAGGCATTGCGTGATTTGAAGACAATACACGATTTGGGATTGGAAAAATTACCCGTATGCATCGCCAAAACCCAGAAATCGCTATCCGATAATCCTAAATTGTTAGGCAGACCTAAAAACTTCATTATAACGGTACGGACTATCGAAATTGCCGCGGGCGCAGGGTTTTTAATTCCCATTACCGGAAATATCATGCGAATGCCCGGACTACCTGCAAAACCGGCATCGGAGAACATCGACATCGACGACCAAGGAAATATTAGCGGGCTGTTTTAATGTTCAGTGTTCAGTAAGAAAAATAATCCTCGCATGGGAATTACTTTGCACTTGATACTTGCGATTGGACTTTTAATTACAAACCTGCGATGGACTTGATTTCTGAAATGATTCGGTCAGCTAGTGCATCAGCGTCATGCTGACTTTTTGCTTCCGTATAAATACGGATTATGGGTTCGGTATTCGATTTGCGAAGGTGCGCCCAGTTTTCAGCAAAATCGATTTTCACACCATCAATAGTGGAAATATCCTCATTGGCATATTTGTCGGCCATGGCTTTTAGAATACCATCAACATCCAATCCTGGCGTCAATTGAATTTTCTTTTTACTCATGAAATAGGAGGGATAGCTAGCACGAAGTTGAGCAACGGTTCCACCCTTTTCGGCCATCAACATTAAAAACAAGGCCGTTCCGACCAAAGAATCGCGCCCGTAGTGACTTTCGGGGTATATGATTCCACCATTACCTTCACCTCCTATGATGGCGTTATTGGCTTTCATTTTGGTTACGACATTCACCTCTCCTACAGCAGCAGCTTCATAGGTACCACCATGTTTCTCCGTAATATCACGAAGTGCACGTGAAGAAGACAAGTTCGATACGGAACTGCCTTTGGTCTTTCCTAACACATAATCGGCACAGGCCACTAGCGTATATTCCTCGCCGAACATTTCCCCATCATCACTAATAAAGGCCAAACGGTCAACATCAGGGTCCACCACTATGCCGAAATCAGCCTTCTCTTTGAGAACGAGACCACAAATATCGGAAAGGTGCTCCTTCAAAGGTTCGGGGTTATGTGGAAAGTGCCCCGTAGGGTCACAATACAATTCTACTACTTCTACACCCAATTCTTTCAAAAGCTTAGGAATAGCGATTCCCCCTGTGGAATTCACACCGTCGACCACCACTTTGAATTTAGCTTGGCGAATGGTATCGGCATCCACCAAAGACAAATTCAATACTTCATCGATATGAATGTCGATATAGGAATCGTTCTTAGTAATACTTCCCAAATCATCGACTTCCGCAAATGCAAAGTCTTCTTTTTCGGCAATTTCAAGAATTAAAGCACCCTCAGCCGCATTTAAAAACTCCCCTTTTTCATTCAATAACTTTAATGCATTCCATTGCTTGGGGTTATGACTTGCCGTTAAAATGATTCCACCATCGGCATTTTCCAAAGGCACTGCTATTTCTACCGTAGGGGTTGTCGATAGGTCAAGATCGATAATGTCGATTCCTAATCCGATCAGGGTAGAAACAACCAAATTCTGTATCATTTCACCTGATAGTCGGGCATCACGACCAATGACGACTTTCAAATCATCTTTTTTAGAATATCCTTTTAGCCAAATTCCATAGGCCGCAGCGAATTTCACTGCGTCGATAGGCGTTAAATTATCCCCTGGCTGCCCACCAATGGTTCCTCGTATGCCTGATATTGATTTGATTAATGTCATAGGTCTTTATAAGTTTTTGCAAATATAAACGGATCACTTTTAAACCTATTGCGCTTCTTTGTAAATTCGACCTCAAGTTTCGAAAATTAGCATATGAATTTTTTGGCCCACATCTACTTGTCATTTAGTGATGATGAAATAACCATTGGCAATTTCATAGCGGATAGTATTCGAGGTAATAAATACGACCACCTGCCCGAGCGAATTCAAAAAGGTGTCTTTTTACATCTCGAAATCGACACCTTTACCGATGCGCATATTATTCATAAAAAAAGCAGTAAAAGACTACATAAAAACTATAGCCATTATAGCCGTGTCATCGTTGATATCTTCTACGATCATTTCTTGGCAAAGAATTGGAGTCGTTACTCGGAAATCCCTTTGGATATTTTCGTGGAGAACTTTTACGACTTATTGGAAGATCACTATGCCGTTTTACCAATTGGTGTCAAGCGTATGATGCCCTACATGATTTCAGACAATTGGATTTATAATTATTCCAAAATGGAAGGCATTGCAAAGGTTTTGAATGGCATGAACCGCAGAACCAAAAATAAATCAAAAATGAATTTTGCCATTCTTGACCTAGAAGAGCATTACGAGTCATTTGAAAAAGAGTTTACCGCTTTTTTTGACGAATTGATTGCCTTTTCACGTCAAAAATATAGTGCACTTACCGAACCAAAGAACTAATTCAAATTTGTATAAAATCGAAACATTTCCAATGAAAAAACTGATTCTACTCTCCTTCACCCTGCTCCTATTTATCAATTGTAGAAGACAACCAGCCAGCCCAACGGGCTTGGTCACTGAAAAAGCAATGGTCGTTTCCGCCCGCGAGGAAGCTTCTAAAATAGGCGTGGAAATCATAAAAAAAGGGGGTAATGCCTTTGATGCCATGGTCGCTACTGAAATGGCCCTTGTAGTCGCTTATCCATTTGCCGGAAATCTCGGAGGTGGTGGATTCATGGTCTACCGCAAAGCGGATGGCGATGTTGGAGGTTTAGATTATCGAGAAAAAGCTCCCTTATCCGCCCATAAAGACATGTATTTAGATTCTCTGGGGAATGTAATTCCCGGTATGAGCACCAAAGGAGCAACCGCGGTTGGTGTTCCTGGTACTGTTGCAGGAGTCATTGAAGTTCATGAAAAATTCGGCAAGTTGTCTCTAGCGGAAATTTTCGAACCCGTAATTGCGCTGGCCGAAAATGGAATTGTAGTTACAGAAAATCAAGAAAAAAGATTGGCAAGTCAGCGTGATAAATTTATAGAAGTCAATGGAGACAGTACCTTCTTCGCCACAGAATTCAAAGCTGGCGATATGATAAAATATCCCGTGCTAGCGAATACCATGCGAAGCATTGCCAAAAACGGACGTGACGGATTTTACAAAGGGGAGGTCGCCCAAAAACTAGCCGCTTTTATTCAATCAAAGGGCGGATTTGTGACCGAAGAGGATTTAGAGAAATACAGAGCTAAGTGGCGTCAACCCATAGTTTTCAATTATAAGGATCTGCGTATTGTTTCTATGAGTCCACCTAGCAGTGGCGGTGTTACGATCAATCAGATTTTCAAGATGATGGAGCCTTATGATGTGGCTTCCTACGGACATAATACAACGAAAACCGTACAGTTGTTTACGGAGGCCTCACGAAGAGCTTATGCGGACAGGAATTTTTATCTAGGCGATCCCGATTTTGTGAATATTCCTTTGGATGTTCTATTGAGCAATTCATATCTAAAAGGAAGAATGGAAAACTTCTCGTGGGATAAAGCTACCAAATCTTCGGAAGTAGCACGCGGAAAAGTTGAATTCGCAGAAAGTATGGAAACTACCCACTACTCCATTATAGATGACGAAGGAAATGCCATTTCGGCAACGACAACACTGAACGGGGCCTATGGATCAAAGCTTTATTCTGATGAATTAGGCTTCTTCCTGAACAACGAAATGGATGATTTCAGTGCAAAGCCCGGTATCCCTAATATGTTCGGACTCATCGGTGCGGAAGCCAATAGTATTGAAGCCGAAAAACGTATGTTGAGCAGCATGACTCCGACCATCGTTGAAAAAGATGGTAAATTATGGATGGTCGTCGGAACGCCTGGCGGTTCTACGATTATCACCGCGGTAGCGCAAACGATTCTAAATACTTATGAATTCCGTATGAGCATGCAAGATGCGGTCAATGCTCCAAGATTTCATCATCAATGGCTACCGGACATGGTGATTTTCGAGCCAGACGGGTTTCCAGAGACCCTTAAAGAAGAATTGAAAGCCAAAGGGTATATCATCAATGAAGAGCGCACGCCCATCATTGGCAAAGTAGATGCCATTCGCGTACTACCCGACGGGAGATTGGAAGGTGGAGCGG
>JARFRH010000286.1 GCA_029287355.1 Maribacter sp. | reverse complement strand
GGTCTTATAGTTTTGGGCCATATCTCCGGCAATATTCTCTAAATCCTTGATCATTTCACGAACCAAAATCAGCAAGAACAAAAATATGGCATACTTGAATTTCCGTTTCATTGATGGTTTTTAAGGCCATCAATTTGTCGCGTTTGTACTGTAGATTTGTGTGCCTCGACACCAAAAAAAGGAAAATTCCAATCCCTATCACTGCAATGCCTAAAACCAACTTGGTGTTTTCGAAGAAAAGATAAGCGAAGAAAATAGTGGTTATGAATACTGCGAGACGAAGCGTACTTGAACCTGCCAGTTGTTTTCTGACATCTGACAATGTTATTGAATGTGCTTCAATTTGATTTTGGTAATAGGAAATTAAATCCTGCATTCAGGGCGACGATTTTATCGGGATAAAGATAGGGTTTTACCTTAGCTCTTGTGCATTGCATTTAGCATGGCGATTTGCCCCAAATGGTAAATATCGTGTTGGGCAATACTCGTAAGAATGGGTCCGAAGGTATACTCCTTTCCAATGACTTTTTTTTGCAGTATTTCATCTGTCTCATGAGCTAGTTTCTGAATCAAACTATCTTGGCTATCTTGCAATTTTTGTTTGAGAAAATTCCATTCCTCTTGGCTCTGAATAGTAACGGCTTCCCAATCATTTTCACCATCTATAACAATATCGAACATCAGATTACCCTCTAACTTTTTTAAAACAAAAGCGCGCCAATTTATGATATGTTGAACAAGAACTGCAATCGTCTTCGAACCATAGGTTTTTTCATTCACTACCTCCCAAGGAATTTGATTCAACTTTTCCATCACGGGTATCCCATACCAAGGCTTTCCATCAAAAGATTCCTTGAGTTCCGATATGATTGCTTCTAATTTGGTTCGCATAACCTCTAGGGTAGGGCATCAAACTCCGCCTTTAATTTTTTTGTGAATTTCGAAACCACTAGATCATATGAATGGTCTATGAGTGCTATAACCAATTCGGGTGGTACCTGCTCTAGAAGAACTGTATTCCAATGCACCTTACTCATATGATACCCTGGAATAATTGCGCCATCATGTTCTTCTCGAAGTGTGATGGCATATTCAGGGTCACATTTCAAATTGACCTGTGGGGGAAGTCTTTCTAAGCCGGTAATCGAGAATATCTTTCCCATTACTTTAAAGACCAAGGTATGTTCATCAAAGGGAAGCCCTTCGGTCACCCCTTTTTTTGAAAGACAATAGTCACGAAATTCTTCAATGTTCATTAACTTTTTTTTGATTGTGCAAACCCTGGTTCGATTTTAAATCCGGCCAGTGGTATCTTGTCTTGGTAATCTCTCGATCTCCAATATCGAAGTCCTTTACCGTGTCTAAAGGCCTTCCGCCGATACGCTCATAAAATCTGATGGCCTTTATATTACTGGTCAGCACCCATAAATACATCGATGTCTTATTTTTTTCTTCCAAATATTTGGCTGCATCCACCATCAACATTTCACCGATTCGTCGTCCAATAAATTCCGAATCAACATGAAGGTTGTCGATTAGTGTACCGTATTTCGGGTCTTGATCAATATAACCACAAACGAACGCGACTAAAGAATCCTCAATTTCCGCAATTTGAACAAATTGATTCTCTTTTGGGTTGTGAAGACGGTCTTTCCAAACGGAAAGCCTATCGTTAAGCACTTCCTTGTCCAAAAAATGGTCACTAAATGTACCTCTGTAATTTTGTCGCCAACTTTTTGTGTGAAGTGCGGCTATTGCCTCATAATCATTACTCAAAGCGGGCCTAAAAGAAACCATTCATCAAATAGTTTTAGAATCGTAAACAATGACCTTTGTCCATAAATTGCTTGCTTCTTCAATAAACAATTTATGTGGTGCCTCATCTTGATAATTTTGCTGTGCTTCAGCTGACTCAAATGTTACTATCAGGGAGTAGGTAAAAGAACCATCGACTACATCGCGACTAGCTCTTGGTGGCTTCCCAATAAATTTGGTTTTTGCATAGGCCGAATTATCCAAAAACTTCCCCAATGAAGTTTCAAAGGCTTTACAATCTTCTTTATTATCTGGATTTGCCAACCAAAAATATACGGTATGCACGAAACTCGAATCAAATTCTTTCATTTTGTTATCAGTTTGCCCAAGGGCGTTCATTGTAAAGGTTAAAAATAGTATAAAACAGGCTTTTCCCATGTGTTCAAAGGTATTAATCCAATTGTTTTTTCTTTTCGTTTTCAGGTATTTGCACAGCTGAGTAATCCAACTTCCAACCAATAGTTTCAACAATTTTTTCAATTAGAAATATGGTTTGGAGTGCTTCCTTTTTGGCAGTTTCCATAAGTCCACTTTCAGGAATTTTCTCGCGGATATGTTTTATGGCCTCTTGATTTAAAGCGGTCAGATCATCTGGTTTAAACGAATTAAAAAATCCGTTTTTAATATCATAAAACTCCAATTCCGGTTCAATTGATAAAATTTCAGGTTCGGGGAAGTTGGTCAATACAATCTTCTTCCGCTCATTATCCGCATGCATCAATATTTTTTGGAGATCATACCCTATTTGGGCTTTTGCATTGATAACGACCAGCGCCTTTTTCTTACTACTGACCAAGCTCATAAAGCTCTCCTTCGTATTCTCGTACTTATAAATCTCAGCAAAATCACCTTCCACAGAAATCAATTTGCTGACACTTTTGATTTTTTCCAAAAGTACGGTAGACTGATGTGTGGTCAATTCTTTGCGCTGTTTTCTGCGAAAAACAGTATAGACCCAATAGGTAGCGATCGCCCCCAAAATCAATCCTAAAAAAGTATCTAAAAGACTATCCATTATTGTGTTTCCCTATATCACCTAAATGCGTGAATTTAAATCCTTTATCATATTTTAGGCCGTACCCCATAATTCTATCGAATGATGAATGTGAGAATAGTATCACCCCAATCAATTGGGCAATCGGACTAGCAAGATAAACCCCTAAAAAGTAAATCGCAATTGCCACTCCTTTATGATGGAATACGTTATAGAGAAATGCGCCCGTTTTATTGCCAAAAAGATATCCTAACATGCCAATATCCGGGGCGAGCAACAAAACCAAAAACCACCACCAATCATAGGGTAATAGACTAAAGAGATATATGCCTAGGCCCATCATGAATAGTTCCTCGATTTTTAAAACTAACTTCATTAATCCTCGATTTTATAGAGCACAGGCCTACTAGGGCTCGCATCGTTCTCAAAGGGTGCCACCTGTAGGTTTAAGAAATACGTGCCATCTTTTATGGTATTCGCAACAAAAATAAATTCGGTTATCGTAGCCGAATATCTAACCTTCCCTCCGGTATTCCAGAAGGCGTGATGGGCCAATAGTGCCCCACCGTCCTTTTCTTTATCTACCGATGGTAAATCGATCAACAAATGTTCGATACCTTTTTCCACTAAAAACTCGGCAGCTTGTTCTAACAAATACGGCGGATTCGTATTCGAATACTGCTTGGATAATTTATCTTTTACGTTAGGTAGTGTTCTAATGACTAATGCCTCTCTTTTCTTATTTCCCAGGGCATATTGTAGTTGCTTTCGCGAGATTACGAAATCTTCTTGGTACTTCTCCGGAGCCAATGTAATCACCTCGGCCTTAAAGAAATAGCGTTTCAGGTTCTGATTCACCGAATGAAAATCTGCCGTGATATGCCCGACACACTCTGTGTGCGTGCCATGAGCATGCGGATTAAATTGAATATCATTGAAGTTAGTGGATGCGCCCTCGGAGACCTTCCCTACAAAACCGCCATCGGAATGCGGTTCGATTTTAGGGGGTTCGACATACCATGCATTCACATTGGAGGAATCACCACACAACGGAATGGAAATATCCAATGGTTTGGTTAAATCGATGAAGTCGTTTCTGATTTTTGCCAGCATAATAAGAGTTATGTCAGTCTTAGCGCAGTCGAAGACCTTTTCTGTTTCCATCCCTTCGACTACACCCAGGGTGACATTTGGTTAATCTTCATCCCAAATTTAGCATAAATAACTCCGCCGAAATGCCATCGGCTAAAAATCGACCTTTTTTCGTAGCCAATAGTTTGTCACCATCGATATAAAGTAAATGTTCGTCAAGAAATTTGGCCGCCTGCTTTTTCAAATATTCGAGGTATTGTGCTCCAAATTCCGAACTCACTTTTTCTAGTGAAACGCCCCAAACAGTTCGGAGGCTCGTCATGACATATTCATTGTACCGATCCTTTTTGGAGAGGACCTCCATCTCCATTGGAAGCTCGTCGCTTTCGAGGGATTTGATGTATTTTGGATTGTTGTTGATATTCCAACCCCTTCGTTTTCCATCAAAGGAATGCGCCGAAGGCCCAATACCGATATACTTTTTTTGCTGCCAATAGGCGGTATTGTTTTTGGAAAAATAGCCGGGTTTTCCAAAATTGGAAATCTCATAACTTTCAAAGCCCACTTTTTCCATTTCATCTAAAAGAATAGTAAAGTGTTTTTGCGCCACTTCGTCCTCCACAGGCGGAACAATCCCTTTTTGAATAAAACTGGCCAAGGCGGTCTTAGGTTCAACGGTCAAGGCATAACTTGAAATATGCGGGATGCCAAATGAGAGTGCTTTTTCAATATTTTGTTTCCATCGCGCGTTACTCATTCCCGGAATACCGTAAATTAAATCGATAGAAATATTATCAAAGTGACGTACCGCCACAGACAATGATGCTATGGCCTCTTTGGCAGAATGTGCCCTATTCATCAGCTTCAAATCTTCATCGAAAAAAGATTGAATACCGATACTCAAACGATTGACCGGTGCTTGCGCTAATTCCCCTATTTTTTCTTTGGATAGATCATCAGGATTCGCCTCTAAGCTAATCTCAGGATGATCGGAAATTTTGTAATTGTTATAAACAGTTGAAATCAGTTCATTGATTTCATCGGATTCAAGGACAGATGGGGTACCCCCACCAAAATAAATGGTTTCTACTGTTTCATCTTTGAACTCATCTTTGCGCAATTGCAGTTCTTTTTTCAAAGCCGCTACCATTGCCGTTTTCTTCCCCATCGAAGTCGAAAAATGAAAATCGCAGTAATGACACGCTTGTTTGCAAAAGGGAATATGGATGTAGATTCCGCTCATTTCAATGTTCAATTAACAGTTAACAATGACTAGTTATTTCCTTTCTTCATTTGTTAATTCTAGTGGTCTTTAATATTGAGAACATTATTTTCGACAGCTCGTCAGCCTTTACGATTAAATCATCAGATAAATCGGCTTGAATATAATCTGAATCTTTTAATAAGTTTAACCAATATTTTGTCTCTAAACTTTCCTTGTAGGCAATTGATATTTTTGCAGAAAAATCTGCCTTGGAAATTGCCCCATTTGCTTCTGATATATTCGCGCCAATAGAAGTTCCGGAGCGGAGTAGTTGCTTGGATAGTATGTACTCTTTTTTATGTTTTGTAATGTGCTGATACAACTTAACAATGAGCAAAGCAAAATCATATGATTTTTCTGAAAGTGGATTTTTTGAACTCATGTTTAGTACTTGCTCATTGTTAATTGATCATTGTTAATTGACCTTTTTTGGGTTCTGCTTCACAAAAGCATCCCATCCAGAATAATTTTTACCCACCTGAACACGACCTTCATTGTAAAAGTGGCAAACCGCAGCTGCGAGTCCGTCCGTACTGTCCAAGTTTTTAGGTAGTGTTTTCAACCCTAAAACACTTTGCAACATTTTGGCCACCTGTTCTTTACTGGCATTTCCGTTCCCCGTAATGGCCATTTTTATTTTCTTGGGAAGATATTCCGTTATCGGTATTTCTCTCGAAAGTCCAGCGGCCATAGCGACGCCTTGTGCCCTACCCAATTTGAGCATCGACTGCACATTCTTGCCGAAAAACGGAGCTTCAATGGCAATCTCGTCTGGATGGTAGGTATCGATGAGTTCAATCGTGCGCTCGAAAATCAATTTCAATTTAGTGTAAGGGTCTTTGTACTTGCTCAAGAGCAATTCGTTCATTTGAATGAACTCCATTTTCTTTCCGGTCACTTTGATGAGACCGAACCCCATAATGGTCGTACCCGGATCAATACCTAATATTATTTTTTCTTTAGACAAGTTGTTTACTGTTTAACTTTTAAAGCAATAGGAATACGAAATTTAGCCTTCACAGGAATCGCCCTTTTCAAGGCCGGCGCCAATGGCGGCATTCGCTTTAAACTTTGGCGGATGATTCCTTCAAATTCCGGCATTTGTTTGTCGATTGCCGAATCTTTTTCAATAGCAATAATCGCAATTCTACCATCTTTATCCACCAAAAAATCAACGATTACAATCGGGTCGATACCCGGTTCCAAGATAAACTCAAACTCATTTAATGTTTTTGAACAGTGCTTTAAAAGTTCATTTTCAAAACACTCGCGTTGCGCGGTTTTGGTTAAATTCTCGTCACAATCTTCAAATAATGGATAAGAGTCGACCTCATTCCAGTCGATTTCACCCAGTTGTTTTTCTATAAGCTCCTGTGTCTTTTTTTCGCTGGAATCAAAGAACTTACACGAAGCCAATCCGCACAAAACCATTACTATTACAAACTTGCGCATGAGTATGTGTTCTGTCGTGGAAATTACGATATTTTGGGGACTTAAACATCGACTTATATCCACACAGCATATTACAAAATACTTGTAACAAAACCTCCTTATCTTCGTCCAATAGGAAAACTAATTGAATGGATATTGCGCTTTTGGTTATCGGATTTATTTTAATGCTCTTTGGAATTCTTGGGAGCTTTCTACCCGTATTGCCTGGCCCTCCAGTAAGTTGGGTTGGCCTGCTCCTACTTCATCTCACGAATGCCGTACCCGATGATTGGTGGTTTATAGGCATTACCGGAGTGGTCGCCCTGACAATTTTTATTATAGACTATATTATACCCGCTATCGGAACCAAAAGATTTGGCGGCACTAAGGCAGGAATGATCGGCACTACTATCGGGCTTATCGTAGGCTTGCTAGCTCCTATTCCCGGAGGTATTTTCATTGGTGCGTTTGTTGGGGCCTTTATAGGCGAACTTTCAAACAAGGCCGATAACAAAACTGCCTTGAGGGCTGCCTTCGGGTCCTTCTTAGGCCTCCTTACCGGTACTTTTATGAAGCTTATTGTAACCGCGATTTTTTTGGTATTCTTTTTCAAAATAGCAATTGAGAATAGCGCAGCCCTCAATCCATTTTAGGTTCGATTTAATCCGCCCAAACCACTTTATCCGCTATAGGTCCCCTTACAACTTCCGGTAATTCCCCCTCATAATACCCCATGTAGAAAAAGCCTAAGCACCGCTCCCCTGTATTCATCTCAAAAAATTCATCCATGTATTGGATGAGTCCTGGAGAACTCCAATAGCAACCAATCCCCATTTCAGTGCAGCACAGCCACATATTTTGAACTGCCATGGCAGTGGCTGCGATTTCTTCCCATTCGGGCAAACTCTCATTCGGGTCACGTTGCATGCAAATGGCAATGATGGCTCCTGCCTTTTTCGGATTTTCTATGAGCTTCTTAACTTTAAACTCTTTAGGCTTGGCTTCGGTTTCCATATATTTCAAGGAAAGAAATAAACCTAGCTTTTTTTTAGATTCACCTTGAAAGACTTTAAATCGCCAAGGCTCCGTTTTCTTGTGATTGGGCGCCCAATTGGCCGCTTCCAATATTTTTTCAATATCGGATTTTGCGATAGGGGTATCAATGTACTGGGCAGGAAAAACCGAACGTCTTTTCCGAATAAGGTCAAATAGCATAGCTTCTTTTTTATGGATAGCAAATTTAAGGATTTACGAATACTATTTACCCAATACCAAGTCCATGCAATTTTCAAGTGCCGGATTTCGGTTATCCACCTTCCAAATCACAGAAAGCACTGCTTTTTGTGGAATCTTTTTTAATTCAATGAATTTTACATCCATTTGAAAACCATGCTGTAACGAAGTGGGTACGATAGCAATTCCGAGACTGTTCTCCACCAGCTTGAAAATAGTCTGCGCATGTACTGATTTATGTGAAACTTTTGGACTAAAACCTACATCCTCACATATACTCATGACCGTATCATAGTACAGGGGGCTATAATCTTGTGCGAAAAGAATAAAGTCCTCATCCCTTAATTGCCCCATACTCTTAAAATCGCTGGTTTTTAGGCTGTGATTCTTAGGGAGTACTACCGAAAAGGTATCCTTATGAACTGGGGCGATCTGTATTCCCTTGGGTACTCGCGCCAATCGCACAAAACCGATATCGAGTTTGTCTTTTAAGATCGCATCAACTTGAGCGCTGTTGGAAAGCTCTTCAAGGCTTGTTTTTATTCCTGAGGATGACTTCTTTAATTGCAACAATAATTTCGGAATTACCGCTTGCATGGCTGATCCCAAAAACCCGATTCGAACTTCCCCTAAATTTCCCTCCCCAATTGATTTTAGTTGTTTTTGGGTCAACTCCAAATGGTTCAAAATGAACTCCACCTCACCTTTCAAGTACTGGCCTGCAGGGGTTAAGGTCACTTTCGTCTTGTCACGTATGAAGAGTTGGGTATCTAGAATTTCTTCCATCTGCTTTATTTGCCTACACAATAGCGGTTTCGAAATAAAGAGCTTTTCTTAAGCTTTGCGGAAATGTAATTCTTCAGCAACGTCCAAAATATAATTGAAATGTCGTAATTATATCTGATATCTCAAAGTTTTTGATTTTTGCTTATAATTGTATTATTGATTATCTAATTTAATGATTAATTTTATAGATCTCATTTTGAATTCATCGCAATTAAAATTAGAAATATGACTTCAACAAAGAAGACCTTTTGTTTTGGAGAAGGTTGGTTGACCGCAGGCATAGCAATCGCTATTGCAGGGGGTGAAACCCGGATGGAACTCACTTCGGATACTAGAAAAAAAGTCATCTCCAGTTGGAAAACCGTTCAGAATATTGTCGAAAAAGGGCGCCCTGTTTACGGTAT
>JARFRH010000181.1 GCA_029287355.1 Maribacter sp. | reverse complement strand
CTAGAAGCAACTGCATTTACTGATCTTGGCATAATTTTTAATTTTTTGTAGTAGGCGATCCATAATGGACACTTAATTTAAGCCTAACTCCATGGTTAATGATTAAACTACCTGTAATGAACGTTTACTTTAAACGTAATTGTTCTTTGATACTATTAACATCCGATTGGTGAACCAATGTGTCGTGTGTTAACTTAAGCTTACGCTTTTTCGATTTCTTTGTCAAAATGTGACTCTTGAAAGCGTGCTTTCTTTTGATTTTACCAGTTCCGGTAAGCTTGAACCGCTTTTTGGCACTGGATTTTGTTTTCTGTTTAGGCATTTTTCCTGTTTATTATTATCTCACTTACCGCACCCTATTTCTTTTTGTCATCCCGAGCGCGGCCGAAGGGTAACTTTGCATGCTAAACGCTGCTTGCAATGAGCAAGCAGCGTTTAGTGTTTTATATTGAAACGAACCATGTTCGTTACTTTTTTGTTTTCGGTGCAATGAACATCGTCATTCGCTTTCCTTCCAATCTAGGCATCTGCTCTACTTTTCCTAATTCCTCCAGTTCAGAGGCTAGGCGCAACAACAGAATTTCACCCTGGTCTTTATAAACAATCGACCTTCCCTTAAAAAAAACATAGGCCTTTAATTTTGCTCCATCCTTTAGGAACTTTTCAGCATGCTTCTTCTTAAATTCATAATCATGGTTGTCCGTGTTTGGGCCAAACCTGATTTCTTTTACCACCACCTTGGAGGCTTTGGCTTTCATTACCTTTTCTCGCTTTTTCTGCTCGTAAAGGAATTTCTTATAATCGATTATTTTACAAACCGGCGGATTGGCCTTTGGTGAAATCTCCACTAAATCCAATCCTTCTTCAGTAGCTAATTCCATCGCCTTAGCCAATGGATAAACACCTACTTCAACATTATCACCTACCAAACGAACTTCGGGTGCAATAATTCTCTCATTGATTTTATGAGGGTTTTTATTTTCCCTCCTAGGTTGGGGCCTAAATCTTTTTCTAATTGCTATGACTAATAAATTTTAATTAAACTTCTAATTTTTAAAACGACTTTAAGGTACTGTTTATTTCTTTATTCACCAAGTCAGCAAAATCGTTAATGGATATTGCTCCGAGATCTTCGCCACCGTGTCGGCGAACTGAAATTGTATTGGCCGCTTCGTCATTTTCCCCAACAATCAGCATAAATGGAATCTTGTTCATTTCTGCCTCTCGTATTTTCTTGCCAACAGTTTCATTTCTACTATCAACAAGCGCGCGAATTTCGTTATTTTCTAGGGATTTCAAAACTTTTTCAGCATATTTTTCGTTTTTCTCGCTAACCGGTAAAACAATTGCCTGTTCTGGAATTAGCCATAAAGGGAAATTACCACCTGTATGTTCGAGTAATAAAGCGATAAACCGTTCCATACTTCCGAAAGGAGCTCGATGAATCATAACAGGTCTATGTGATTCATTATCAGAGCCTTTGTATGTTAAATCAAAGCGTTCCGGTAAATTATAATCTACTTGTATTGTACCCAATTGCCATTGTCTTCCAAGGGCATCCTTTACCATGAAATCTAATTTTGGGCCGTAGAAAGCCGCTTCGCCTTTTTCAATGTTAAAATCCAATCCTTTTTCCTTCGCCGCATTGATAATGGCATTTTCCGCTTTTTCCCAATTTTCAACTGATCCGATATATTTTTCAGGTTTATCAACATCACGTACCGATACTTGTGCCGTGAAGTTTTCAAACCCTAATGAACCCAACACATATAAGGATAGATCGATTACATTTTTGAATTCTTCGTCTAACTGATCTGGAGTACAGAAAATATGGGCATCGTCTTGAGTAAAACCACGTACTCTGGTTAGGCCGTGTAATTCACCACTTTGCTCATAGCGATATACCGTACCGAATTCTGCGTATCTTTTTGGGAGTTCTCTGTAGCTAAATGGCCTATGATTGAAAATCTCACAATGATGTGGACAGTTCATAGGTTTCAATAAAAACTCCTCCCCATCCTTCGGGGTATTGATCGGCTGAAAACTATCGGCTCCATATTTCTCATAATGTCCAGAAGTTACATAAAGTTCCTTCTGACCAATATGCGGGGTAATGACCATTTCGTAACCTGCTTTTTTCTGTGCCTTTTTTAAGAATTCTTCTAAGCGCTCCCGAAGTGCGGCACCTTTGGGCAGCCACAATGGAAGTCCTTGTCCCACCTTTTGTGAAAAGGTGAATAGCTCCAACTCTTTTCCCAATTTTCTATGGTCACGTTTTTTAGCTTCCTCGAGTCGTTCAAGGTATTCGGTGAGTTCTTTCTGTTTGGGAAAAGAAATTCCGTAAACCCTGGTGAGTTGGGGTTTGTTTTCATCGCCGCGCCAATAGGCACCCGCAACACTTAATATTTTTATGGCCTTCACGATGCCGGTGTTCGGTATATGCCCCCCGCGACATAAATCGGTAAAAGTATCATGGTCACAGAAGGTTATAGTGCCGTCTTCCAAATTCTCGATAAGCTCTACCTTGTATTCGTTACCCTCTATTTGGTATTTGGTCAGGGCTTCATCTTTGGAAACCGATCGCATTTTGAAATCGTGTTTCCCGCGGGCAATCGCTAAGGCTTTTTTCTCTATTATTGGGAAGTCTTTATCTGTAATACTTCCTTCGGGTAAATCTACATCGTAATAGAATCCATTTTCGATGGCAGGGCCAATGGTCAGTTTAATTCCTGGATATAATTCCTCAAGGGCTTGAGCAACAATATGTGAAGTGGAGTGCCAAAATGCTTTTTTGCCCTCGTCGGTGTTCCAGGTATATAGCACCAAAGAACCGTCCTCATTCAGCGAAGTTTTGCTTTCGACGATAACATCGTTGAATTTGGCCGAGATTACATTACGAGCTAGTCCTTCACTGATGCTCATGGCAACGTCCATTGGAGTGCTACCTTTATCATATTCTTTTACCGTTCCGTCCGGTAATGTTATTTTGATCATGTCGGTGTAGTAATAATAAGGGGACAAAGATAGCATCTTGATTTCATGCGGGCAATATAATATGAGGGGTTTGTTGGGTGTTATCGCCTTTGGCAACGTAGGGTCTGGCTATTCATATAAGTTCTTGCTGAGCGCGAGGCTGACATTTCTATATCATCCAACGCGCAGCCGAACGGCCTGACACTGATATTTTCTTGTCATAATACTTGTGTTACACTATAAAATGTATTAAATTTAATACCCTTTTTTGGCGTTTTGAAAAGTGTAAATTTCTAGCTTTTAGAAGGTTAAAACCAAGGTGAAAAAAAAAGATTAAAAAAGATTGAAATAAAGTTTTTAATTTAAAAAACCATCTTATATTTGCACCCGCTTTGGGAGTCAGCAATGGTTCAGGGAGTTTAATTTGGAAGTTCATTTGACATATTGTAGAGACAGCGTCCACGTTCTTATT
>JARFRH010000150.1 GCA_029287355.1 Maribacter sp. | reverse complement strand
TAACAAATATTTTTGTTTAGTTTATTTTAATATAAGTTAAACAAAACGTATCTTTACCGTGTTGAAAATATTTTGAAGAAGAAAATTTTATTTATTGGTTAGGTTGTTTAAGAACGTGCTTTCATTTATGAGAGCGCGTTTTTTAATTAGTACATGCTTTAGAGCAGTATGAAGTAGAACGTTCTTTGAGAAACAAACACTAAAAAGAGAATTATGGCGACAAAGGCAAAGACAAGTAAAATCACTGATGATACAATTATATCTATTTACATGGATTATGTTTTGGAACATGAGACCATTCCGAAATCAATCTATAAATTTTGCAAAGGCAACAAAATAGAGGAGACCATTTTTTATGAGTATTTCGGTTCGGTACATAGTATCCAAAAAGCGATTTGGAACAAGTTTTATACCAATACAGAACTGCTGATACAAAAGAATAAAGAATATGGACAGTTTTCTAATAAGGACAAAATGCTCACCTTCTTTTATTCATTTTTTGAATTGCTTACTTTAAATAGAAGTTATGTGCTATTTGCACTTCAGAATGACAAGAGTGTCATGAAGAATATGGAACAACTAAAAGGACTTCGACATCACTTGAAGAATTTCGCTACAGAATTGATCAATGATGGTAATGCGAACAAAACCTTAAAAATCACGAAGCATAACCCCAAGCTCTTTTCAGAAGGCGCATGGCTGCAGTTTCTTTTTATTCTAAAGTTTTGGATGGACGACGACTCCGAAGGTTTTGAAAAAACAGATATCGCTATAGAGAAATCTATCAATACGGTTTTTGATGTTTTTGATAATACACCTTTAGATAATATTATTGACTTTGGAAAATTTCTTTTCAAGGAAAAAATGGTTTAATACCTTTTAGACGATGAAAACCCTTGACAAGATTCCTACGGGAAAAATTGGACGTGCCGGTACTTTGGTAAAGACCGGAGTTAAAATCGGAGGCAACTATGTCAAATACCTTGGTAAGAGATTGGTTAATCCTGAGCTTACAAGAGACCAGCTTGATGAAGATAATGCAGACGACATTTATGACGGCCTAAAAACCTTAAAGGGTAGCGCGCTTAAAGTAGCTCAAATGTTGAGTATGGAGAAAAATATTCTCCCGAGGGCCTATGTAGATAAATTTTCGCTTTCGCAATTCTCCGTGCCTCCTTTGTCAGCTCCACTAGTCCGCAAAACGTTCAAAAAGTACTTGGGGAAATATCCAGAAGCCATTTTTGATACCTTTGAAAAAGATTCCATTAACGCGGCGAGCATAGGACAAGTTCATAGGGCATCAATAAAAGGAAAGCAGTTAGCCGTTAAAATCCAGTATCCTGGGGTTGCAGAGAGTATTAGTAGCGATTTGGCCTTGGTCAAACCTATCGCCCTAAAAATGTTCAACATCAAGGGTAAAGACTCGGATAAATATTTTAAGGAAGTAGAGGATAAACTAGTAGAAGAAACCGATTATACACTTGAAATCAAGCAAAGTAAGGAAATCACCGAATCTTGTAACGCGATTCCGAACCTAGAATTTCCGAAGTATTATGAGGCCTTATCTAGTGAACGTATCCTGACCATGGATTGGATGAACGGTACGCATCTCAGTGATTTTACGAAAACTGATTTTTCATCCAAAACGGGAAATCAATTGGGTCAAACATTATGGGATTTTTATATGTATCAAATTCATGTACTTCGGAAAGTACATGCCGATCCACATCCTGGTAATTTTCTGGTCGGTGAAAACGGAAATCTCATTGCTATTGATTTTGGTTGCATCAAAGAAGTTCCTGATGAGTTTTACAACCCTTATTTTGAGTTGGCAAAAAAAGAAGTAATTGAAGATGAGGAGCGTCTTACCGTCAAAATGTACGAACTCGAAATTTTATCATCGACCGATTCAACCCAAGAATTAATATTCTTCAAAGAGATGTTCAAAGAATTGCTGAGCTTGTTCACTGCGCCGATGAACAGAGAAGAATTTGATTTTGGCTCCGATGAATTTTGGGGCAACATAGCCGACCTAGGTGAGCGATATGCCAAGGATACCCAGATTAGAAAAATGAATGGAAATAGGGGGTCCAAGCACTTCCTATATATGAACCGTACCTTTTTCGGACTCTACAACTTATTGCATGATCTAAAAGCAAAGGTAATTGTGGATAATTATCTAAAATACCTGAATTAGTCTTTGTTAAGAGGTTCTTTTTGCAGATTCACCGGTAACCCCTTCTGTTTTACATAGGTATTTAACCACTCGTCTTGTTCCCAAAGCAGGTGTAGTATGCTTTCCTTTGCCCGGTATCCATGACTTTCTTTGGGTAGCATTACCAAACGTACGGTAGCACCCAAACCTTTTAAGGCATTAAAGTAGCGCTCACTCTGCATGGGGTATGTGCCTGAATTATTGTCCGCCTCACCATGAACCAGCAGTAAAGGCGTCTTCATTTTGTCGGCATGCATAAACGGCGACATGGTATAATAGATTTCCGGAGCCTCCCAATAGTTTCGTTCTTCACGCTGAAAACCAAAAGGTGTCAAGGTTCTGTTATAGGCTCCACTTCGTGCAATTCCCGCAGCGAATAAATTGGAGTGTGAAAGAAGATTCGCTACCATAAAGGCGCCGTAACTATGGCCTCCTACGGCGACTTTTTTTCTGTCGATATAGCCTAATTCATCCACCGCGTCGATAGCTGCTTTTGCATTTGATACCAATTGTGTTCGAAAGGTATCATTTGGTTGTTCGTCTTTTTCCCCGATAATTGGAAAAGAAGCATCATCTAAAACTACATAACCCTGTGTCACCCAGTATATGGGCGAGCCCCAATAGGGGTAGGTAAATTCATTTGGGTTTTGTGTGTTTTGGGATGCACTGTTTTTGTCTTTGTACTCGCGCGGGTATGCCCATAATATCATGGGCTTCTTCTCCTTACTTTCTTTATCATAATTAACGGGCAAGTACAGTGTTCCGCTCAGCTCAAGACCATCCTCTCGCTTGTAGGTGATGACCTCTTTGTGTACATCTTGAATGCTTTTATAAGGATTCTCGAAATCAGTAAGTTGTTGTTTCGCTTTTCGTTTGATAAGACTTTTATAGTAATAGTTTGGGTATTCGTTTGGCGATTCTATACGGACTAATAACTGATCTTTCTCAGGCTTGTATCCTATTAATCCTTCTTTTTTGCCCGCTGCTTTCGAAGTGTACAGCCGCGTTTTTTTCAATGTTTTCAAATCGAATTTGTCAGCAAAGGGAAATTGGCCATCTTTCGTATAACCATCTCCCAGTAAATAGGCATTTTTGTTTCTATCGAAGGCAAGTACGGATTCTCCGAACTCGTTTAAGCTCGTTACAAATTCTCCCGGATCACTATACACGTCCTGGTAATTTCGGTCAGAAAGAATCTTGGGTTCCTGTTTGCTATCCGATGGATTGAATAAGTATGTCTTCGTGTTTCTATTGTTCCACCAATAGTCATATGCTATCGCCCTGTTGCTATCACCCCATTCAACACCGTTAAAACGATTTATTGTTTTTAGGATGCTTTTACCAGCTTTATCGAAAGGCGCTTCCATTTCGAACACTTCGTCACGGTAGGCGACTTCATTCTCCGGGTCACCACCGTCCAAAGCTTGGGCATATATTAAAGTTGCTGGTTTGTCTTTACGCCAACTGAGTGAACGCATACCCATTCGAACTGCCATAAACCCTTTCGGAAGGTCTTCGATCAAAGGTACTTCCACGACTTCTGAGATCAACTCGCCATTTTTGTTATGGATGGCAGTTTTAGAAGGAAATCTGTAATAGGGTACCAGATACGAAAATGGTCTTTTAATGGTGGTAACCATAGCATATTCACCGTTTGGCGAGAAGTTTATTGAGGAGTATAAATCTGCGTCTTTCCATTTGGTTATATTGCCCTTTAAATCAATCTTAAATAGTTCCGACCTGGCCAGTTGTTCAAAATTGAACTCATCATTAGGATTTTTCAAAAGGTCTTGATAGGTCCTGTTTTGTGCTTTTTTTCCATCATTTGACGATATGGTAGGCCCTTTAGGTACCGCTTCATTGGCATTGACCAAGGCTTTTCTATCTGATGGCAACATTTTAACCAAAAGGCTTTGGCCATCTTTAAACCAATTGATAATATTTCGCATATTGGCATTGACCGTGGCTTTCGTAATTTTTTTAACCGCAGCCTTTTCAAGATCTAATACCCAAATTTCAACACCTTCTAGAGTCGTGTTGGTAAGGGCTATTTTGGTTTGGTCTGGCGACCATATAAAATTGGCGAGTCTAGGGTTTTCAGGTAGACCTGAGACTTGAATGGACTTTTCTCCATAGGGGTCTTTGACTTTAATATTTTTATAATAATTGGTTCGGCTTCCAATATTCGTCTTGGGGTTTATTCGTAAACCAGCAAGACGCAGTTCTGTTTCTGACAACTCGGCAATAGATTTATAATAATCCCGATAAAGGAGAACCATGTGTGAACCACTTTCATTGATGAGCACTGAAGGTGCCAATGGGGCTTCTACCAAATCGAGAATATCCTTGGGTGGTTTTTGGTAACCGAGATTTTCTTGAGTGAACCCTATTCCGGATAACAAGAGGAATACAATGAGTATTATTTTTTTCATAATAACGCGTATAGTTTGTTATACTTTATAATGTTATTACCGACCGTGTTGATGGAAGGATTTTCGCTGAAAGTACTAAAATTAAAGATAAAACCGCTAGCTTGCTAGTTAAAAGGAAGTACATCTTGTGGGTGGCATGAATCCCAAAGATATTTTGCTTTTGACGAAGGCTTCAAGCATTAACTTCGAACAGAATAAGAACACAAATTTGACATAACATGTACAATTCTAAAATAGCGGGACTAGGTTATTATGTTCCGGAAAAAGTGGTTACTAATGACGATTTATCCAAGTTGATGGATACCACCGACGAATGGATTCAGGAACGCACTGGTATTCAAGAACGCAGGCATGTGGAAAAGAAGGGTGGTGATACCACCACTTCGATGGGGGTAAAAGCGGCAAAAATCGCTATTGACCGTGCCGGTATTGATAAAAACGAAATCGATTTTATCGTGTTTGCCACTTTGAGTCCTGATTATTATTTTCCAGGTCCAGGGGTATTGGTACAACGTGATTTGGGCATCAAAACCGTAGGTGCCTTAGATGTGCGAAATCAATGTTCTGGCTTTGTTTACGCCATTTCCGTAGCGGACCAATATATCAAAAGTGGTATGTACAATAATGTGTTGGTCATCGGGTCGGAAGTGCATTCAAAAGGTTTGGACATGACCACGCGAGGTAGAAATGTTTCGGTAATCTTCGGTGATGGTGCAGGTGCTGCAGTTTTAAGCAGGGAGATAGACACCTCAAAAGGCATATTATCGACACACCTTCATTCGGAAGGCCAGCATGCAGAAGAGCTTGCTCTTTTGGCTCCCGGAATGGGAGGTAGATGGGTTAATGACATTGTGAGCGAGAATGACCCAGAAGATACTTCTTACTTCCCCATAATGAACGGTCAGTTTGTGTTTAAAAATGCGGTTGTCCGATTTAGTGAAGTAATTATGGAAGGTTTAGGAACAAACAATTTACAGCCTACCGATATTGATCTTTTAGTTCCGCATCAAGCGAATCTTAGAATTTCACAGTTCATTCAAAAGAAATTTGGATTAGGGGATGATAAAGTCTTCAATAACATTATGAAATATGGTAATACTACTGCTGCTTCAATTCCCATTGCACTTACGGAGGCATGGGAAGGTGGTAAGGTTAAAGAAGGTGATGTTGTGGTATTGGCAGCTTTTGGCAGTGGATTTACGTGGGGCAGTGTAATAATTCGTTGGTAGTAGAAAAGACAAAACCCCGACCAAAGGCCGGGGTTTCTGTCAT
Organism: Maribacter sp.; assembly: GCA_029287355.1. Classification (GTDB taxonomy): domain Bacteria; phylum Bacteroidota; class Bacteroidia; order Flavobacteriales; family Flavobacteriaceae; genus Maribacter_C. The sequence goes on along the minus strand of JARFRH010000150.1, from coordinate 22,236 downwards.
CGATTCCGCTATACTAAACACTAACCATTAACTATAAACATATAGCTTTATCAACGACTAAAATTGTGAATTACGCGTCGAAATTATTTTGTCCTTTTAATAGACGGTCATGTGTATCATAAGTTACACCATTCCGCAGAATTTAACATCGCTTTAAACAAATGAAAAAAACACTTGTTTTTGGAGCTTCCCTAAAATTAGATCGTTATAGTAATCTAGTCGTGAACCGACTGGTGGACCAAAACATAGAAACTAAAGCTTTTGGTTTAAAATCAGGCGAAATTAAGGGAACTAAAATCGACGCTAATTTAGACAATTTTCGGAATATAGATACCATAACCTTATACATCGGTGCAGCACGTCAGCCTGATTATTACGGGGATATTCTAAAAATAGACCCTAGACGGGTTATATTTAATCCCGGAACAGAAAATCCTGAATTCTATAAAATACTCAAAGACAACGGAATAGAAGTTGAGGTGGCCTGTACACTTGTTTTATTGGCTACCGGGCAATACTAAAATCAGGCCATTTTGTTTTTGTGATTTACTTACGAAAATTTAACATCTAGGCTAGACTATAATCGGCTTTTTCGACCTTTTATCGAGCTAAAAGATGAGCCTCTCTTTCTTTTTACTTGAGGGATGGGTATTTTTCCACATAAAAACGATAATCGGATTGGATTTCACTTCATAATGAACTTATCTTGTAGGCCCTAAAATAGAACTAGGAAACCTCATCGGGGTGCTTCCCTTTATCGCGTATCAACCATAGTCCGACGAAGGTAAGCAGACCATTGAGTGGTAAAAGTTCATACCCAAAAGCATATCCTCCAAGGCTTTCAGCGGGTATTTTGGCAAGAGTTAATATTATCCCTACCACTACTAGGGCCACAATCCAAACATACTTGTCTTTAACCATGTGTTTGGTAAATATGCCAAAGGCAAATAAACCTAATAAAGGACCGTAGGTATAGCTCGCTACTTGAAGAAGGCCATCAATTACATTGGTGTCCAAAACATGTTTGAAAAGAATCACTACCAAAATCAAAAGTACGCTCATGCCAATATGAGTGAGTTTTCGAATTCTTTTTTGATCTGACTCGGGTTTTTTCTCAATACCGAGAAAATCTACGCAAAAAGAAGTTGTCAACGAAGTTAGTGCACTGTCTGCACTACTATATGCCGCTGCTATCAATCCGAGCATGAATGTAACCGCCACTGTAATTCCCAAACCGCTATTTAGTGCTATCTCAGGAAATAATAAGTCAGACTTAGGCTTGCCATCCATAAGGGGCATTGCGATTTCATATTTATCGGCATAGATATATAGGAGCGCACCCAGTAACATGAAGACAAAGGTAACGCCGACTAAAACCACACTGAAGCTGACCATGTTTTTTTGTGCGTCTTTCAGGTTTCTACAAGTTAGATTCTTTTGCATCATGTCTTGATCAAGACCGGTCATACAGATAGTGACGAACATACCGCCAAGGAAGGATTTTAGCAAATGTTGTTTCTCGAAAAAGTCATCGACAAACAAGACCTGATTGTATTGTTTTAATTCTTCTGATGCGAGAAATTCGCCAAAGCTCCAATCCAATTTTCCTAATATAAAGTAGATCGATAAACCTACGGAGACCAGCATAAAAAGCGTCTGTAAGGTATCTGTCCAGACAATGGTTTTGATTCCACCTCGAAAAGTATATATCCAAATCAATAAAATAGATAAGACAACCGTCAACTCGTAAGGCACATTCCAAGCGTCAAATACAAATTGTTGTAAAACTATGGCCACCAAAAAAAGACGGAAAGCAGCCCCAAGAACTCTGGACACAAAGAAAGATATGGCACCTACCTTATAACTTACAAACCCGAAACGGTCATCTAAATATTCATAAATAGAGGTTACATTTTTCTTGTAATAAATGGGCAACAGTACGTATGCCGTGACCAAATACCCCAAGAAATACCCGAAAACTACTTGTAAATAGCTGAACTCAGAGGCTTTCACCCAGCCAGGCACAGAAATGAAAGTTACTCCAGATAGAGACGCCCCTACCATACCAAAAGCTACCAAATACCAAGGAGAAGATTTTCCTGCTTTGAAGAAGTCTATATTCGAATCATTTTTTCCCGTGAAATAAGATATGAGTAAGAGCAATAAAAAATAACCACCTATCAGCAGCAGAATATGGGTTGGTGTCATAAAAAGATTTTACGAAGGCAAATTACGAAAAGTTAAAAACATCGATCACATGAGGAGTTCATTCATCTAAAATCGTAATTTTGCTGGGAAACATAAACAATGGATTTTTCTTCAAAATTGCTTGAGAATGCTGTCTATGAAATATCGCAATTGCCAGGTATTGGCAAGCGCACTGCACTTCGACTTGTCCTTCATTTACTAAAACAACCAAGCGGGCAATCCGAGCGTTTGTCTAACGCATTAGTGACCTTAAGGAACAATGTGAAGTTCTGCACAAGTTGTCATAATATTTCAGACGTCGAGCTTTGTGAAATATGTGCTAGCCCCAAACGGGATGAAAGTATTGTTTGTGTTGTAGAGGACATCAGAGATGTCATGGCAATCGAAAATACAGGTCAGTTCAAAGGCTTATATCATGTATTGGGAGGGAAGATATCCCCTATGGAGGGTGTTGGTCCACAAGACCTTAAGATTGAATCATTAATTGGCAAAGCCAAACAGGGAAAAATAAAGGAACTTATTTTTGCGTTAAGTTCTACAATGGAAGGTGATACCACTAATTTTTATATTTATAAGCAATTGGAGGGTCTGGCTATTAGTACAAGTACAATCGCTAGAGGAATTGCCGTGGGAGACGAATTGGAGTATGCCGATGAAGTAACGCTGGGTAGAAGTATTATGAATAGGATTCCGTTTGAAGGCTCACTAAAAGCAAATTAGGAAAAGTTCAAAAATAAAAGAAGTTTAAAAAAAACTTATATTTTTTGTTATTTTTGCAAAAAATAGGTGTTATAAGACCTTTTAAATAGCAATATGTCAAAATTTGAATTGAAATTACCTCGAATGGGAGAAAGTGTTGCCGAAGCGACATTAACCACGTGGTTGAAAGAAGTTGGTGATACCATTGCGATGGATGACCCGGTTTTCGAAATAGCCACTGACAAGGTAGATTCTGAGGTGCCAAGTGAAGTAGAAGGTGTTTTGGTCGAAAAACTTTTCAACATTGACGACATTATTAAGGTTGGTGAAACCGTTGCTATAATAGAAATAGAAGGTGGTTCGAATGTTACGGAAACGGTCAAAAAGAAATTGGAAGCTCCTCAAGAAGCGGTCTCCGCTGTGGCTGAAACAGTTGCTGTAGCTAAAGAATCAGTCGCTACACCTATTCAAGACTACAGTTCTACCAATAGATTCTATTCCCCGTTAGTCAAGAACATTGCGAAACAAGAAGGCATCGCTATGACAACTTTAGATTCCATCAAGGGAACAGGGAAAGAGGGCCGGGTTACCAAGAATGACATTTTGGATTTTGTGGCAAACGGGAAAAATCCCCATACAACTATTGAATCACAAGCAGAGGCGCCCGTTCGGGAAACACCAGTTGAGGTAAGCCAGCCCAATGTTTCTAAAGAAGAGACGACACAAGTGGTCAATGAGGTTTCTCGCGTACAATATTCAGGTGCTGATGAGGTCATTCAAATGACCCGAATGGGCAAGTTGATTGCCAAACATATGGTCGATAGTATTTCTAATTCGGCACATGTTCAGAGTTTTATCGAAGTTGATGTTACCAATGTAGTGAATTGGCGCGCTAAGATGAAAGATGGCTTTGAAAAGACCGAAGGAGAAAAATTGACGTTTACACCTATTTTTATGGAAGCGGTTGCCAAAGCCCTTAAGAAATATCCGATGATGAATATTTCTGTGGATGGTGATACGGTTATCAAGAAAAGGAACATCAATATAGGCATGGCTGCTGCTTTGTCCGATGGTAATCTAATTGTTCCTGTAATAAAGAATGCCGACCAGCTGAATTTGGTAGGTATGGCCAAAGTTGTAAATGATTTGGCTAGGCGTTCAAGAGAAAATAAATTGAAGCCTGATGAAGTGAAAGGTGGCACCTATACCGTGACCAATGTAGGTACTTTCGGTAGTGTTTTCGGTACGCCTATAATCAATCAACCACAAGTTGGTATTTTGGCCTTAGGGGCAATTCGTAAAATGCCAGCTGTAATTGAAACCAAAGAAGGTGATTTTATCGGTATTCGCAGTAAAATGTATATCTCCCATAGTTATGATCATCGTGTAGTAAATGGCGCTTTAGGTAGCATGTTCGCTAAAGCTGTGGCTGACTACTTAGAAGCCTGGGATATAAATAGAGAATTATAAATACTATTACTAATGTAAATTTTTGGGTTCCATCAGGAACTAATGAAATCAATTTCGCAATTCTCAAATACACTTCTTGTTTTTATTTAATTCTCTGATTAACAATACATTAAAAGCTACTCACGTGTTTAATTTTTTAACTTTGGAGTTGAGTTATTTGACTATGTCAAAACCAGTAGGGACGCTTTTCTTTCTCATAAGAAAATACCTCACCTTTTGTATTTCCCTTATTTCATTTATCACTTTTGCGCAAGAAGAACCCAAAGCCCCACTAAAGCTCTATTTAGATTGTAGTTGTGAAAAAAGCTATATCCGGCAAGAAATCAATTTTGTAAGTCATGTTCGAGATCAAGCCCAAGCAAACGTGCAGTTATTTATTTATGATATTGCTAATGGTAGCGGTGGGAGAACCTATAATTTGGATTTTAAAGGATTGGATGATTATGTGAACATTAACGAGAAAGCAAATTTCGATACGAATGCAAATTTCACCCCTGATGAGGTGCGTAAAGGTTTGGTAAAGGCAATAAAAAATGGCCTACTTCGATACCTTATTGAATCAGAAATGGCCGGTGATATCAACTATAAAATTTCTAATTCAGGATTGGCGCAACAGCAGAATATAGATTTTAATGACCCTTGGAACAACTGGATTTTTGAGATATACGGGGAAGCTGAACTCAATAAGGAGTCAAGTAGAAAAGAGTTTGAATATGAACTTGGTTTTGAAAGTGACCGGGTTACGGAGAAATGGCGTATTCGAACCGATGTTCAAATGAATCAGGCTAAGAGTGAATTCATACGGGATGATGAAACTTTTACCAGTGAGCGCTTTCGATACTTTGGCGCGGGGAGTATTGTAAGAAGTCTGAATGATCACTGGTCTACAGGTGTTTTTGTCGGCTTGCGTCATGACACATTTACCAACCTCGATTTTCGATATTACTTCAACCCAGCTATCGAGTACAATATATTTCCCTATAATGAAGTGCTCCGCAGAGAAATAGTCTTCGCTTATAGACTAGGTTATTTTCATAATGATTATTTAGAACCCACTATTTTCAATAAGGCGGAAGAAGGCAAATTCAATCATTCTCTCGATGTTCAAGTAAGGTATAGACAACCATGGGGCAATGTATACTCTAGGTTACGGGCTTCCAGCTTTCTTGACGATTTTGAAAAAAACAGGGTGCAATTATACAGCAGGTTTTCAGTTCGCCTTATTAAAGGGCTTTCTGTTCGATTTTCAGGGAATTTTGAAATTATAAGAGATCAAATCAATCTTCCGGCAGGTAGTGCCTCGATTGAGGATGTATTATTGCAACAGAAGCAAATTGCAACAGATTTCGAGCTTGGTTTTAGTGTTGGCCTTAGTTATACCTTTGGGTCGGCTTTCAATAATATTATCAATACGCGACTTTAAAATACTATGGCCGTATTCCGTATGCTTATTTTGATCGAGCTTGATTCGCAATGAGTATATCAATTCGCTCTTTTAATCTGCTGGCGTCTAAATTTAAGGGGTCTAATTTATTGGCTTTGTCAGCATTTATTTTCGCGAGTTGCAAATCTTTCTTTTGTAAATAGATGTACGCGTAAACCGCATAAGGTTTCGGTTGTGTTGAATCTTTGATGATTTTTTCAAGTTCTTCGGCTTGCTTAATCGCAATATCGAATTCATCTAATTCAGCATGCAAACTGGCTGAAACACCCATCAAAAATGGATTTTTTTTCTGTTCTGGTAAAAGCAAAGTAGCCAGGGAGTCCAATGTTTGTCTTGGGCCATAACGTGAATGAAGAAATTCAATGTATTCCGCTTTCAAATAGGTCTCTTTAGGGTATTTATGTACTATATATTTAAGATTTTTTTCTGCGGTCTGTATAGCTTCTTGGAGCACTCTACCGGCCTGGGGCGCACCTTGATCCCGTAAATTCGTGTAGCGGACCAAACCCTGATACACATCTAAAACCAATCGCTCATCACCTTGAACTTCTTCCCTTTTAGCAAATATTTCTTTTTCAAATTCCAAACGCTCTTCAAGGTCTAAGGTCAATCGCGCCAAAACGCTTTTTCCTATTAAAAAGTCTGGGTCATGTTCAAGTGCATTTCGATAAGAATCCTCAGCTGCACCATAGCGACCTTCATCCATTATTTGAACCCAACCCTTACGGAATTCTTCCAAAGTTTTTTTCGAAGATGTGGAGTAAACTAAATCCTTATCGCTAGAAGAACCGCAGGATGTCAAGAGAAATAATAGGAAAAATAGATATGCTAATCTCATGGTTATACTTGAATTTTAATAATTAAGGACAAACTTAAAAACAATTAAACAATCCTTCTAATTATCTTTGCCCAAACAACTACTGAGTATGGAACTAAAGCTGACAAGACCTATTTGTTTTTTTGATTTGGAGACTACGGGTACTAATGTGGCCAAAGATAGGATTGTAGAAATTGCGATACTAAAGATTTTCCCAAACGGAAACAAGGAGAGTAAGACTTGGTTGGTAAATCCTGAAATGCCCATTCCAGATGATTCCATGGCCATTCATGGCATCACTGATGAAAAAGTGGCCAACGAACCTACTTTCAAAGAACTTTCGAAAGAAATCTATGCGATGATCAAAGACTGCGATTTGGGTGGATTCAATTCAGACCGTTTTGATATTCCCCTTTTTGCTGAAGAAATGTTGCGGGCCGATGTCGATTTTGATATGAAAAACACCGTCTCAGTTGACGTGCAGACCATTTTTCACAAGATGGAGAAACGTACCTTGGCCGCGGCTTATCAATTTTATTGTGGAAAAGATTTAACTAATGCCCATAGCGCAGAGGCCGATACCAATGCGACTTACGAAGTATTACTTGCACAACTGGACCGCTATCCAGAACTTGAAAATAATATCAAAAAACTGGCTGAATTTTCATCTCATAGGCGAACTGTGGATTTTGCGGGTTTCATAGTATTAGATGAAAATGACGATGAGACTTTTGGTTTCGGAAAGCACAAGGGTAAAAAAGTACATGATGTACTCGAGAAAGAACCGGGATATTTCAGCTGGTTATTGAATGCGGACTTTCCTTTATATACCAAAAAGGTCTTGACTCAAATTAAGCTCAGTAAGTTGAACAATAAACTGGGATAGCTTCGTTTTTGAATTAACCTAAATTTGTCGGTGTATAAAAATTCAGAAAGAACTACTATGAAACTTATTTGTATCGGGCGCAACTATGCAGCTCACATCGAGGAATTGGCCAACGAGCGACCTGAAGAACCAGTTGTTTTCATCAAGCCCGATTCCTCGGTTTTACCAAAGGAGCAAGATTTTTACATACCTGAATTTAGTAATGAGATCCATTACGAAGTCGAGGTTTTGGTGAAAATCAAAAAAGTAGGTAAACATATTGAAAAGAGATTTGCACATACCTATTACGATGAAATTGGTTTGGGTATTGATTTTACTGCAAGGGATTTGCAGTCCAAATTGAAGGAAAAGGGGCTACCTTGGGAAAAAGCCAAAGGATTTGACGGTGCGGCCGTAGTCGGTAAATGGGTGTCAAAGGAAAAATTCAAAAATACGAACGATCTAAAATTTTCGTTATTGAAAAATGGGGAAGAAGTCCAAATGGGTAATACAAGCCTAATGTTGTGGAAGATAGATGAGCTTGTCAGCTATGTTTCTACATATTTCACACTCAAAAAGGGTGATATTATTTTCACCGGCACCCCGGCTGGCGTTGGTAAAATACAGGCAAATGACTATCTTTCGGGCATATTGGAGGAACAAGAAATGTTCTCGGTAAAAATTAAATGATGATATATAGTTTAGATAAGATAAATGAAATGGCGGATGGTGACGAAGATTTCATCAGCTCGGTAATTTCTGTTTTCTTAGACGAAGTTCCTCAAGACTTAAGTGGATTAGAGGAAGCTCTCGAAAATGAGAATTACCAGCAAGTGTATCAGTTGGCGCACAAAATCAAACCCAATGTAGATTTATTGGGTATGGAGCAAACGCGTGCTGCAGCATCGGAAATAGAGACTCTTGGTAAAAGTGAAGCCAATATGGCAGAAATCAAGATTATTTTCCCCAGTCTTAAAAAGGACGTAAATCAGGTAGTGGCTGAACTAAGAAAAGACTTTAATCTTTAATGTTCGCAGAGATTATTACAATTGGTGATGAAATCTTGATAGGCCAAATTGTTGATACCAATTCTGCTTTTATTTCCAAAGAACTTAATAGAATTGGCATTTCAGTCTATCAGATTACCTCTGTTCAAGATGAAAGGGGGCATATCTTAAAAGCTTTGGCAGAAGCCAAAAATAGGGCACAACTGGTTATTATTACCGGAGGATTGGGCCCTACTAAAGATGATATCACAAAACATACCTTATGCGAATTCTTAGGTGACACCCTAGTTCGTGATGTTTCTGTATTGGCCCATATTGAACATTTATTTGAGAAGTACATTACAACATCCGCTATTTCCGAAATCAATAGAGATCAAGCGTTGATTCCCTCTAACTCGCAAGCACTTCATAATGCTTATGGAACAGCACCTGGCATGTGGATTCGTGACGGAGAAACAATTTTTGTTGCATTACCTGGAGTGCCATTTGAAATGAAAAACTTGATTACGAATGTTGTCATACCTAAGGTAATTGCAGAATTCGAAAGGCCTTATATAGTGCATAAAACCTTGGTGACCTATGGTATGGGGGAAAGCACAATTGCAAGCAGAATAGAATCTTGGGAAACCAATTTGCCCTCATTCATCAAGTTGGCTTATTTGCCAAATTTAGGCAAGGTGCGATTACGTTTGACCGCAAAAGGCCGAGATAGTAAGTTGTTAGAGGATGCTGTTGAAGATGAATTCAAGAAACTGCCCAAACTTATTGGGGATATTATGTATGGTTTTGAAGATGAGGAAACCATTGAAGAAGTTGTTGCAAAGCTATTTACGCACAAGCAAATGAGCTTGGCAACTGCCGAAAGTTGTACGGGTGGACAAATAGCGCAGCACATAACAGCCTTATCAGGGGCATCAGCATATTATAAAGGAAGTGTTGTTTGCTATGCCACAGAAACTAAAATCGAGGTTCTGAAAGTTGATAAGAGACTCATTGAAAAGTATTCGGTTGTGAGTAAAGAAGTAGCCGAAGCAATGGCCGTTAATGTAAGAACCTTGTTAAAAACCGATTTCGCTGTAGCCACAACAGGCAATGCCGGACCGACCAAAGGGGATTCCGATGCAGATGTCGGAACCGTTTTCATCGCCATTGCCTCTCCTAACGGAGTTTTTTCAGAAAAATTCATGATGGGAAACCATCGTGAAAGAATCGTGCAAAAGTCCGTAAATAAGGCCTTTGAGTTGCTTCAAAAAGAAATTTTAAAATTCTGAAGTAGAATTTTGTCCGTCCCATAAAAATGATATAAATTTGCACCCTGTTTAAAAAAAATCAGACAATGTCGAAAGTTTGTGAAATCACGGGAAAAAGAGCGATGTTCGGTAATAATGTATCGTTCTCAATCAATAAGACTAGAAGAAGATTTAATGTAAATCTTTCTAAGAAACGTTTTTATATTCCTGAGGAAGACCGTTGGGTAACACTAAAGGTTTCTGCAAAGGCATTAAAAAGTATCAACAAGAAAGGTATTTCTGCAGTCTTGAAAGAGGCGAAGGCTCAGGGAATGTTGAAATAATAATCCCTAAAAATAAGTTACAATGGCAAAGAAGGGAAATAGAATACAAGTAATTTTAGAATGTACCGAACATAAAGATTCTGGAATGGCCGGAACAAGTCGTTACATTACCACAAAAAATAAAAAGAACACGCCAGAAAGGATGGAAATCAAGAAATTCAATCCTATCTTGAAGCGTATGACCGTTCACAAAGAAATTAAGTAAGTTATCCTAAGGGAATAAAAATATATAGTCATGGCAAAGAAGAGCGTTGCAAGTTTACAGACCGGGTCAAAAAGATTGACAAAGGCCATCAAAATGGTAAAATCACCTAAATCGGGTGCTTATACTTTCGTAGAATCGGTTATGGGGCCAGAAGCGGTAAATGAATGGTTGTCTAAGAAATAACAAACTACCAAAAATTTGAAAAGCCTCTTTCATTCGAAAGGGGCTTTTTTTTGTCTAATACTTAGCTATTTAGTGGCTTGTGAATTCAATTAACAGTAGTAACCAAAAGATGGGGTTAATTCCTCATTTCCTATCTTTGGGTAAATTTCGAATGGAGTCATGAGTTTATTTAAAAATATATTTTCTACCAAGAAGAAAGAGACCTTGGATAAGGGGTTGGAAAAGACCAAAACCAGCTTTTTTTCAAAAATGACCAAGGCCGTTGCGGGCAAATCAAAAGTCGATGATGATGTTTTGGATAATTTGGAGGAAGTTCTCGTTTCTTCGGATGTCGGTGTCGATACGACCTTGAAAATTATCGACCGCATTGAAGCTAGAGTAGCCAATGATAAATATGTAGGTACAGATGAACTCAATACGATCCTACGAGAAGAAATTGCCGGTTTGCTTTCGGAAACACATGTGGGTGAAGATTCGGAATTTGGTATTCCCAAAGATAAAAAACCTTACGTAATTATGGTGGTTGGTGTCAACGGGGTTGGAAAGACCACTACGATTGGTAAATTGGCACATCAATTCAAACAACAAGGTTTGAAAGTGGTTTTAGGAGCGGGTGATACATTTCGAGCTGCGGCAATAGACCAATTGCAAGTGTGGGCCGATCGTGTGGATGTTCCTCTTGTAAAGCAAAGCATGGGAAGTGATCCAGCTTCTGTAGCTTTTGATACCTTAAGCTCTGCCGTTACACAAGATGCCGATGTCGTGATTATAGATACTGCGGGCCGATTGCACAATAAGGTCAATTTGATGAACGAGCTGAGTAAAATCAAGCGAGTGATGCAAAAGGTAATAGCTGACACACCACATGACGTTTTATTAGTGCTAGATGGTTCTACTGGACAAAACGCTTTCGAACAAGCCAAACAATTTACCAAAGCGACGGAAGTCACTTCTTTGGCGGTAACCAAATTGGATGGTACCGCAAAGGGCGGTGTCGTCATCGGGATATCCGATCAGTTTCAAATTCCTGTAAAATATATTGGAGTAGGCGAGGGCATCGAAGATTTACAGGTCTTCAATAAACATGAATTTGTGGATTCATTTTTTAATGTGGGTGAATGAGGAAAGCTATTTGCTTGTTTGTTTTATTTTTTTCGACCGTATTGGTGTCCCAATTAGACCACCCGAAAGCGAGTCCGGCCGCTATGGTAGCCCAAGAAGTTGGTTTTGCCACAATAAAAATCGACTATTCCCGACCTGCTACCCGCGGCAGAAAAATATTTGGAGACTTAGTCCCATATGGTCGTATTTGGCGGGTGGGAGCCAATGAGTCCACTAAGATATCCGTTGATACCGAGGTTGCAGTATCGGGGAATAAACTTCCAGCTGGCACCTATGCTTTATATGCATTTCCCGAAGAGGACGAATGGGAAATCGTTTTCCATAATAACACTTCGCATTGGGGGGATGGACGCAAAAAATATAATCCTGAAGAAGATGCATTCCGCATAATAGTGCAACCTCAAGAAACGCAAAGTTATCAGGAGAATTTTTTGATTGCATTTGACAGTATCTCCCATAATACTGCAACTTTGGTTTTACATTGGGCGCAAACCAAAATCACTATTCCGATTACTGTGGATACACACGATAATATGGAGCGGCAAATAGAAGAAAGGCTTTCTCATCAAGCAAAGCCACAAACCTATTATGAAGCTGCCCGTTACTATGTCGAACAGGGTATGAAGTACGAAACCGCTCTTGTTTATTTGAACAAAGCGATTGAACTAGGGGGTGATACCTATTATTTTCACAGAGTGAAGTCGTTGGCAGAAGCCCAACTAGGAGACTATAAAGCTGCCATAAAATCAGCCGAAAAATCTTTGGAAATAGCCCAAACCCAAGACAAGGATGAGTTTGTTCGCATGAACCGAAAGAACATTGATCTTTGGAAGACTAAGTTGAAAAAGTAAAATTTTCCGGAATATGAAAAAGTCAGTCATTCTCATCTTGTTTGCAATTTCTTTTTCATGCCAAGAAAAATACGAACCTCAAAAACCAGCGGTCACGCTCTGGGAACCTTATAATGATTCCACGGAGGTTGCTGCAAATCAGAATCATGAGAATAAAAGAATGCGGTATAAGCAAATTCAATCCAAGGTATTGGATAAAAATGATGTGTTTCTACCATTGTATGGTGAGGTTTCCAAATTTTCGGAAAAGGAATATGAAAGGATGAAACCTCTTGTTTTAGAGCAAGATATATTCACATTGCAAAAACATATCGTAGAAAAGAAGTATACATATGAAAAGTTGGTACTTTTTTACCTGTATCGTATTTATCGGTACGAATTAGATAATTCCGCCACCTTGAATACTGTAATCGCATTGAACGCTAATGTGGTAAAAGAAGCCCGTGCCAAGGATGAAGAGATAGCGGAGGGCTTGGAAGTCAGGCATCCGATCTATGGAATGCCCATTTTGCTCAAGGATAATGTCAATACTTCCGGTATGAAAACTACTGCAGGGGCTATCGCTTTAATGGACAATGAGGTAGATGATGCTTTTATTGTAAAACGTTTAAAAGAAAACGGTGCCCTGATACTTGGAAAAGTGAATTTAAGTGAATGGGCCAATTATCTCTGTGATTGTCCAAATGGTCAAAGTGCGGTAGGGGGGCAAACCTTAAACCCCTATGGGCGTCGTGTTTTTGATACAGGTGGTTCAAGTGCAGGCAGTGGTACTTCAATGGCCGCGAATTATGCTGCAGGAGCTGTGGGTACAGAGACATCAGGCTCCATCCTTTCCCCTAGCAGTCAAAACTCAATTGTCGGTTTGAAACCAACTATCGGGTTGTTAAGTAGAACCGGTATCGTTCCTATTTCGAGTACTTTGGACACACCAGGACCAATGACCAGAAATATTATGGATAATGCAATTTTATTAACGGCAATGCTAGGTAAAGATAATGCGGACCCAAAATCAATTGAAGGGTCTATTGATATCTTGTCAATGACAATGCATCAAAGGAAATTTAAAGATATGCGTTTGGGAGCCATAAAACCTCTACTTGAAAGCGATTCAATCTATAAAGCCACTGTTGAAAAAATGAGATTGTTAGGTGCCGAAATCATCGAGTTTGTGCCTCCCGAAGTTTCGATGCAGGGCTTTCTAAGCATATTGAATATAGATATGTTAAATGACCTTCCAGAGTATTTAAGCACTCAAGTAAAAGACAAAAACGCAGTAAACATTACTTCGGTTGCAGATGTGGTTGCTTTTAATACGGCAGACTCGTCGATTAGAATTCCTTATGATCAAGCACGATTAGACGGTATACTAGCTGATAGTATTTCCATTGAGGAATTGGAAAAAATCAAATCTACACTAGAAAAAAACGGACGTACTTTCTTTGATGCCGCGATGGATGAACACAAATTAAATGCCGTGTTATCGATAAATAATTATCATGCCGGTTTTGCTGCGGTCGCTAAATATCCGGCTTTAACGGTACCCATGGGATACAAACCCAACGGAGAACCCATAGGGTTGACGTTTATTGGAAAACCATTTAAAGAGGCTGATTTACTGAGAATGGGCAGGGCTTTTGAAGCGGCCTTTCAGGTTCGAAAAGTGCCTAAAGGGTATGAGTAGATTTTTTCGGCTGTGGGCATTTGTGATTATACCGATATCAGTTTATCACCGCATTTAACTTACCCCAAAGCTCATTGTCAAAACTAGATAGTCCAAGTTGTTGCACTCCTGCGCTTTCGCCAGATCGCACAATGACCAAGCTCTTACTTGGTACTACGTAGATTTTTTGGTCTTGTGCCCCGAGGGCAGCGAACAAATCATCCGGTGCATTAGGTATCAATGAACCTTGTACTATTTCTTGGGAAGATGTACCCATATGGCTCTCCTTGCCATTAAGCCACCATAAGTAACCATACGATTTGTTCAACTCTTGAGAGGAAGTGGTCATTTCGGTGAAATAGCTTGCGTTGACGATGACATTTTCGTTCCAGGTACCTTTATTCAAGGCTAGATGACCAAAGCGCGCCATTCCCTGGGTATTGGTATTATAGACATTGAGTCCCAATGTACTGGTCCAAGTTCCTTCCATTCCGATTTTATCGGCCACTTTGATTTTACAGTATTCCATAAATGTCATCCCCGTGTTTTGTGAGACCATTTCCTGCAATAACATAAAAGCTCCTTGATGATAGGCCCAACGATCACCGGCATCCGCAGTGTAGGTCATACAAATGGGTAAGTTGCAAATCCATTCAATGGGATTATCAATGTTGTCGGTCAATCCTGTGGACATGCTGAGATGGTTCTTTACAGTGATTAAATCTTGTTTCTCTGAAGTCAGTTGGCTCCAATTCGCCCCGAGATAATCCGATGTTTTGTTGTTGATATTGATATAACCTTCCTCTTGGGCAACACCCACAAAGGTGGCCGTCAAACTTTTGGCAGCGGAATACCAAGTCCATTTTGCATTTTCATTATGCCCATTAAAATATTTCTCCATAACAATACGGCCATCTTTAAGTACCAAAAAGCCTTTTGTCTTTTTGGAATCTAGGTAATCATATAAATCTTCGATTTTCTCTTCATTCCATTGTAGTTGCGCTGGTGTGACTGTTTCCCAATCATTGGTATCTAAGGGAGGGAAATACATTCCGGTAGGTGCCGCTTCGATGTCCGGGTTTATTGGGTTCTTTTCATCCGTAGAACACCCTAGAGAAACAAAGAATGTTAAAAAACACAGGAGTAGGATTTTTACTTTCATGATGCCGTGGTTGGTATTGAATATCAATATGTTGCAATGGTTTAACGCAAAAAAAGAAGAAATCTTGTTAAAACCGAGCCATTAGAAAGGCTTGTTGTATTTTTGCCGTCCATTTACGGTTATGAGAACGAAAACACTTAAAAAGAACAGAATCAATGTAGTAACCCTAGGTTGCTCGAAGAACGTCTACGATTCAGAGGTCTTGATGGGACAATTACGCGCTAATGATAAAGAAGTGGTACATCAGGAGGATGGCAATGTCGTAGTTATCAATACCTGCGGATTTATCGCCAATGCCAAGGAGGAAAGTGTGAATACTATATTGGAATATGTTCAGAAAAAGGAGGCAGGTCAGGTAGATAAAGTCTTCGTGACAGGATGCCTCAGTGAGCGCTACAAACCCGATTTACAGAAGGAAATTCCTAATGTAGATGAATATTTTGGCACCAGTGAACTTCCTAATTTATTAAAAGCTTTAGGTGCTGATTACAAGCACGAACTGATAGGAGAGCGTTTGACTACGACTCCAAAAAACTATGCCTATTTAAAGATTGCCGAAGGCTGTGATCGGCCTTGCTCGTTTTGCGCTATTCCGTTGATGCGAGGCAAGCATAGAAGCAAACCAATTGAGGAATTGGTAATCGAGGCCGAAAAATTAGCGGCTAAAGGAGTAAAGGAATTGATACTCATTGCTCAAGATTTAACCTATTATGGATTAGATCTTTACAAAAAGCGGAATCTCGCGGAGCTTTTGGAAAATTTGGTCAAAGTCGAAGGCATCGAATGGATACGGCTGCACTACGCCTTCCCCACAGGATTTCCTATGGATGTTCTTGAGTTGATGAAACGAGAACCCAAGGTTTGTAATTATTTGGATATTCCGCTGCAGCATATCGCGGATTCTATTTTAAAAAGTATGCGTCGGGGTACTACACAAGCCAAAACCACCAAACTGCTAAAAGATTTCAGAACCGTAGTACCTGAAATGACCATTCGTACAACGTTGATAGTAGGTTATCCTGGGGAAACAGAAGATGACTTTCAAACTCTTAAAAAATGGGTCGAGGAGATGCGATTTGAGCGTTTAGGTTGTTTTACTTATAGTCACGAGGAGAATACCCATGCCTATTCTTTGGAAGATGATGTTCCAGAAGAGGTGAAACAAGCACGTGCCAATGAAATCATGGAGATCCAATCACAGATTTCATGGGAGCTTAACCAACAAAAAATAGGTCAAACGTTCCGCTGTATCATCGACCGAAAAGAGGGAAACTATTTTGTGGGTCGTACCGAATTTGATTCCCCGGATGTAGACAACGAGGTGCTCATTGATGCTAACGAACACTATTTAAAACAAGGTGAGTTTTTTGATATCAAAATTACCGAGGCGGCGGATTTCGATTTATATGGAGAACCTATTGTTGGTTGATTCTTCGAAAAATAGCTGGTGAATCCATTATTCGTTACTTTGGTTGCATTGCTTTTTTTCGGGCAACCCTAAACCTTAAATCGCCAACCAAATTTATCTTCGCTTCGATTGTATTGAATATCAGTTATGACTTTTTTGAATCGTGCGCCATAACTATCTTCCAATTCAGGTAACTCATAATCGGTATCTCGATATCCAAAAGCGGCAATGGGCGAGATTATCGCTGCAGTACCCGCACCGAACATTTCTTTTAAAGTACCATTTTTCGCAGCAGCCACTACTTCTGTAACCGTTATTTTTCGAACTTCAACCGGTATGTCCGCATCTTCTGCAATGGCAATAACGCTTTTTCGGGTAATTCCGTCAAGAATCCGATCGCTTGTAGGGCCTGTAATCAGGGTATCGCCAATACGAACGAAGATGTTCATCGCACCTGCTTCTTCAATATTTTCATGGGCATGGTCGTCCGTCCAGATGACTTGATCGTATCCCTTCTTTACGGCTAGTTGTGTAGGGTAGAATTGGCCTGCATAATTACCGCCCGTTTTGGCGTAACCCACACCACCATTGGCAGAACGTGAATACGACTCCTCAATCAAAACTTTCACCTTCCCTGAAAAATAGGCCCCTGAAGGTGCCAATGCAATTATGAATTTGTATTCATCTGCAGGTGAGGCATGAAATCCTTTTCCCGAAGCGAACATAAAAGGTCTGATATACATTGCACTTCCAGCAGCAGTCGGAATCCACTTTTGATCCAACTTTAAAAGTGCTTTCAATCCCTCTATGAAATACTCTTCCGATATTTCGGGCATTGACATCCTACTGGCAGAAATATTAAAACGCTTGTGATTGTCGGTAGGTCTGAAAAGCCAAATGTCATTATTCTCATCTTTGTAGGCTTTCATTCCTTCAAAAATGGACTGTCCGTAATGGAAAATCTTAGCGGAAGGTTCTAAGCTAATCGGACCATAAGGAAGAATTTTAGGAGCGTCCCAAGCACCATTCTTATAATCACAGACCAGCATATGATCGGAAAAAACACTACCAAAAGCAAGATTGTCAAAATCTACTTGGTCGATTTTTGTTTGTTTTATCTTTTCTACAGCGATAAGATTCTTTGTGGTAGTTTCCATTTAAACAGACTTTTAAAGAATAAAATTAGTTAAATATCCCAATCTGTCCTTCTTTTTTCGTTTTAAAATGATCAATTTTGTAGAACTTATCAAAACCTTGTGAGTTATTAAGCAAATTAACATTTTACTTGTATTTCTATTAACGATATGTGTTGTTAGTGCGCAAGATTCTCAGGCTAAAAATCCTACCTTAAAGTCGTTTGGAGTCCAAATCGACTCAAAAGATGCTTTAGATGTCCAAGAAATGGCAGCGAAATATCAAAATTTAAGGGTTGCTGATACATTGAATACAAAATTCACGGCCATGGTTACCGATGTTTGCAAGGCAAAGGGATGTTGGATGAAATTGCAAATGGAGGATGGCAGTGAAGCCATGGTCAAGTTTAAAGATTACGGTTTTTTTATGCCTAAGAATATTGAAGGCAAGAAAGTAATTGTAAACGGGAAGGCTTTTGTATCGGAAATGACTGTAGAAGACCAAAAGCATTATGCCAAAGACGGTGGTAAATCGGCCAAAGATATCGCCCAAATTACCAAACCAAAAAAGACCTATGGTTTTGAGGCGGATGGGGTTTTGTTAAAACAATAGTTTGCAACGCGAAATCATTACTACTGCTGATGGTTCAACAACCATCCAAATTACCGATTGGGATGAGCAGTATCATTCCAAACATGGGGCGATTCAAGAGGCATATCATGTTTTTATTGCTTCAGGTCTTTCCCTTTTCAGCGACCAAGAACTTTCCATTTTAGAAATTGGTTTCGGTACGGGGCTCAATGCATTGATCACCTATTTGGAGGCTCCCAAATTGGGTTTAAATGTCGACTATGTCGGTGTTGAAGCCTACCCTGTGAAATCGGAAGAGCTCCGGCAATTGAATTACATTTCTGAGCTAAAAGCTCAGGCTTTTTCAAAAGATTATCATCTCATGCACGATTCTCCTTGGGAAAAAGAAGTGGCCATTTCCGATAGGTTCACTTTGCACAAGCAACAAAAAGACTTTGCGGAACTTGAGATTCAAAATTTGTTCAACCTTATTTATTTTGACGCTTTCGGTGCTAGGGTACAGCCAGAACTATGGACGAAGGCGATATTCGCAAGTATGTTCAGGGCCTTGAAAAACAACGGAATTCTAGTCACTTATGCAGCAAAGGGCAGTGTGAGAAGGGCAATGCAAGCGGTTGGTTTTTATGTTGAACGTTTGCCTGGTCCACCAGGCAAACGTGAGATGCTTCGAGCGACCAAAAAGGTCTGAATTTCAGACACTTGTACTTTTGTTAATAGCCTGCTAAATCATTAAACAATACTGTTAAATCGAAATTAAAGGTGCGCTTTACCCTCTTCAAATTAAATACCTTTACGGTATGAGAGTTTTGATTACAGGCGCGACCGGATTAATCGGTACTGAAATAGTTCGTTTATGTCATGAGAAAGGTATTGACGTCAACTATCTTACCACGAGGAGTAGTAAGATTAGTTCGGAAAAAGCTTATCAAGGTTTTTTGTGGAATCCTGACAAAGAAGAAATCGATTTGAAATGCTTTGAGGGTGTTTCGGCGATTATCAATTTGGCGGGTGCCAGTATCTCCAAACGATGGACATCTTCGTACAAAAAAGAAATATTGAGTAGCAGGATCAATACCATTCAAACCCTTCATAACGGGCTTCAAAAAATAAATACTACTCAAATCACCTCATTCATCGCTGCTTCGGCCATAGGTGTTTATCCGACTTCACTTTCCAATTTTTATACGGAAAATGATACCAGGGTCGATGATAGCTTTTTGGGTGAAGTAGTTCAAGCCTGGGAAGGAGCACTTCAGCCTTTGAAAAAATTCGCCTTTAACTTGGCCATAATCAGGGTCGGATTGGTCATATCAAATCACGGTGGTGCTTTGCCGGAAATGGCGAAGCCTATTAAAAGTTATGTAGGTGCGGCATTTGGCACTGGCCAACAATGGCAATCTTGGATACATATTACGGATGTCGCTAGAGTTTTTCTTTATGCCGTTGAAAACCAATTACAGGGAGTTTATAACGGAGTAGGCCCCAATCCTGTAACCAATACTAAACTGGTAAAGGAAATCGCAAAGGTTTTGAATAGACCTATTTTCTTGCCAAACATTCCTAAATTCATCATGAAACTGATGCTAGGGCAGATGTCGTATATTTTATTTGCCAGTCAAAGGGTCAGTAGTAAAAAAATCGAAGAGGAAGGTTTTGTTTTCGAATATCAAAATATCTGCAGGGCTTTAGAGCAGAGTTACCCTCAAAACTCCAAGGTAGCTTCCATAGATACATCAAAGGACACCAAAGAATTCGTTTAATTCTTTAGGTTTAAAATAATCTTACCCATACATTTTCCATACTCCACCCTGAACAAGATGGCAGTACGATATATACACGCATTTTTTAATGACATTTTGACATTTCTAAAGAATTGGCAGTACTTTTGCCACCTCAAAAGCGAAAGTCTAAAAGTTGCATCAAAATGAGTGAAAAAGCGAAGTCCGAGGAAGTGGATGAAACACGAATGGATAATGAAATTCAAGAAGACCAACATGAGGTCAACGAGACCGAAGAAGTAGTTGAAGAACTGTCGGCCGAAGAAAAGTTAAAAAAGGAATTAGCGGCGGAAAAAGATAAGTTTCTTCGCCTCTTTGCCGAGTTCGAGAACTATAAAAGAAGGACATCCAAAGAACGGTTGGAATTGTTCAAAACAGCTGGTCAAGAAGTCATCGTTTCCTTATTGCCGATTATGGATGATTTTGATAGGGCCATCAAAGAATTGGTCAAATTTGAGGATAAGGAAATGTTCAAAGGCGTTGAGCTCATCAGTAATAAGTTCAGGGAAACCCTTAAAAATAAAGGATTAGAAGAAGTAGGTGTCAAACAGGGTGATACCTTCGACGCAGAAGTGCACGATGCCGTCACCCAAATACCGGCCCCTAGTAAGAAGTTGAAAGGTAAGATTGTTGATGTCATCGAAAAGGGCTTTAAGCTAGGCGATAAAATCATTCGCCATCCTAAAGTAGTAGTCGGAAATTAAAAGAAACGAATGAAGGAAGATTATTATGAAATTTTAGGGATTAATAAAAGCGCTTCGGCGGCCGAAATAAAAAAGGCGTATCGAAAAAAAGCGATACAATACCATCCGGACAAAAACCCGGATGACCCCAAGGCCGAAGAAATGTTCAAAAAGGCCGCAGAGGCCTATGAGGTTTTGAGCGACCCTAATAAAAAGGCCCGATATGACCAATATGGCCATGCTGCTTTCGAAAATGGTGGCGGCTTTGGTGGCGGGGGCATGAACATGGATGACATTTTCAGCCAGTTCGGTGATATTTTTGGTGGTGCCTTTGGTGGTGGAGGCGGTTTCAGCGGCTTCGGTGGATTCGGAGGCGGTGGTGGACAACGAAGGGTTAAGGGAAGTAACCTTCGCATTCGTGTTAAATTGACCTTAGAGGAAGTGGCTAATGGCGTTGAAAAGAAGGTGAAAGTCCGTAGAAAAGTACAGGCCGATGGGGTGACCTACAAAACTTGCTCTACCTGTAATGGCCAAGGTCAGGTGACTAAAATACAGAATACCATATTGGGCCGTATGCAGACTGCTGCGACCTGTAGTACGTGCAGCGGTAGTGGTCAAATAATCGATAAACGACCGAGCAATGCCGATGCACAAGGTCTTAAGGTTGATGAGGAAACAGTTTCAATCAATATTCCAGCTGGTGTAGAAGACGGCATGCAGTTAAAAGTGCCGAATAAGGGTAACGAAGCCCCTGGTAACGGGGTTCCAGGTGATTTGTTGGTTGCCATCGAAACAGTGGATCATGATACCCTAAAGCGTGAAGGGGATAATCTTCACTATGACCTTTATATTAGTTTGTCGGATGCGGTATTAGGTACTTCCAAAGAAATAGACACCGTTGGGGGTAAAGTTCGCATAAAACTGGAGTCTGGCATACAATCCGGTAAAATATTACGCCTAAGAGGAAAGGGTATTTCAAGCTTGAACGGCTATGGCAGCGGAGACCTATTAGTGCATGTCAATGTTTGGACTCCAAAGGAACTTAACAAAGAGCAAAAAGAGTTTTTTGAGCGTATGCAGCATAACGAAAATTTCGAGCCAAAGCCCGAAAAATCGGATAAATCGTTCTTCGAAAAAGTTAAAGATATGTTCTCTTAGCATATATTATTAAGAGATTTAAATAAAAAACGTATATTTGATTTATTGTTGGGAAACCAATAATAATTTTCTTTTTCATAGCAATTTTTTTCCCATCCTTGATTTTTTCAAGGATGGGTTTTGTTTTTTAGCGAGACCATGCTTAGAAGAGGCATATCGCAGTTCCAAATATAAAGCCGAACTAACCCCGCCAGAGCGCGGGGTCTCTATCACGAGGA
>JARFRH010000106.1 GCA_029287355.1 Maribacter sp. | reverse complement strand
CCCCCCCCCCCCCCCCCCCCCCCCCCCCGTTTTCAAGCAGAAGACGGCATACGCGATGACTTAGAAGGTCTCGTGGGCTCGGAGATGTGTATAAGAGACAGCTTCAACAAACTGAGTCCCCATAAAAAAATAATCTACGATGCCTTTGCCAAGACCTTAGGGGACAATGCAACCATTGACTTTTTTATTTACGAAAACAACTACAGATATTTTAAGCATCTAATTCAGGAAGGTAAAAAGCGAGAGTACACACACTTTGTGGTCATCTGTCATTTTGAGGAAGGCGGCGATGATATTCTAAACTTTCTAAAGGATGAAATCCCGGTGGAGAAATTGATTATTCTTGACAAGAAGGTGGTGGGGCTTTCGAATAAGGTTCCTTGCATCTACCAAGATTTTGAAAAGAACATTCATACAGCCTTGGTAGAATTAAATCCTTCCCTCAAAAAGTATAATAAAATAAAATTACTACTTCGCAAAAAAACGTACCATCCCATTGAGATTAAAAAGGGTTTTATCAAGTTCTGCGGTGAATATGCCTATGAATTTGAGGTAGTGGAAGATTTGGATTCAATGTTGGTAGAAAAAAACACTGCTTATATTAATTTGATAGAAAACGATTTGGTCATTCTTTTAAAAAAACTTGCCAAGACCGATTTTAAATTGGGCAAAGAGGTCGGCATTATTTCATATAATGATACTCCTATCAAAGAAATTTTGAGGGATGGCATTACAGTAATTTCTACAGATTTTGAGAATCTTGGTAAACAAGCAGCCAAAATAATTTTGGAAAGGGAAGCTGTTCAGGCAGAAAATCCTTTCTATGTCATTAAAAGAAAATCCTTATAGCAAACCATAACAGTTCAGAATGGTAAACTGATTGCTTATTAATAGTATTGTAACTTCTTGGCTTTGTACTCGCAATAGTTCAGGTACTATTTGGGAACAATTTTAAATGCCATCAAAAACGGGTACTAGCGATTTCTTAACGTCAATTATGAAAATGATGCTTAAAACTACCAACAAATCATGTTGCTCCCTATTCCTTTTTGTTTTACAGATTTTTACTGTCTCCGCGCAAACTACAATCGAAAAACTGCAAGTAGAATACCTGTCCTCTCCGATTGGCATTGACATCGAAACCCCACGCTTCAGTTGGCAAATGGTTTCGGCCGAGGCTGAAAGGGATATTTTTCAAACCGCATATCAAATCGAGGTAACTGACGAAGAAGGAAAGATGACCTGGGATTCAGGGAAAGTGGACAATACTATTTCCTTGGGGATTCAATATGCCGGAAACAAATTGCAACCTGTAACAAAATACGATTATAAAATCACGGTTTGGGACCAAGATGGAAATACTGTTTCAAATACCTCATGGTTTGAAACCGGATTAATGAATTCGGCAATTTCCGCTTGGAATAGTGCCCAGTGGATCGGTGGTGGCGATGATGATTTGGTTTTCTATTCCCATTACCTCTCCGTTTTTAAAATGGAATATGGTCTACAACTCGACCAAAAATCAAAAAGCACCAAGGCTTCCTTTGTTTTCGGCGGCAATGACCACCGTTTAATGAATAAGGATTTGAACATACAAGGGGTAGAAAATGAAAGAAACGAAAGTTACATCCGTTTTGAATTGGATATCTCTGCGGTTAACCATTCCGATGATAGCTTGGCAAAATTCAATGTATATCGTGTTGGCTACGCTCCCGACGATAGCAATGAAAAAACATTTAGGAGTTACGATATTCCCTCGACCCTTATCAATGAAGGTAATAAATATGACAAACATACCTTTTATGCTGAATGTAATTTCGGACTTTTTGTGGTTTATCTAAACGGAACTTCGGAAGAACATAAGATAATCAAAGATGATGTTGAAAGTCCGAGTCCGCGAGCGCCAAAAGGGTTCAATCTAAATCCCGTGGGTACCGGAAACAATTACATCAGTTTTCCGATGGTGTCAGATATCGGTTTTCAAGTAGGGGAAAATCAAAAGGCTACATTTTCCAAAGTCAACATCAAGAACTATCGTGAACCTGAGAACATTCTTTTCCAAGAAAATCTTTCTACAGACCAGGAGTATTCCGGAATCTTTGTCGAGGAGGCCCAAAACCATGTGCTTGACATAACACAAGAAGGCTACCAACTTAAAGGAGGCGAAAATGGCATTTTGGTTTTGGCCGATCCCAGCAAAAATGCTTCTCCCATGCTACGCGTCCAATTTGAAAGTCATGACAAAGCAATAGCAAAGGCCAGATTATACGTTACCGCACGCGGCATCTATGAAATGTACCTCAACGGAGAACGGGTCGGAAATGACTATTTCAATCCCGGACTTACCCAATACAATAAGACCCATATGTATCAGACCTATGATGTTACCGAAATTATAAGCTCTGGAAAAAATGCCCTTGGAGCATGGTTAGGTGAAGGCTGGTGGAGCGGCAACATTACCTATAGTGGTGAAAACTGGAACTATTTCGGTGACCGTCAATCGCTTTTGACCCAATTGATTATAACCTATGATGATGGTTCTGAGCAAGTAATTTCTTCCAATGATAATGATTGGAAATTATTTACCGATGGCCCAATTCGTGTGGGTAGCTTTTTTCAGGGAGAAGTAT
>JARFRH010000077.1 GCA_029287355.1 Maribacter sp. | reverse complement strand
GCATTGAGTTTGCCTGTAAATTAGCAGGAACAAAAGTTCTAGTTATTCTTGGTCATACGGCATGTGGTGCTGTAAAAGGGGCTTGCGACGATGCTAAATTGGGTAATCTTACCATTTTATTAGACAAAATCAAACCTGCTGTCAACGCGGTTTCCGAACCCTCTGATGCAAGTCTTCGTAATTCGAAAAATATTGACTTTGTAAACGAGGTAGCAATAAAAAATGTTCAAATGACTATTGAGAATACTCGAAATATGAGCCCTGTGTTAAAAGAAATGGAAGACAACGGAGAAATAAAAATAGTCGGTGCCATGTATGATATCAAAAACGGAAAAGTTACATTTTTATAAATCTACTTAAAAAATGTTAAAGGATAGCCAATGTATATGCATTGGCTTCTTTGTTTTACAAAAAATAGTATCTTTTCTTTTTCTCAATTCGTATCAACCATTTCTATGAAAAACCTTTTTTCAAACCTCAGAGGAGACCTCTTCGGAGGTATAACCGCTGGTATTGTTGCACTTCCATTAGCCCTTGCTTTTGGGGTAAGTTCGGGCTTAGGCCCAAGTGCAGGACTCTATGGAGCAATTTTTATCAGCTTTTTCGCAGCAATTTTCGGTGGTACAAATACTCAAATTTCTGGTCCAACAGCTCCAATGACCGCGGTCAGCATGGTAGTGATTGCCGGTATTGTTGCTATTAATGATGGGAGTATTGAAAAAGCCCTGCCTGCCATACTTATTATATTTTTTCTAGCGGGACTCATGCAAATAGGCTTGGGGCTTATGGGTATCGGAAAATATATTCGATACATTCCATATCCTGTAGTTTCAGGATTTATGACCGCAATTGGTGTCATTATATTGGTAACCCAAATTCTACCTGCTGTCGGTTATTACCCAAAAGAGGATATTGATTTTGTAAACCTATTCAAACCTATGGCCGAAGAGATAATTCTGGATAATATCTTGAAGGAAGAGGCTGGTGAAGGCATTTTGGTTTTAGAAGATTTTGAAGAAACTATTAAACGGGCTGGAGTCATTACAGAAGCTGAAATGTATAAAGAAGCACAAATCTTGGCACAGTCGGAAGCGTCAGGTGTTATCGGTGCTTTCAAAGTATTACCGAGAGCCTTAAAAAATATCAATTGGTTAGAATTGATTTTAGCTTTGGCGACCATCATCATAATTTATGGGTTTAAACGAATAACGACGCTGATACCCAGTGCCCTGGTTGCCTTGGTAGTCGTATCAGGTGTTGCCTTCGGCTTTGGACTGGATTATAGGCCTATCGAGGAAATACCTAGTGGATTTCCGGTGCCCAATCTTGGTATATTTACCCAATTGGATATCAATTCGGTTTCCCCCTATATTTTTACGGCATTGACGCTGGCCCTGTTGGGTGCAATTGATTCCCTATTGACTTCCGTAGTAGCCGATAACATGACTAAAACCAAGCACAAACCAAACAAGGAACTAGTAGGTCAGGGTATTGGCAATAGCATCGCCGCAATATTTGGAGGAATCCCGGGTGCAGGAGCAACTATTCGTACTGTTGTGAACATCAATGCCGGAGGAAAAACGAAATTATCAGGTATGGTAGCCGGTATCATGCTACTTGTTATTATGCTGTCGCTTGCTCCAGTCGCATCTCAAATACCCGCTGCAGTACTCGCCGGAATATTAGTAACCGTTGGTATTGGGGTCATGGATTATAAAGGTTTAAAAGCAATCCCAAGTTTACCAAGAGATATAACATTAGGGCCACTTAAACTAAGTTCGGAAGTGCTCATAATGCTTACGGTTTTGGTACTTTCTTCTGTTTGGAATTTGGTTTATGCGGTAGGCATTGGATTGATAATTGCCTCTTTAATGTTTATGAAGAAAATCGGCGACCTAACCGCTGAACGTTCTGATGTGAAGTCACTAGAAGCGGAAAAAGCTTGGGCAGATGAAAAAGACTTTCCAAAAAACCTAAGAGAAGAAGTTTTTATCAAACACTTGAAAGGGCCTTTGTTTTTTGGAACAACAAGCGATTTTCAACAATTAGCGAGTCAAATTCCTACTACGGCATCGACGGTAATTATTAGAATGGATCGCATGCAGTATATGGACCAGTCTGGTCTATATGCGCTTGAAGATGTACTTATTGACTTAAGAAAATCTAAAATCGATGTCTTGTTTGTAGATGTACTACGTCAACCTCGATATATGATGGAACGAGTCGATATTATTCCAGATCTGATTCCTGAGGATAATATCTTTGACACCTTTGATGCTTGCTTGAATTGGGTGAAAAACAACGTAAAGGACAAACAATAGGTAATTCATCGAAAACCTCCACCCCACGAAAAAGGCTTGAGGTGCCTTTTTCGTGGGGTATGTTGATTTAGTACTGCCATAAAATTTTTACATTTGTCGTCTAGTTGACCATCATGATTGATAAGATAAAAGAACATATTGCTGAGGTTGAGAATTTCACGGCAGACTCAAAAGAAGCTGTGGAAGCCTTTCGTATAAAGTATTTGGGCAAAAAGGGGCTATTAAATGAATTTTTTGCGGAGTTCAAAAATGTGGCGAATGATCAAAAAAAGGAATTTGGCCAGGTCATCAATACCTTTAAGCAGAAGGCCACAGATAAAGTCAATGAACTAAAAGCCCTACAAGAGGATACTTCGGAAGAGGAAGGGGTTTATGGAGATTTGACACGCCCTGGTGAACCTTTGGAATTAGGTGCTCGGCATCCCATTTCTATCGTAAAAAACCAAATCATCGAGATTTTTTCACGAATTGGTTTTAATGTTTCCGAAGGTCCTGAAATCGAAGATGATTGGCACAACTTTACGGCTTTGAATCTTCCGGAATACCACCCGGCACGTGACATGCAAGATACTTTTTTCGTGCAGACGAATCCTGATATTTTGCTCCGCACCCATACCTCATCGGTACAAGTGAGATATATGGAAAACAACAAACCCCCTATTCGAACGATATCCCCTGGTAGTGTGTATCGAAACGAAGCCATTTCGGCACGTTCGCATTGTTTCTTTCATCAAGTAGTAGGTTTGTATATTGATAAGGATGTTTCTTTTGCCGATTTAAAACAAACGCTACAATTTTTCAAGACCGAACTTTTTGGGAAATCGAAAATTCGCTTAAGACCTTCGTACTTTCCATTCACCGAACCTAGTGCGGAAGTAGATGTTTATTGGGGCTTAGAAACCGAAACGGACTACCGCATGACGAAAGGTACCGGT
>JARFRH010000293.1 GCA_029287355.1 Maribacter sp. | reverse complement strand
GGATAAGTATGGTTGATTGTCAAAAATAATTAGTGAAACCGCTTGTGGAATTTTTAACCCAAGTTCCTTTACGGCCTTTAGTACCCCAAAGCCAATTAAATTGTTCATGGCAAAAATAGCCGTAGGTGGATTTTTTAATTGCATAACATGTTTGGTACTTTCAAAGCCGTTTTGAATACTGAACGAATTTCCGACCATTAATTCTTCGGAGACTTCGATAGTAGCATTCTTGAGTGCATCTATATAGCCTTGGGTTCTTTCTTGGACCAGTTCATTTGCACTTCTGCCACGTATTAGGCATATTCTTGTATGGCCATTTTTAATTAATTCTTGCGTAGCATCGTAACTTCCTTGATAATTATCCGAAGCGATATAAGGTATAGTTGAATCTGTGAAATACCTGTCTACAAAAATCAACGGTACCTTCTGCTTTACGATTTTAGTGAAATGTTGATATGAATCTCCCACTGGGGCAACGATGAGTCCGTCCACTTTTCTGCTCATCATGTTCAGTACTTGTATTTTCTCTTTTTCAACGTCCTCATCCGAATCAATGAGGATAATGGAATACTTTGCTTTTGAGGCCCATTTTTCAATATTTTTTGCCATTGCGGCAAAAAATGGATTTGTAATATCGGGTACCATTAAGCCAATAGTAAATGTTTGGGAGGCTTGCAGTCCTTTTGCGATTAAGTTAGGGGAATAACCAATTTCTTCGGCGTATTTGAGTACAGCGTCCACCGTTGCATCACTTATTCTCGATTCCTTACCCTTACCATTAAGGATTCTAGATATAGTACTTACCGAGATATTAAGGTCTTCTGCAATTTGTTTTAAGGTGGGCATTCATTTCATTTAAAATGAGAAAAGGTAACAAAAATTGCTTAATCCATACCATTCGAATCCTTCCCCTTGTTAAAAATCCAAAAATAAATGGTTTAAATTGAAAAAATTATTCTGCAAGTAAGGGTACTCAAGACTGAACATTAAAGATGTCTTTAATAATAATGAGGCTGATTTAGAATGAAATTCGTAGTTAAAAAGTCTTATTGTCTCATTTTGTAACAATAATATTTTTTTTTCCTGGATTATTATTCTTTATTTGAATAAATATTGATTCATGCGATTTAAAAAATCGACACAAGAACTTCAAAAAGAGAATTTTATACAAAACCTTTCATATGATTGCGTCATTTTCGGTTTCAATGGAAAGCAACTTAAGATTTTGATTCTCGAGTACCACAATACAGGTTTTTTTGCATTGCCAGGGGGGTTCATAAATCGAAATGAAAGTCTTGATGACGCCGTCAAAAAAGGTGTGAAAAACCGCACCGGACTTGATGATATTTATTTGGAACAGTTTCAGACGTTTGGAAGCCTGACACGTTCCGACCCTGATGCCATGAAACGTATCTTTAAGGAGAACGACATGGATCGCGAAATACCCGATTGGCTTCTTGATCGCTTTATTTCGATTTCCTATTATGCGCTTATCAATTATGATAAGGTAACTCCAACTCCTGACGAACTTTCAGATAGTATCGACTGGTACTCCATAGATGAACTTCCAGTTTTGATGATGGACCATCGAAAAATCGTAGCTAAGGCTTTACAGGTATTACAAGATAATTTAGAGAAAAAATTAGTGGGTATGAATCTCCTACCCTCCAAGTTTACTATGAAACAGTTGCAAATGGTCTATGAGGTCATTTTGGGAGAGGAGTTACGCCGCACCACTTTTCAAAGACGAATTTTAGGAATGAATATTTTGGATCGTCATGAAAAACTTTTTCAAGGAAAAGCACACAAAGCTCCTTATCTCTATAGTTTTAAATAATTAAGGGAAATAAATTACAAAAAGTACTAATTCATAATCAAGGAAAATGAAAAAATTAAATAGTTAGACGCTAACCTAAAGCTTTGCAATGGCTTTTCTGCTTGTAGGTAGCATATCGTGTTAAGAGACTGCGACCAAGGTTGCCACCACAATAGAAGCTACAACTGAAGTAGAAACGAGTCCATCCAAATTCGGAGGTCTTGCCCTTTATACGGTGCGTGACGCAATGGAAGCGGATGCTAAGGCTACTTTAAAGTCCGTTGCAGAAGCTGGGTATCAAAACATAGAGGCCGCAGGCTATGCCGATGGTAAGTTCTACAACATGGCGCCCGAGGATTTTAAGGCTTTATTGACTGAATTGAATTTGAATCCGATCAGTACACATCAGGGCAGCGTTACACTTGATAATGCCGATGCCATGATGGCGGACGTAAAGACTGCTGGCTTTGAATACTTTGTAGTGCCCGTACCACCTATGGGGCTCTTTAAATTCGATCAGGCTTCTATGACCATGGGCATGACAGGTGGGGCAAAGAATTTAGCGAAAATATTGGATGCTTTAGGTGAGAAGGCCCATGCGGCAGGACTCAAACTACTCTATCACAACCACGATTTCGAATTTAAAAAGGACGAAGAGGGTATGGTGACCATTGATTACTTATTGGAACATTGCAACCCCGAATGGGTCAATTTTCAAATGGATTTATTCTGGGTTACAAAAGCCGGGGCAGATCCACTGGTCTATTTTGAAAATCACCCTGGACGCTTTAAAATCTGGCATGTAAAGGATATGGACGAGAAAGGAAGGTTTGCGCCTGTTGGCCAAGGCACAATTGATTTCGGCAGAATTCTAGCGCAAAAAGAAAAGTCGGGAATGGAGTATTATATGGTGGAACAAGACATGACCTTTGATAGTTTACAGCCTTTGGAGGCTATCAAGATCAGTCATGATGGAATAAAGAAAATTGGTTTTAAATAAGCCTGTAAACAGAACCTTAATATAAATAAAATGAATAAATCAACTTTTAAACTTTTAGTTTTTGGTATGTCGCTCATGGGGGTCTTTTTACAAGGTCAATCTGAAATTCAGACTGGAGAAAACATAGCGGTGGCTGAAACAAATTCCGGAAAAGTCCGTGGATATATTACGAATGGAATTTATACCTATAAGGGAATTCCATATGCAAAAGCAAATCGATTTGAAGCTGCAGAAAAACCCGAATCTTGGGAAGGTGTGCGAAGTTCTACGATGTACGGCCCAGTTGCGCCATTAGAAACGCCCACCACCTCGGTACAAGACGAATCGGAATTCGTTTTTGATCATGATTGGGGCTACACCAATGAGGATTGTCTTAACCTTAATGTTTGGACCCCAAGTATTGATGACGGCAAAAAAAGACCCGTACTATTTTGGATTCATGGAGGTGGATTTACAGCCGGTTCAAGTCATGAATTACCTTCTTATGACGGAGAAAATTTAAGTATAAAAGGCGATGTCGTGGTAGTTTCCATTAACCATCGTTTAAACGTTTTAGGATTCTTGGATCTATCCGCCTATGGCGAAAAGTATGTGCATTCCGCCAATAACAGTATTTTGGATTTGGCATTTGCCTTGGAATGGGTACATGATAACATTTCCAACTTTGGTGGTGATCCAACGAACGTGACCATTTTTGGTCAGTCCGGTGGAGGCGCCAAAGTAAACACGCTTATGGCTATGCCACAGGCAACAGGTTTATTTCATAAAGCAATTAATCAAAGTGGTTCTTTTAGAAGTGCCATGTTAGAGAAGAAAGATACCCAAGATATTGCTAAAGAGACTATTTCAATTTTAGGATTGGATGCTACTACTATTGACAGTATTCAAAATATTCCATTTGAGGTATTGTCGGCAGCGGGTAGCAAGGCATTAAAAGTAGTAGCAGAAAAAATGAAAGCTGCCGGAAAACCGATTATCGGTTTTGGTTTGAATTGGGGCCCTAGTGAAGATGGTATTGATTTGCCCTATCAGTTAAGTTCGGAAGAGGCACTTGCAATGTCAAAAGATATTCCGCTCTTAATTGGGACTACCAAAAACGAATTTGCTCCATTTATGAATATGCGATTCTTGGGTGCTTCAGATGAAGCCATTATGTTGCATATTAAAGAGCAATACAAAGAAAGGGCAGACGATTATATAAAGGCGGTTAAAAAGGCATACCCGAAGGATACCGCTGCCAAGGATTTATTGGATGTTGACACGATGTTCAGGCCTGGAGCAGTAGTTCAGGCCAATGATAAATCGGCACTTAAAGATGGTGCTTCGGTCTATATGTACCTTTTTACGTGGCAATCGCCTGTTTTCGATGGAAAATACAAAGCACTGCATTGTATGGAACTTCCCTTTGTATTTGATAATATCGCATTAGCCAATCAAATGACCGGTGGTGGACAGGAAGCACATGACTTGGCCGCTAAGATGAGTCAATCATGGATCAATTTTGCCAAAACGGGAAACCCCAATCATGCTGACCTGCCGGAATGGCCCGTATATAATGCTACCAATACAGCTACTATGTATTTTGATACAAGTTGTGGCGTCAAGCCGCAATTGGACAAGGAATTATTCGCTATAGTTCAAGGAAAGTAATAAACGTATAAAAATTAAACCCATGCATTTCAAAAAACCAAATTCAGCGCTAACCGTTTTAATCATTTCATTACTCTTGGGCAGCTGTGCTGAAAAATTTACTTCAGCTCAAAAAGAGGGTTTCGTACAAGTTTCGAATACAGACGGAAGCACCTTGGGTTACAATCATGAATCGGGTGTCAAGCTCTTGACCGTCGATAGATATGCATTTAAGGATCTAAATAAAAATGGTGAACTGGATGCATACGAAGATTGGCGTTTATCCGCTGATGAACGCGCAAAAGACTTGGCTTCAAAGTTAAGTTTGGAAGATATTGGCGGTCTGATGTTATATAGTTCACATCAATCAATTCCGGGCAGTAGTCGTGGTTTCGGGTCATCGACCTACGATGGAAAAGCCTTCCCGGAAAGTGGAGCGAATGCTAGTGATTTGTCAGATGAACAAAAAGCGTTTTTAACAGATGATCATTTACGTCATGTGCTCATTACGCGCGTCGAAACACCTGCAATAGCTGCGCAATGGAACAATAATGCACAATCTTTTGCCGAAGGATTGGATTTTGGGATTCCTGTAAATACCAGTTCGGATCCTAGACACGGTACGGACTCTTATGCGGAATTCAATGCTGGGGCAGGTGGGGCCATTTCCATGTGGCCGGGAACCTTGGGAATTGCAGCGGCTTTTGACCCTGCTTTGATGCAAGAGTTCGGTGAAATCGCTTCAATAGAATACCGCGCTTTGGGTATTGCTACGGCACTCTCACCACAAATAGATCTTGCTACCGAACCCAGATGGAGCCGTTTTGATGGCACCATGGGCGAGGATCCTGATCTGGCAACCGACTTGGCAAGGGCATACGTCGATGGTTTTCAATCTACCGATGGTGGTGATTGGGGTTTTGAAAGTGTCAATGCTATGGTGAAGCATTGGCCAGGTGGAGGACCCGAAGAAGGTGGACGTGATGGTCATTTTGGCTATGGAGCTTATGCCGTATACCCTGGAAAAAACTTAAAAGATCATACACAACCTTTTACCGAAGGTGCATTTAAGTTGAAAGGACCAACTAAAATGGCCTCGGCCGTTATGCCGTATTATACCATTTCCACGGGAGAGGGTGAAGCAGTGGCCAATGGCTACAACAAGTATTTGATTACCGATGTTCTAAGGGGCGAATATGGCTATGAAGGTGTACTTTGTACCGACTGGGGCATCACTAGAGACGTATCTTCCATTGACAAATTCGAAGGTAAGCCCTGGGGTGTAGAAACCTTGACCGAAGCCGAGCGTCATTATAAGGCCATCGATGCAGGAATGGATCAATTTGGCGGTAATAACGCTATGGGTCCTGTACTTGATGCCTACAAAATGGGTGTTACGGAACATGGCGAAGAGTACATGCGCAAACGCTTTGAAATGTCTGCAGTTCGTTTGTTGAAAAATATTTTTCGAGTGGGTCTATTTGAAAACCCGTATTTGGATGTAGCAGAAACCGATAAAATTGTAGGAAATCCGGAATATATGCAAGCGGGCTATGAAGCGCAATTGAAATCTATTGTACTACTAAAAAACCAACAAAAGATATTGCCTTTGAAAGAAAAGCAAAAAGTGTATGTGCCACAACGCTATATTGCACCGAGTGCGAATTGGTGGGGTATAGTAAGCCCGGAAAAAATAGAATCTCCATTCAATATGGAGATTATTTCGAACTATTTTGAAGTGGTCGATGACCCAAAGCAAGCTGATTTTGCTTTAGTAGGTATTGAAAGTCCTGATGGGGGTGTGGGGTATAATCAAGAAGATTTGAAAAAAGGAGGCAATGGCTACGTGCCAATCAGTTTACAATACGGCACATATACGGCGACTGATGCCCGTGAAACCAGTTTGGCCGGCGGAAGTCCGCTTGAGAGTTTTACAAACAGAACGTACAAGGGCAAAACGGTTACGGCCAACAATACGACCGATTTGAAGCTGGTCAACGAAACCAAGGCGAAAATGGGGAACAAACCTGTAATTGTAGTGGTGCACGTTTCAAAACCGATGATATTTTCGGAAATCGAAAAAAATGCATCCGCAATTTTGGTGCATATGGGAGTACAAGATCAAGCATTGATGGAAATGATATCAGGTAAAGCCGAACCTTCGGCTTTATTACCATTTCAAATGCCCGCCGATATGAGAACAGTGGAGTTGCAATTTGAAGACGTACCAAGGGACATGAAGGCTTATGTTGATTCGGAAGGAAATACCTACGATTTTGCCTTTGGATTAAACTGGAAAGGAACAATAGAAGATGAACGAGTGAAAAATTATAGATGAGCATTAAACCTTGAACCTTGTTTTTGGTCTAAAAAACAAGGTTTAACCAACACATATATCATGCTAAAAAAAAGCGTAATAGGATTAGGAATTGTACTGATCATAATTCAGTTTATACGACCTGAGAAAAATGAATCTAACGATCTTACTTATGATATTTCTACCAAATATCAAGTACCATCCGATGTGGGTAATCTCATGCAGGTTTCCTGTAACGACTGCCATTCCAACAAAACGGAATATCCGTGGTACTCCAATGTGCAGCCGGTTGCCTGGTGGCTGGATCATCATGTTGATGATGGTAAAAAACATCTGAATTTTTCGGAATTTACCAAAAAACCGATCTTTGTTCAAAACCATAAATTTGAAGAAATCATCGAAATGGTGGCGGAAAAGGAGATGCCATTACCTGCATACACCTATTTAGGCTTACATGCTGAGGCGAACCTATCTGACCAACAACGTGAAATGATTACGGATTGGGCAAAAGTACAGATGCACTATTTAAAGGAAACGTACCCTGCTGATAGTCTTAAATTTCCAAAACGAGATACGAGTCCACCATCGAATTAAGACCTTGACCGCTAAAACTGATTGGTTTCTACTGCCTTTTAAGCTAGGGGCTTATTTTTTTGTCAACAAGACCACCCAATCATTAGTTCTTTCCTTTTTAAGAGGCGGAAGTCCGAGTGAATGTTTACCTGCACCTGAAATGGACTTCACTTTTCCTTTTTGAAGGGCACCGCCTTTTCGTGGATTGTACCATGAAACATCAAATTCGTTACTTGAGTTGCCTAAATCCAAGGAGGTTTCCCCTCCATTTTTAAGATACACCACATAAATCGCTCCTGGTTTTGCGAAAACAAAATCTCCCTCGGAAGAGATTAAAGCATCATCGGATTCCATTTCCCAAACAGGAATTTTGTTATTGTTGAAAAAGTCCAAGCAGATTTTTCCTTGGTCCCAGAACAAATCACGTGAACGGAAGTCTTGACAGGTCAAATCAGAGTGAGGATGTTCATATCCGAAATACCATTCCGTTCCCCAAGCACCCGCCATCATGGCTCCCCAAAGGCCATTTTTTCGGGCATTATCATGGGCTGAATCCTCAGCATCGGGAATCAAAGAGTGCCTATGGTCACCGGGTTCGTCAACAGCAACTGCCCATACTTTTCCGGCACTTTTGGCTTCTTCCAAAACCTTCAATGTTTGCGAATGAACCCTACTGAAATCGGCATTGTTGGTTTGTAAAGATGCTCCCGTAAACTTCGTATTTGCACCATAAATTGGCCCAAACCAAGCGCCGTTGTGAATCACCAAATGATGCTTGTAGGGGTCTGTTTCCCATAAGTACTCTGCCAGTCGAATACGTTCCGCAGCATCAATTGGAAAGGTTGGAGGTGTCTCTGTCCAGTCGCCAGTTTCTTCGGCTAGGTTCCAGTTCAGGGCTAAATGGTGACTAAAACGTGCTATTAATTCACGGAAATATAATTTGGTATGTAAGCCCGTTCCGCCATTATCCAATAGGCCTTGATTTTCGTGCTCTAAGGTTTTAAAATGCATGAACATTCCTAATTTATCCGCATGTTCAAATAGCATTTCCCACTGATCCAATTTAGAAGTATCGAAACGATCCCAAGTATCGTAATCAATGTATGGAAAAACATTTTGGTCATCACCAGCAATATTCATTGTCAGGAAAGAAAAAGCGTTCATCCCTTTTGAGGCCAGATAATTGATTGCTCCTATGATTTCTTTTCCTTTATTTTCTTTCCAGATCGGATCACCTGCTTTCCAATCCTGTAGATGAGCAGACCAACTTTTTACCAAATTGTCTTTATGACCGTCATTCTGAAAAGTGCCATCGAATTGGTCGTATGCTAAGAAGTTTTCCGGTGCATCTGACCCGCATTTAAGAAAGTATTCCCCATTTTGAAATTTCAAATAGCGTTCGTTAACATATTGTAGACGGCCTTTTCCTCGTAAATCTCTTCCTGTCTTGTCTGTTTCCGTTATGGTGAATGTTCCGTTTTGGCCATCCATATAGTCAGCACTTTTGATTTTTTGCGAAGTACGTATAGCGGCCCATTTTCCTTTTTTGAAATCCACTTCGTAATTCCATTTCCCAATTTGGTCCGGTGTGAAATGAACTTTCCAGATGTTACCTGCTTCGGCACCGGTATTTCCAGCATTTCCATCCGCCGCAAAATATCCGGGTACCACAAATTTTTCCTGGGTCACAGGATGGGTAAATGTTACATTTAATCTGTAATTTAAAAATGGGTTTTGATCAGCTTTTTCAGAGGTTTCAGGACCTTCAAAGACAAGTGTTACTTTGTGCCATTTTTTTAGTTCTCCTTGAATTTCTTGTGCAAAGAAAACATTCCATGTAAATAAAAGTAATAATGCAAGTATAGATTTAATTCGGTTCATTTTTTAATTGATTTTAGATTGAGAATTTACAACTATTCTTTTATATCACTTCTAGTGATTAAAGCATTAAATGTTCAATTCTCCAGCACAAATTGCGCATCTGTTATTCTTATTTTATGATAATAGGAAAAGGTTTCAAAAAATATAAGGGTTTAAAGACTCAATATCAATCCGGCAAATTGCTCACAATAAGTCCTTTGTTATGATCTTATCTTTTGTATGGTTTTAATTTCTCACAATCGAATTCTACCCCAATTCCCGGAGTATCAGGTGCCACTGCTCTATGGTTTTCTACTACTAATGGTCTTTTGGTATACTGGTCAATATGAAAACTGTGTACTTCCAACCAACCTGAATTCGGTTGTGCCGAAACCAAACTCACATGCAATTCTTGCATACCATGCGCACATGCGGGAATATTATAAGTTTTAGCCAATCTTGCCGCTTTCAACCAGCCTGTAATACCTCCACAATTCGAGGCATCGGGTTGTATGAAAGAAAGTTTAGATTGTTCCATCGCATATTCAAATTCATGGATCGTATGTAGATTTTCTCCCATTGCCAGAGGGAAATTCGTAGCATTGGCTATTTCAGCAAAGCCTTTATAATTGTCAGGAATAATCGGTTCTTCAAACCAAGTGATATCGTATTGCCGGAATTTTTCAATGGCTACTATGGCCTTTTCAACCGTCATGGCATAGTTTGCGTCGACCATAAAGGTCACATCCGGACCGATAAATTCGCGAACGGCTTTTATGCGCCTGATATCTTCATCGAGATTTTCTCGACCAATTTTTATCTTCACCGCATTGAATCCGGCGGCTAAATAAGCTTCCACATTCTTCAATAATTTCGGAATCGGGAATTGCAAATCGATTCCTCCACAATAAACTTTACTTGTATTACCAACTCCTCCGGCCATCTTCCAGAGTGGTTTACCTGCCTTTTTACATTTGATATCCCACAATGCAATATCAATTGCCGAAATAGCGAAAGAAACAATACCTCCTCGACCGACGTAGTGCATATGCCATTCCATGAAATCATAAATTCCATCCAAATCTAGGCCGTCCTTGCCGATTAATGCC
This sequence comes from Maribacter sp., assembly GCA_029287355.1. Lineage (GTDB taxonomy): Bacteria > Bacteroidota > Bacteroidia > Flavobacteriales > Flavobacteriaceae > Maribacter_C. The sequence goes on along the minus strand of JARFRH010000293.1, from coordinate 1,204 downwards.
GGGGCAATGTCATAATCTACTATCGCTTTTATTGCGTGCCCACCTTTTCCGCCAGTGTATGTATAACCCGTTCCATGCATTCCATCTACTAAGGAGATGGTGGTCGTTACCAATTCAAAATGAGTATGGTCGCCATGTTTGGCATCGTTCATGACCTCGGACAACGGTATCCTAAATAGCTTACAATCAATGTTCTTAATAGTGGTAGTCATGAAAATTTCTTTATTTGGAACACATCTTTTATCGCCCCATTCAATCGCCGTCCAACAGCATGATACCTCCATCCATGTCGCTAGAAGCTTCTGAACAAGGGAAGACAATCGTATCTTTGAAAACTATTCATTTTGATTTCACCCCTTTGGCGACATGCCTCGTTTTTCTTTCCGAAGAGAAACGCATGATACTTTGGTAATCACCATTGTTGTAAACATGGGTCAATCCCCAACGGAGAATTTCAGTTGGCTCCTTTTCCGAATCTGCTGTTCGGTTCAAGCCAATGGCATGTGCGTTGACCCCCGGAATTACGGACATGATTTCAAAATTGATTCCATCAGGTGCCCATTGAATGGTGTTTTTTTCAGGGCCATCAGTAGTTATTAATGAGGCAATCCCTTTTTTGTATGGCCAGACACAAATTTCGTGTCCACTATTACTTATGGGATTATATGGAGATTTTACATAAGGCCCTTTCGGATGATCCGCTATCGCCAAGCCATGACGAATTTGTCTTCCACCAAAAGTAATTTCCTCACCCATCTGCTCACCTTTATAGTACAAGTAAAATTTGCCCTTGTACGGAAGAATACAGGGGTCATGGACTTTATGACTATCGAAATCTCCTTTCTTCTCAACCAAAAAGCGATTTTGTTCTTCGCCCTTCCAAACACCATTATCAGCAGGACGCAAAATGGGTTCTTTACTTTTTGTCCAAGGTCCATTCGGGGAATCAGACCAAGCCAGACCGACCGTATTTTTGACCCTGACATGGTATGGGGATTTTACCGCTTGGTAGCTGAGATAGTACTTGTCTTCCCATTTCATGATTTCTACAGTAAAAACCGAACGATCATCATAAGCGCCTTTTTCACCCCGTGGCACGGCAAGACCTTCTTCCTTCCACGTCCAACCATCCTCAGAAGTCGCGTACCAAATATCACATCTATCCCTGTCTCTTATACACATCTGACGCTGCCGACGACTAGTG
>JARFRH010000344.1 GCA_029287355.1 Maribacter sp. | reverse complement strand
GTGGTGCACGGTGTCTATTTGGGTTTGAACGTGCGTTATGGGGAAATAGATGACGCGGACACCTTTATAGGTGGATTCAAAGTTGCCTATGTGGCTAATCAACAATTCGAAATTGGTTTCGAAGGTAATTTCATTTACTCTGACCAAGATGTTTTCAATACAGCCTTGTCACGACGGGAAGATCTTATTGGAGGTTACGGAGGTCTCCATTTAGAGCCTATTTTCTTTAGTAAATCTAGAGTTAATCTCTCTTTTCCATTGCTAATCGGTGCAGGTGGAATTGGTGTTATCGAAGACGATTTCAACGATTATGACTTTGAGGAAGAATTGACCGAAGATGACTTCGATGCCATTTTTGTGGCCGAACCCGGAATTAGCTTGCTGTATAACATCTCAAGATATGTACAAGTAGAAGCAGGCGTCAAATACCGGTTCTCAAGTAAGATCAACTTGGTCAATAGCCCTGTCGATCGTATCAACGGCTTTTCAGGAGGCGTCGGAATCAAAGCCGGTGTCTTTAATATGGGAAGAAATCGTTAAAAAAAATCGATGGTGGAGAATAACAACAAAGCGTCAGGTCGATTTCACGAGGTCATCAAAACGAAGCGAGTATTCATCGAAGATAATCAAGTGTTTATGAGAAGGGATACCGATAAGAAATTCTTTTCAGATCGGCACGGTGAAGTATGGTATCCGATTCAGTTAGAGTGGATATCCGTATGATCCGCTCATCTCTTAAGAGAACAAAGTAAAACATCAATCAATAGTAAATTCAATCGAAATGAAAAAAGTAAATGTATTTATCGGACTCATCCTAACCCTAGGGTTCTTAAATTCTTGTGACCATGATACCATTCGCGCATCAGGTGAAGTAACTTCATAGGGCTATTCAATTCCCTCGTATTCGAAATTAATAGTTGCCGATGCCTTCAACACCTATGTTACCTTCTCAGAGACTGAAGAGCGTGTTCGTATTGAAGCCAATGACAACCTACATGATAAAATCATTGTCAAGAGAGAAGGCGATGCCTTGGTGATACCGCTTGAGAAATTCACCAGCGTTCGCGGTAATGCCACAATGAATGCTTACATCGTGACCAATGACATCTCTACTTTTGATATTGGAGGAGCTTCGCGTTTAACTTTGGAAAACGAATGGATTGTTTCGGATGGAAGAATAGCCCTTGCTGGTGCCTCTGATTTTACTGGAGAAGTAAGTGCTGAGCGTTTATATCTAGTTACTACAGGTACTTCCAGTTTAGCTTAATGGAAAACTTAAAGGAAGTAGTACTATCCAGGATTTCGATTTATCGGTCGATTACCTTAAGATTTAACTTTCAGGGGCTAGCGAAGCATTCCACAGGGTAAACGAAACCATAGATGTTACCGCTTCCGGGGCAAGTGTCTTAAATTATTGGGGAAATGCTACGGTCAATAATAAAAAACTTTCAGGTTGATCTGAAGTCAATAATAGAAACTAACATCAATTTCGAGACAAGCCTATTTTGAAATGGTTCGGATTTATCAAAATAAAACTCGAACCCTTATATTTTCAATGGTTCAGCACCTGTTCTATGACCGTATCACCGGTTGTTGCTAGGTCCTTTTTCAATTCACTTACAAACGCATATTCGTCTTTGGGATAGTCGAAATTATATGAACGGAAATTCCTTTGGCCTCGTAGCTAATTCCATCGGTATCTTCATATACTTGGTTTGACAATCCGAACTCACATGCATTTGGGAGTTTTTTATCCAGGATGTCTGAAAATATACCTGTGATTAATAAAAAATCCAGTGCTAAATCCATTTAGCTATTGATTCCTTTTTATCAGTTCTGCCTCAATATCCTTTAGGGTAAATCCTTTGGCTTGAAGTAGTATCAAATAATGAAAAAGTAGATCCGCACTTTCATATAGGAAGAGTTCATCATTATCGTCTTTAGCTTCGATAACCGTTTCAATAGCCTCCTCCCCGACTTTTTGTGCAATCTTATTGATGCCTTTTTCAAAAAGGGAAGCCACATAGGAAGAACTACCATCACTGACGGTTCTTCTTTGTTTTATAATGTTTTCCAGTTCCGACAGAAACCCGAAGCTGGCCGTATTGTCTTCATTCCAACACGTATCACTACCTGTATGGCACACAGGGCCAATAGGATTCACGGAAATCAACAAAGTGTCATTGTCGCAATCATTTTTGATAGCTACAAGGCTCAAAAAGTTACCACTCTCTTCCCCCTTCGTCCATAAGCGTTTCTTACTTCTGCTAAAAAAAGTGACCTTTTGGGTTTCTTTTGTTTTTTGGAAAGCTTCTTCATTCATATAGCCGAGCATCAAAACGTTTTTAGTGCTAGCATCTTGAATGATTGCCGGAACGAGACCATCTAAACTTTTATTGAAATCTATTGTCATAACGCTTTATATCTTATCAATTCATTCTCAAAAGGTAAATCGGGAAACCCAACTCCTTTTCTTTATTGTAAATTTTCAATCCGAATTTCCGATACAATTTCACATGATCTTCTGATGCCGTATCAACAATTACCGGTAACTTATTATCCTTGAAATTCTTAAATACCTGTAAGATCAACTTGGCTGCCGTAACGGTGCCTTTGTAGTCATTTTTTACGGCAAAAATCATAGGTCGTATGTATGCTCCATTCGGGTAATTACGTTGTACTATCTTTTGGCGTCTTAAGACTTTACCCACTCTTTCAATGCCAATACATTTAAATACCAATCGCAAGGTTGAAAACAGCTTCGCAATGCTAAACTTGTCTTTATGCGCATAGGTAATCAAGAGGCAGCTGGCATGGTTATCCGATAAAAAAACCTCCCCGCTGCGCATGGCCTTATCAAACAAATACTCCATTAAAACACGCATACGTTCAACACGTCTTTCATCTTGCTTCACTACAAGATTGATGGAATTATCCCCCGTCAAGGGCTCAAAAGCTTCCACCAAGATATCTACTACTACTCTTTTATCTTCTTTGCGTGCCCGTATCAATTTGGTTGGATTTAGAGACGAACGGGAATACCGTTTTCTTGTAATTCTTCTTTTAAATCTTTAATCTTTATCTCTTTAAAGTGAAAAACACTTGCGGCCAAGGCAGCATCCGCCTTCCCGGCTACAAAGGTATCAGTAAAATGCTGCATGCTACCAGCACCACCAGAAGCGATAATGGGAATATTCAGATTCTTTGATAATTTAGCCAAGGCCTTATTGGCAAATCCGTTTTTGGTGCCGTCATGATCCATGGATGTAAACAATATTTCTCCAGCTCCTCTTTCTTCAACTTCTTTGGCCCACGAAAATAATTCTTTTTCTGTTGGGATTTTACCTCCAACTAAATGAACCATCCATTTACCTTCAATTTGCTTGGCATCAATAGCCACGACAATACACTGCGAACCAAACTTGGCCACCAAATCATTAATCAACTGCGGGTTTTTAACCGCGGAGGAATTTATGGAGACTTTGTCCGCCCCGTTTTGTAATAATATATCAACATCTTCCACCGATGAGATGCCACCACCAACCGTAAAAGGAATATTCACTTTTTCCGCAACATGGTAGACTAATTGGGCCAATGTTTTTCTCTTCTGCTCAGTAGCCGAAATATCAAGGAATACCAACTCATCAGCGCCCTCTCGACTATATATTTCAGCTAATTCCACGGGGTCACCCGCGTCTCTCAAATCCACGAAGTTCACTCCCTTGACAGTACGGCCGTCTTTAATATCCAAGCAGGGTATGATTCTTTTTGCTAACACCTTAATCCTTGTTTTTAATTTTTAAATCAACACCATCGTAAAAACCCAGGTCTTTGTTTTTTAGTTGTTTTACCCAAAAAGCAATTTGTCCGGTATGATACGAATAATGTTCAACTACATGAATGATAACACCAACACCTGATAAAGAAAAACCCTGTACAGATCTGATTTTTAATAACCGATCTAAACCAGCATCAAAAATTACGCGCTTTGCGCTGTCAACGGTATCCTCTAGTTCAGCAAGCATTTGAGATCTGCTTACACTTTGGCTCGTGGAAAATTCCAGGTCACGATTTCGGATATCTTCCGTTTCACCAAGTGACGAAATAATATATTGCCTAATGTTTCCACATAGGTGTAGTATCAAATTGGCGATGCTATTCAAAGATTCATTGGGCTTTTCCCATAACTCCTCTTCCGCAATTTCCGCAAGGCTTTTCTTTATCATGCGTGTACTTTCATCCATGCGATACATTGCGTTTTTCACCAATTCTTCTACTATTTTCCCTTCATTGCTCATCGTGACAAAATATAATTTTCCAACTGTTTTAAACTGATTCTATTTTCATAAATCGCCTTTCCGATAATAGTACCTTCACAGCCTATTTCGGCTAACTTTGGAAGTTCATCAAAGGTAGAGATACCACCGGAAGCGATTAGCTTTAATTGCTTCTCGACTCTGCCTGTCTGCCGAACAGGAAGGCTCGAAGTGACAGAAGACGTCTTGATTATCTTTCTGTACAAATCAAAAGAAGGGCCCTCTAACATGCCGTCTTTGCTGATATCCGTACAGATTACGTATTGAATACCTTTTTCTTGATAAGATTGAATAAAAGGCAGCAACTCTTCCTTTGATTCTTCTTGCCAGCCAGAAACGGCTACTTTTTCATCCAAAGCATCAGCACCTAAAATAATTTTTTCTGCACCATAACTCACAATCCATCGAGAAAAAGTTTCCTTGTCCTTTACTGCAATACTTCCACCTGTAATTTGATTGGCTCCACATTCAAAGGCAATTCTCAAATCATCATCGGTTTTTAATCCTCCTCCAAAGTCAATTTTCAAATTCGTTTTCGATGCGATTTGTTCTAAAACTCCGTGATTGAGGATGTGTTTGGATTTTGCTCCATCCAAGTCCACCAAATGCAAATATTGAATTCCATGGGCTTCAAATTCTTTGGCAACCTCCAATGGGTTTTCATTGTATATTTTCTTGGTAGCATAGTCTCCTTTTGAGAGCCTGACGCATTTGCCATCTATAATGTCTATTGCAGGTATAATTCGCATTCTTATTCTAGTTTTTGTTTATCGATAGACATGTATACCTGTCTCTTAT
>JARFRH010000230.1 GCA_029287355.1 Maribacter sp. | reverse complement strand
GTATTAAGGTATAGCTACTATAGAGATGAAGAACTATTTATTTGCAATTCTACTAATCGGTTTTCACATTTCCTGTGAAGAAAAAAAGTCTGGGGAAAAAAGTACAATGGAACCAACTATGGAAAATGTCAAATTGATGATTTTAGATCCAGGCCATTTTCATGCGGCCTTGGTACAGAAAACGATGTATCCAAGGGTTGATTCCGTCATTCATGTTTTCGCCCCTGAAGGGCCTGAAGTCCAAGATTTTTTAAGCAAGATCGAGCAGTACAATTCTCGAGCTGAGCATCCTACTGCTTGGAAGGTCAACACCAATTTTGGTGATGATTACTTGGAACAAATGATTGCCCAAAAGCCCGGTAATGTTATGGTGGTGGCCGGGAAGAACTCCAAAAAAATCGATTATATCCTTAAAGCGGTACAAGCAGGTTTGAATGTATACGCCGATAAACCTTTGGTAATCAATCCTCAAGGATTTGATAAATTGAAAAAAGCTTTCAAAATTGCCGAGGAGAACGGAGTTATGATTTATGATATCATGACCGAACGATTTGAGTCGACCACTATGATGCAGAAACTATTTTCCACTATACCTCAAGTATTTGGGGAATTGGTAGATGGAACTATAGACGAGCCGGCAATCAGCAAGGAAAGTGTGCATCATTTTTTCAAATACGTTTCCGGAAATCCTTTGGTAAGACCACCTTGGTTTTTTGATGTCAATGAAGAAGGGGAGGGTATTGTGGATGTCACCACCCATTTAGTTGATTTGGTACAATGGGAAGCTTTTCCTGAACAAATTATCGATTCATCAAATGTACAGATGCTCAAAGCGAAACGTTGGCCAACGATATTAACTCCTGAAGAATTTACCAAGGTTACTAATTTGGTGGACTACCCGAGGTATTTAGAAAAAGTTGTCATAGATGGCAAACTCCATACCTATTCTAATGGAGAAATGATTTATAAAATAAAAGGGAAACACGCCAAGGTTTCTGTAATATGGAACTATGAAGCCCCTGAAGGAACAGGGGATACACATTATAGCATCATGCGGGGTACAAAATGCAATTTGATCATCAAGCAGGGTGAGGAAGAAAACTTCAAACCGGTTCTGTATATTCAACCTACAATCAAAGAACCTTTTGATGAGGTGTTACAACATGCCATGGATAATGAAGTACAAGAATTATTTTCTGGGGCAACAGCGGAAAAAATGTCAGATGGTTTATGGAAAATCAATATTCCCGACATGTATAAAATAGGGCATGAGGCACATTTTGCTCAGGTGACACAGAATTATCTTAAATATTTAGAGGAAGGAGAACTTCCAACATGGGAAATCCCAAATATGATTACAAAGTATTATACAACCATCGCCGGATATAAAATGGCTAAAGAAGATTAAATGAGTACACTATTGTCTTTAAAAGATAAAAACTATGCCCTTTCTGGAGGTACAGGCACTTTAGGAGGTTCTATTGCCGAGTACCTCGTGCGAAATGGCGCTAAGGTACTTTTGTTGGGAAGATCTCTTGACAAATTGGAGACCAAGCAGAAAGAACTGAATCTGATAGCAGGGAACAGCACCCATATTTTCGTTGTGGACGTGATGAATGAAGAAGCGTTAACCAATTTAAAAGATACCATTGAAAAGGATTTTGGTACGCTTGATGGACTCGTAAATCTTGCGGGAGGCAACATCCCGGGAGCGACTTTAAAGCCTGACCAGACCATATATGATATTGAAATAAGTGATACCAGAAAAGTGGTTGATATTAATTTATTTGGAACCGTAATACCAACAATAGTTCTAAGCGAGTTGATGGTCAAACAAGGTCATGGATCTATTGTAAATATTTCTTCTATGGCTTCAAAACAGACTATTTCGAGAGTTTTGGGCTATTCAATGGCAAAAGCCGGTGTGGATATTTTTACAAAGTGGATGGCTAATGAACTAGCCTCAAAACACGGAGATAAAATTCGGGTCAACGCAATCGCCCCAGGCTTTTTTATTGGAAACCAAAATAGAAGATTATTGACCAATGAAGACGGTTCTTTTACCGAAAGAGGAAAAAGTATTATCAGAAACACGCCAATGGGTCGTTTCGGAGACGCATCCGAGTTAAACGGAATGGTTCATTACCTATTAAGTAATGCATCGAGTTTTGTAACGGGAAGCATTTTTGACGTTGACGGTGGTTTTAGTTCATTTTCAGGAGTATAAGCAATGGAGTATTTAAAGAAAACATTTCGATGGTTCGGACCTTCTTTTGGAGTAACCCTCGATGAGATAAAACAGATTGGAGTGGAAGGCATTGTGGCGGCTTGTCAAGAAGTCTCTTTAGGAGAGGTATGGCCCAAAGAGACTATAGCTTCCTTAAAAGATGAAATAGAATCCCATGGATTGGAGTGGACCGTGGTAGAGAGTGTTAATATTCACACATCGATCAAGTATGGACTCCCAGAAAGGGATGCCTACATTGCGAATTACATTGAAACCTTAAAGAACCTTGCGGCCAATGGCATTTATATAGTGTGCTATAATTTCATGCAACTTATTGATTGGACACGTACTGATTTAGATTATATTTTGCCGTCCGGTGCTTCCGCACTTCACTATAGTCCGAAAGCCGCTGCTGCCTTTGATCTCTTTATTTTGAAAAGGGAAAATGCAAAACAGGCTTATGCCGCTGATATCTATGAAGAAGCGAAAAAATATTTCGATGGATTGACCGAAGTGCAAAGAAAAAAGCTGGAGGAATCTATTTTAGCAGGAATGCCAGGTTCGCGAAAACTAATCGAGCTAGATCAATTTAAAAAGAATCACGCCACCGTATTGGAAATTAGCAAGCAAAAACTTCAAGAAAACCTATCTTATTTTTTAAATGCTATCATTCCCGAAGCGGAAAAAATAGGCGTAAAAATGGCTATTCATCCTGATGACCCACCATTCTCTGTCTTTGGGGTTCCTAGAATTGTTTCTAATTATGAAGAGCTCAAGTTTTTACTGGAATGTTGTCCTTCCCCGAGTAATGGCTTGACTTTTTGCTCAGGTTCTTTGGGCGCATCTGCGGAAAATGATTTGGTTAAAATTGTGGAAGATTTTGGAGATAAAATCCATTTCATTCATCTCAGGAATGTGGCAAGACATGCTGATGGTAGTTTCTATGAAGCTGAGCATTTGGGTGGCTCTGTACCAATGGAAAAGGTGATGAAGGCCATCGTCAAAGAACAAAAACGAAGACAGGCTAAAGGTGATGAAATAGTTGCCATTCCCATGCGACCAGACCATGGTCATGTTTTGTTGGATGATAAAAAACGGCAAGATGATTTTTACTCCGGTTATTCGCTTATCGGCAGGGCAATGGGTTTAGCACAACTCACTGGTTTGGAAAAAGGAATCCGTGAAAATTTAATTTAGAATATGATAAAATTCAACTATTTTAAAAAACAATTTGCCATTTGTGTTACCACTGTAATAGGCCTGTTGCTAACCTCCTGTGCAGCCGTCAGCGATACTAAGGTGTTGTATTTTGCGCATTCGTTGCCTACTTCGCACCCGGTGCACAAGGGAATTTTAGATATGCAAAGCATCTTGAATGAAAAGTCGGGAGGCAAATTACAAATCAAGGTTTTTCCTGATGGGCAATTAGGTTCTGAACGTGAAGTATTAGAGCTTTTACAAATAGGAAGTATTGCGATTACCAAAGTGAGTGCTTCGGCATTATCGAATTTTGCACCAGAATATCAACTCACGGTTGTACCCTATTTGTTTCGTGATGATGCTCATTTGTGGAGAAACTTAGAAGGTGAAGTCGGAGAACAATTGCTGTCAAGTGGCAGTGAATATTTACTACGTGGATTGTGTTTTTATGACGCGGGGGCTCGAAGTTTTTACACAAAAGAAAAACCCATAAACTCGCCCGATGATTTAACCGGTTTAAAGTTAAGGGTACAGAACGATCAAATGTCAGTGTCCATGGCGAATACCTTAGGGGCCTCAGCAACTCCGATGGCCTTTAGTGAACTTTATACTGCCTTGCAGCAAAATGTAGTTGACGGCGCCGAAAATAATATTCCATCGTTTGTGACCTCGAATCATTTTGAAGTCTGTAAATATTACACTTTTGACGAGCATACGATGATACCTGATGTGGTCATAATCGGTACTAAATTTTGGAATAGATTATCTGGGCAAGAAAAAGAATGGCTTTTAACTGCTTCCAAAGAAAGTGTTGTAAAACAAAAAATTTATTGGAAAGAGACTATTGCCGAACAAATGGAGATGCTTAAAAAAAATGGAGTGAAATTCTTTTATCCTGATAAAAAGCCCTTTCAGATTAAATCTAAACCTGTTATGGAAAATTTGATGAAAGACCCGCAAATGAAAGCACTCATCGATAAAATAAATGCCAATTAATGGAAAAAATTTATAATGTTCTAAACAAGGTCATTGAATGGCTTTTGGTAGTGATTTTTTCGCTGCTCGTAGTTGATGTTGTCTGGCAAGTGATTTCACGTTACATCGTAGGGAAATCCAGTTCGTTTACCGAAGAGTTCGCGCGATTTGCTTTGATCTGGCTGACTGTTTTAGGTGCAGCATATATCAATGGACAAAAAGAAGGACACCTTTCAATGGACTTCCTTTTGTCAAAACTTCCAGAAAATAAGCGACATGGTCGGCAAAAAGTAATTCAAGTAATCATGGCCGTTTTCGCATTGATTATCATGGTCATTGGAGGCGGAAATTTAGTGTATACCACCCTAAGCCTTGGTCAAATTTCGTCAGCATTGAACGTACCCTTGGGGTATGTGTACACTATTGTTCCTATATGCGGTCTGATTATTATTTTCTTCTCCTTCTACAATATTAAAAAACTAAACTTCTCATAGATGAGTATTGAAATAATTAGTGTCATCGTTCTTTTCGTCAGTTTCTTTGCACTATTGGCATATGGTGTACCGGTTGCCTATTCAATTGGTATGTCTACCTTGCTGACCTTACTGTTGAATATTGCGTTCTTACCAGCGATAACCACAGCATGCCAGCGAATGACCACGGGCATTGACAATTTTGCCTTGTTGGCAATTCCTTTTTTTGTACTTGCAGGAGAACTCATGAATCGAGGAGGTATTGCCCAACGTTTGATTGATTTTGCGAAGTCCCTAATAGGTAGTTTACCGGGTGGCCTGGCATTTGTAAACATTATTTCAGCCATGCTTTTCGGTGCCATTTCGGGTTCGGCAATTGCCGCCGCTTCTGCAATTGGGAGCACACTCACCGATAAAATGGAAACTGAAGGGTATCCACGAGAGTTCAGTGCAGCAGTAAATATAAGTTCTTCTACCACAGGGTTGTTGATTCCACCAAGCAACGTATTGATCATCTTTGCATTGGCCAGTGGGGGAACAGCTTCCGTAGCAGCTTTGTTTATAGCAGGATATGTTCCTGGAATCTTGGTCGGCTTAGCGCTGATGTTCATGGTCTTTATTTATGCTAAAAAGAAAAAATTGCCACGGGCAAAAAGGGCAGGCTTCAAAAAATTATTCATTGATTTCAAAAATGCCTTTTTAAGCTTAACCTTATTGATTATCGTGGTTGGCGGTATCGTCGCAGGAATCTTTACGGCAACCGAAGCAGCCGCCATCGCCGTAGTTTATGCGGCATTACTCGGGTTTATAAACAAAGAATTGAAATTCAGCGATTTTAGACCCGTCTTATTGAAA